>NZ_JAVDQG010000001.1:300000-600000 GCF_031454155.1 Desmospora profundinema
TTATGAGTTGGACGTGACAGGCTTGGAAGTAATCCAGGCTGCCGACGAATATCCGATTGCTTTGAAAGAGCACGGAGTCGAGTTTTTGATGGATCATCGTCATTTGTGGATCCGCTCTCCCCGCCAACGGGCGATCCTGCGAATCCGCGCCGAAATTATCCGCCAAATTCAGGATTGGTTGGATCGGGAGCAGTTTACCCTGGTGGATCCTCCCGTGCTAACCCCTTCTTCCTGCGAGGGAACGACCAATCTGTTCCACACTAAATATTTCGACGAAGACGCCTACCTGACACAGAGTGGTCAGTTATATATGGAAGCGGCTGCAATGGCGTTAGGGCGGGTGTACTCCTTTGGTCCTACATTCCGTGCCGAAAAATCAAAAACCCGTCGCCACCTGATCGAGTTTTGGATGATCGAGCCGGAGATGGCTTTCGTCGATCATGATCAGAGCCTTCAAGTGCAGGAAGGCCTCCTTTCTCATGTGGTGCAAGCGGTCCTGCAAAATTGCGCCGTTGAGCTGGAGGTATTGGGACGGGACACGGCTGCTCTGGCCAATGTGAAGGCACCGTTTCCGCGGATCACCTATGATGAAGCGGTGGAGCTGCTTCGACGGGAAGGGATGCCGTTTGAGTGGGGGGAGGACTTTGGGGCTCCCCATGAAACAAAGATCGCGGAAAGCTTTGATCGGCCCGTATTTATTACGCATTATCCGACTGAGGTAAAAGCGTTTTATATGAAACCGGATCCCGAGCGTCCGGAAGTGGCGCTTTGCGCCGATTTGATCGCTCCAGAAGGTTATGGGGAGATCATAGGCGGCAGCCAGCGGATTGACGATCCGAAATTGCTGGAACAACGCTTCGAAGAACACGAGCTTCCGTTGGAAGCGTATGGTTGGTATATGGATCTTCGTAAATACGGCAGTGTTCCCCATTCCGGTTTTGGATTAGGTTTGGAACGGACTGTTGCCTGGATTTGTGGTCTGGACCACGTTCGGGAGACCATTCCGTTCCCTCGTATGCTAAACCGTCTCTATCCCTGATGGCATGTTTTGCTGGAAGCAGCCCCGGTGTGACTGCACCGGGGCTCTCGTTTCCTTTTTCAAGTCTTTTTTTCATCAGGGACGGTTGATATAGTGAAGGTGAGAGGTGGATGCCCTTTCAAGGACGGCGAATGGGGAGGGACTTCACCCAAAGGAGTAGATGCCAATGGACCGCAAATGGTCTCCGCACGCGGTGCTCGTGGACATGCTGCGTCGGGGTTCGACGTCTGTTCCAGTAATGTTGTTTACGGAATATCGCAGACTGGGATTGACGGAAGGGGAAGTGATGCTCCTGATGCACATTCTCGTGTTTCAGGAAAAAGAGGGGACGCCATTTCCTACGGTCAGTCAGCTGGAAGAGCGGATGAGCACATCCGCGGAACAAATCGTTCAATGGTTGCAAAAGCTGGTTCGGGGTGGATTCTTGTCCATCGAGGAATCGGTCAATCAGGACGGGTTGAGAAGTGAACGATACTCGCTGGCACCGCTTCTGCAACAGTTGGCTGCTTCCTATCTGGACAGGGAACCGGAGGGGGCGGATGAAGCGGTAGAAGAGGCATACGATAACTTGTTCCAACTCTTTGAACGGGAATTTGGACGCCCTTTGTCACCGATGGAATGTGAAACGCTGACACAGTGGCTGGATGAGGACCGTCACCCGGAGTCACTAATCGCTGCCGCCCTGCGAGAAGCGGTATTTTGTGGGAAATTAAGTTGTCGCTACGTGGACCGTATATTGTTGGAGTGGCAACGAAATCAAGTGAAAACACCGGAAGAAGCGGTAGAATTTTCCCGTAAGTTTCGAAATAGAGGATTGCTATATCAATCCGAGAGTGGGCGAGAAAAGGAAGGAAGTTCTTCTTTTTCTTTCTACAATTGGGTCAATCAAGGATGACGGAGAGCCTGACGGGCTTTTTCGTCTATTTTTTTTGCAATCGGGCGTTTGTGTTACGTACCTCTGAGTTTCTACGCATATGATGGCAGGGACAGGAGGGATCAGGGTTGTCTAACTTTGATGTGGGGGTTATGATCAGCCGTCGTGTGTTCGGGGATTGTTTGAGGGAGACATCCCCTTATGAATCATTGGCTTTATATGACGAGGGGGGGCGGAAAGAGGGTTTTTCCCCGGTGTTTTTTACTATCGATCAAATTCGTTTCGCCGATTGGACGGTGAATGGTGTCATACGGGACGGGACAGGCTGCTTCCGGTGGAAACGCGTACCGTTGCCCCGCCTGATTCACAATCGGATAAAGCCTATGATTCACACGCCAGCTCTGACCCGATTGCAACGATGGCCGGGTACCACCTTGTTTAACGGAGAAAATCGATTGGATAAATGGCGGGTGGACCGCATTCTGCGAAAAAACCCTGATTTGGCCCAACGTTTGCCGGAAACGGCTCTCGCTTCACAAGAAGAGATGATTCGCTTGCTGGACACCTATGGCTCCGTCTATGTGAAGCCGCGAGATCGCAGCTTGGGATTAGGGATTCTAAGGGTGGATCGGGTTGGAAAGACGGGGAAAGTGAAAGTGGTGGAAGCGAATGGGAGCCGTGGTGAGATCGGATCTCTGTCCTCCTTCTGCAAAATCTTCCGAGTGGTAGGGAAAAGACCTTTTTATCTGATCCAGCAAGCCATTCCGCTGGTGGAGGAGGACGGGTGCCCAGTCGATTTACGGGTTACTGTACAACGGGATGGTACGGGAGAATGGCAGGTAAGCGGAATGGTCGCCAAGAAAGGCCTCCGTTACGGGATTGTCACCAACGTGGCGGCGGGAGGGGTGGCAGTAAAAATCGATCCGGTGTTGAAGACGGCGTTTCCCGATTCGGAACGACGGGAGCAAGTCCGGAAGCATGTCGTAGAAACGGCTGTGGCAGCAGCTCGACAATTATCCCGAAAGGTCCCGTATTTAGCTGACCTCGGAATGGATATCGGGGTGGATAGAGAGGGGAATGTTTGGATTATCGAGGTGAACGGCCGTGATCTCCGGATCACGTTTCGTCATGCAAAGGAATTGGAAATTTGGCGAGATACTTTTCACAAACCGATGCAGTATGCAGCCTACTTATTAAATCATACAAAGCGGGCGGCTGGAAGCGACACTGCATTTCTCACCCCCGGTTCACTACGTATGAAAGGGAAGCGATCAGGATCGGTGGAAACTGCTGTACGGCATCTAGCGGAGGCTTTGTCCAAGAACGACACGGTGTATGTGATCGGTAAGGGAGTGGCCGATTTGGGAGAGGCTATGGGGATAGAGGTTCGTTCCCCGAATACTCGCGGGTACTTGGAGGGAGCATTGGGGGAGTTGAAACGGTTGAGTCCCCGATGGGTGCAAGTAGAAAACCGCCCCACCTTTGTGCCCCATGTGAAAAGGATTTGTCCGGATGCTAAGGTGGTTCTCTCTCTCCATTCAGACCGTTATTTGATGCCGCCGCACCTGGAAACGAAGAAACGCGCCCGTTTTTTGTCAATTTGTGATGGGGTCCTGACCAACAGTCAGTTTCTGAAAAATCGCCTGCTTCGATGGGTGCCCGAATTGGAAGGGCGGGTGAAGACTCTGCCGTTGGGGGTAGATTTGAAGCGCTTTTTGCCGCGGGAGGATCCCCTTTCCATGGAACGCAGGAAACGGATGAGGAAACGGTGGGGAATCCGTGAATCGGACCGTTTACTATTATTTGTGGGGCGTTGGATTCCGCAAAAAGGGATCCACCATCTGCTCAAAGCTTTGCCCAAGATCATTCAACACGAATCCAACATCCGCCTAGTCATCGTTGGGGGGAGTCACTATGGCAAAAATCTAGAGACCCACTATGTACGATACGTAAAAAAACTGGCAAAACCCCTGGGGGATATTGTGAGTTGGATGCCTTTTATTCCACATATGGATATTCCCAAATGTTACGCGGCAGCGGATTTGTTGGTGGTTCCATCTACGGGAAGTGAAGCGTTCGGTTTGGTTAATCTGGAGGGAATGGCTTCTTCCTTGCCAGTGGTTTCGGTTCGTACCGGCGGGATACCAGAAGTGGTAGAGGACGGGAAGACGGGGATTCTGGTGGATCCGGCACCGCAACATCTCCCGAAAGCTCTTGCAGATGCTTGCAGTCGATTGTTATCCGACCCCGATAAAATGAAAGATATGGGTAAAAATGGACAAAAACGAGCGGAACAGTTTGGTTGGAGCCATGTAGCGGAGCAGTGGGTACGATTGCGGAGTGATTGGGAGAAGACCCGCTTTCACGTTCAGCTTTCTGATCTCGGGGTAAAGCGCTTCTGTTAAGAGGTGCTTACCCCTTTTTGCATGTAATCATACATAAGATGTAAGGGAAATTAACAAAAAAGTATTGCGCTTTTTACGGGGGTCATGGTATTATACAAAACAAATGTTAGATAACATCACATTAAACATCATGAGAGGTCAGGTGATCCGATTTGGAAGGTGTTCAATTGTCCATCGATGCAGTCTGGATCATGCTTTGTGCTATTCTTGTTATTTTTATGCAAGCCGGTTTTGCTCTGTTGGAAGCCGGGTCCACCCGGATGAAAAACGCGGGTCACGTGGCTGGCAAACAAATGCTGAGCTTTTCCTTGGTCGGTTTGGTTTTTTGGGCAGTAGGATACGGCGTCGCATTCGGAGACAGCAATGGGGTGTTCGGCACCTCGGGCTGGTTCCTTAACTTTCCGGCCGTTGAAGGAGAAATTCCGCTGGAAATTTCCTTCCTGTTCCAAATGGCATTTGCAGCAGTTGCAGCTGCAATCGCCTGGGGAGGATTTGCAGAGCGGGCCAAGCTGAGTGTGTACGTCATCTTCGGGATCTTGTTCACGGCTGTGATTTATCCGGTGGTCGCCCATTGGGTCTGGGGTGACGGCGGTTGGTTGGAAGCGCTTGGGAAACAGGATTTCGCCGGATCCACCGTGGTTCACCTGCAAGGGGGAATCGCAGCATTGGTGGCCACGTTGCTGTTGGGGCCCCGGATCGGGAAATTTACTTCCGACGGAAAACCAAACGCCATTCCAGGTCACAACCAAGTGTACACCGTGCTGGGTGTTGCCATCATCTGGCTGGGATGGTTCGGATTTAATCCTGGCAGCACACTGGAAGCTGGAGACGGATTTTTCGGTTATGTCGCACTGACGACTTATTTGGCTGCGGCGGCGGGTGCCCTGGCTGCCCTGGCGACGGTAAAGGGCGTATTGGGTAAAGCGGATGTTCCGATGATGTTAAATGGCATATTGGCCGGTTTGGTGGCCATTACGGCAGCCTGTGCCTTTGTCGAACCCTGGGCAGCGGTATTGGTGGGTGCGATTGCCGGATCGTTGACGGTGTTTACGTCCCTGTACTTTGAGAAAAAGGGTATTGACGATCCGATTTACGCGTTCTCCGTTCACGGTGTCGCCGGGATCTGGGGAACACTGTCCACAGGGTTTTTCGCTTCCCCCCGCCTGGTTGAAATCGCTGGTGCAGGGCAAGCCGGACTCTTCTACGGCGGCGGTTTCACCCAGCTGGGCGTTCAGGCGTTGGGAGTGGCTGTGGCAGGGTTGTATGTAGCCGTTGCTTCTTTCATTATCCTGTGGGTGTTGGATAAAACGATTGGTTTGCGTGTAACTGAGGAAGATGAAGTGATGGGTCTTGATTTGAGTGAACACGGCTCCTATGGTTATCCTGAGCAGATGAAGCAGGAACCCGGTACGGTCAAAGGATAAGCGCTCTAATCAAGGAAGGGGGAATCCCCTTCCTATACCCATTTTGGTTGGGGGGAAGACGATGAATCCGGCTTTTTGGCTGGAACAACACCGTGGTTGGGGCCGATGGGTAAAGGAGTGTTTGGATGAGAACGGCGAAGTCATCGGGATCCAGAGCGCTCTCCAAGCTAAACATGACCACCTTTATCAGCAAGTGTGGGAGTGGGCGGCTAACCAGGCGCGATCCAAAGGTGATTTCGTACCTTCGTCCGGTTCCTGGTTTATGATGGGAAGTGCCGGCAGGGAAGAGGCACCGTTGTGGACCGATCAGGATCATGGGATCTTGTTGGCTGATGATGAGGACCGGGAAAGGGTGACTGCCTTTACCCATCTGTTGGTGGAGGGCTTGCAGCAAGCAGGCTATCCCCGTTGTCCAGGCAAGGTGATGGCATCGGAATCGATTTGGCAGGGAACCCGCCGGGAGTGGAAAAGCCGCTTGGAAAAGTGGTTTGCGGGAAACAGCCGCGACGACGCTCGTTATCTGATGATTGCTGCCGATGCCCGTGTGGTGGCGGGAGAGAGGGAGTGGATCAAGGAGTGGCGGAACCATTTCTTTCAGTTGGCTTCCCGATATCCCCATGTGTTACGGCGGGAAGCGGACCGCCGTTCCCGCACTCCTTTGGGGCTATGGGGACGTCTTCACCGGGAGCGGTATGGAGTCCTTGCCGGGAAGGTGCCGATCAAGGAGGGAGGGTATCTCCTGATGGTGGATGCGTTGCGGCTGTGGTCGCTTGTTCACGAGGTGAAGGAAACTTCCACCCGTCAAAGGATCCGGGGAGTGGGAAATTGCCTCGGCTGGTCCCGGCAACGGGTGGAGGCCCTAACTGACGCGTTGGACGTCTTCCTGGAATTTCGCCTTTGCGGAAGTCTGGAAGAGGAGGGCAACCCCAATTATGTGGATCCGGCCCAGCATCCTTCTAAGCGGATTCAAAGGTTGAAAAAGGCTTTCTCTTTATCCCGGGATATTTGGCGGGAGGTTGGCCGTGATCTGGACCGCCTGGCTGCCGAAATAGGAGATCAGAGGTTATGAACGGGGGAAAGGATTGGTTCCGGTGGCTGCGGGATAGAGGATGGACCGCCGGAGCAAATCGGTCGTTTCAGCAGGAAGCATGGGTCCGTTCCCTGATTCAGGAGGCCAAGTCACAGCGACAGTTGTCCGTTCCCCTTCAAGAACTCACCTTTATCGTCGTCGACCTGGAAACCACGGGTTTTCGCCCGCATCATGGGGATGAGATCATCGCAATCGGAGCGGTAAAGGTGGAAAAAGGAAAAGTGGTACCCGACAAGCGGTTTCATACCCTGGTGCGTCCCCAGGGGAAGATTCCAGATGTCGTTGTTCGCCTTACCGGCATTACCGAGGATGCGGTAAAGTCCGCCCCCTCCTTGGCGAATGCACTGCAGTCCTGGTTGGAGTTTACAGGGTCCAACATCTTGGTGGCTTATGGGGCCGGTTTGGATGCCTCTTTCCTGAAGGCGGGTTTGAAAAAAACATGGGGAGCCTCGTTGCAGCATCGTTTTTTGGATGTTTGGCTGCTGGCCCGCTGGTTGCACCCTAGCCTTCCCGACCACTCCCTGGAACGTCTGCTCCACCGCTACGGGATTGCCTTGCAAGGACGGCATACGGCCGACGGGGATGCCTGGATGACCGCTCAATTGTGGGAAAAGATGCTGAACGATTTTCAGGATCACCACCTGGAAAACCTGGGTCAGTTGTATGCCGCACTCAACCAGTCACGGTAACCACTCCAATAGAATTCAAAGAAACCGGCTCCTCACGGTGAGGAGCCGGTTTCTCATGGATCACATCCCAAAGATCAGGGGTTAATTTTAAACTAGTTTGTAATACAGATCGATGGATAAAAAAGTGCCGCATCTAAACCAGACGCGGAGAATTCGGCTGAATGACCAAAGCCCGCCTTATCCCCGGGCGGGGAGGCGGGCAAGATCATCCACGATCTTTTCCATCTTCAGCTTACGGGAGCCTTTGAAGTAGATGACACTGTTTTGAGGAGCATACTTTAGGAAACGAATCAGCTCTGCACGATTTGAATAATGAATGACCCGCTTAGGGTCCATGCCCTGACTGATTGCGGTTCTGCCGATTTCGCGGGAATTGCTTCCGTAGGTGACCAATAGAGATAGAGACTGGTTGGCTGTGTGAACCCCTACATCCCGATGACCGGTGTACGTGTATCGACCCAGCTCCATCATGTCACCCAAAACGGCGATCGGGATTCGTTTCGTTCCTATTGCGATGTTTTTCAAAACGGTTAGTCCTGCTTTCATCGCGGATGGATTAGCGTTCCACGCATCATTGATCAATAGTTTGCCGCTCTTGGCCCGGATTAATTGTAGGCGCATGCGGGGAGGTCTGGAACGGGCGAGTCCGTTTTGGATTTCCTTTTTGGAGTACCCTAAGGAGAGGCAAATGCCGATGGCAGCCAGTGCATTTAAGACGTTATGGTTTCCCCAATGAGGAATGACACAAGGAAATTTTTCATTCCGGATCCGTACGTCAAAGGACATTCCATGGGTACCATATCGGATGTTCTCCCCCCGAATGTCTGCGGAGTTTTGGATGCCGAAAGTACGGACCGTACCATAAAAACGACGGGTGGATAATTGACGAGAGCGGGCACAATCGGCGTTAAGATACAAAATCCCGCCGGGGCGCATACCGTCCACCAATTCCTGTTTGGCTTTGACTACGGTGTCCAGACCGCCCAAGCTTCCGGCGTGCGCTTCCCCCACATTGGTTACCACTCCGACGTTCGGGCGAACGACCCGGCATTGCCGGGCGATGTTATTCAGGGACTTCATTCCCATCTCCAACAGTAGAATGGGATCACCCGGGTTTAATCGGAGAAGATAGGTGGGTAAAAAGGTAAACGTGTTCAGGTTTCCTCGTGTGTGTACGACTCTTGCCCGCTGCTTCAGGACTGCGTATACCATTTCGGTGGTGGTGGATTTTCCCGCACTACCGGTGATTCCCACCACATGTTTGGGAGTGGCCTGTTTCCAGTTCCATGAAGCCAATCGCCAGTAAGCATCGGTAACGGAACGGACGCGGATGATCGCGGTGCGTTCTGGAATGTGAGAGCCCGGAACATCCGATGGCAAGACAACGGCGGCGACGGGGTGGTTTCGGAGTGCCGCCAGCTGTTTTTCAACAGACTGGTGGGTGTCGATAAAATAAACCTGATTGGATGTAAGGGACCGGTAACTTCCCCGGTTGGCCGAGTAAAGAACCCGTCCGGGGTTTCCTCGAACCAATGTTCCACCAATCAGGCGGACGCACTCCTTCAGGGTGACGGATTTCGTGATCACCGCCTCCTCCACTGATACGATTCAATTCCCTATATCGTATTCCCACAGGTGGATGCCGGGACAGGTCATTGGCCCATTTCCAGATTGATTCTCCCTAGATTTTTCCCAGACCGGCTCACACGACGGCGCACCATCCCAATCTTTTTATCAGAAAACGGAAGACGGCGAGCTTTCCGCATAAAATCGAAAAACCCAGGTTCCCTGATCAGGAACCCGGGTTTTTTGTGTTTTGGCGCGGGGGATGTCGTTACCCCTGCTGGATCGATTGCCGTCTCATCCGCGTGATTCGTCCGGCGATAAGGACACCCAGGATGATAAAGAGGATAAGCCCCCATTTCAGAAAAGGCTCTTCAGTGAAGAAGTCTTTCAGATAAGGTTCTCCGACAATCATTTTGCCGGCGGTCCATGCCAGCACTCCCGAACCGATAAAGATGATAATGGGATATTTTTCGATGAATTTGAGGATGATGGTGCTGCCGAATATAATGATCGGAACACTGATCAACAGACCGATGATGACCAACAGATAATTGCTGTGAGCGGCTCCGGCGATGGCCAATACATTATCGAGACCCATGACGGCGTCGGCGATAATGATCGTCTGGATGGCCCCCCACATGCTTTGTTTGGCATCCACCTTTTCATGCTCTTTGTCTTCCGCCAGCAACTTGTAAGCGATCCAGATCAGCAGGATCCCTCCCGCTAAGAGCAGACCCGGGATTTTCAACAGCCAGACCACCGCTAAGGTAGCGACTGCCCGAATGACAATCGCGCCGATCGTTCCCCAAATAATAACCATTCTTTGTTTGTCTTTAGGCACTCTGCGAGCGGCCATTCCGATTACGATGGCGTTGTCGCCGGCCAATACCAGGTCAATAATGATAATGGCGATAAGTGCTTGAAAAAACTCCGCTGAGAATAGTTCCATGACGATTACCCTCTCTTTATCCTGTAGATTTTGTTGAACAAAACAAAAAGACCCTCACCAAATAACGGTAAAGGTCTTGCTAACAACATACGTTGCCAACAAAGCCGGGGATGATCTCCCGTAATGACGACTTTGTTGTAAGCAGCTACTCCCCTTTAACGGAGAAGACTACAGATTCAATTGTTTCTTGCAATTTCATTTTCATCATATGTCACACCCGCCTAGTCGTCAAGTACCATTGTAGAAAAGGAGAGGATTTTAAATGAATGGTGAGCAGCGGGCACGACTGGAATGTATCGCTTGGCAACATCGAATGATGAAACAAGCTTCCTGGTTTACGCAAGCTGCCCAGTCGGTACAGCGGAAGGTGAATGAGCGAATTCCCCAAAAAGTCCATGACGCGATGACTGAAGCAGTCAAAGGAATGGTACAGACTGTATTGACAGGCTCGGAGTGGACGACCAGCCGACACCCTGTCCGTTCCCTTTCCTTTTTGGAGCGGGAGAGACTCATCCGTGAAAAAATCCTCACCTATCGCCGGCTTGCGGCGGTGGAGGGAGCAGGAACCGGTGCAGGTGGCATCCTGTTGGGGTTGGCTGATTTCCCCATGCTGCTATCGCTAAAAATGAAGTTTCTCTATGATGTCGCATCCTTGTATGGATTTGATGTAACCGAGGATCAGGAGCGCCTCTATCTACTTCATATTTTCCAAGTCACCTTCTCCAGCGGCGAGAAACGGACCCAAGCATTTTTGAAATTGCGCAACTGGCACCAAACAATCCAGACTTTCCCCTCCACCAAACAGATGGATTGGCAAGCCTTTCAACAAGATTATCGGGAAACGATTGATCTGCCCAAGCTGCTCCAGCTCATCCCCGGATTTGGAGCCATCGTCGGAGCGGTAGTCAATCACCGCTTCCTGAATGAACTCGGGAAAACCGCGATGAATGCTTACCGCATGCGCCTGTTGGATTCGAGTGGAAAGTCCATTTAAAAAACTAAACCAGTTTGCAACACAAACGAAAATCCCCTTCCAATTCGCTACTCAAAGCGAACTTCCTTAGGGATTTAGGCAAGTCGATCAGTGCCAACTGAACGGCAAACACATAGGATGTAACAGATTTTCGCTTCTTCCGAGGCGAAGGAAGGGGAGGGGGAAATGAAAGGCGTTGTTTTAGCGGGAGGGACTGGTTCCCGCCTGTTTCCCTTAACCAAGGTAACCAACAAGCATTTGCTCCCCGTCGGTCAATATCCGATGATCCTGCATCCGGTAGGTAAGATGACTCAATGTGGCATCCAGGATATTTTGGTGGTGACAGGCTCGGAACACATCGGGGATGTGGTACGTCTCCTGGGGAGCGGAAAAGAGTACGGGGTCCGGTTTACCTATAAAGTACAAGATCGACCAGGGGGAATTGCGGAAGCTCTTTCCCTGGCCCGGGAGTATGCCGAGGGAGAACATCTGTTGGTCATGTTGGGGGATAATGTGTTTGAAGACAATTTGGCCCCTTATGTGAAGGCGTTCAACAGACAAGGATCGGGAGCAAAACTCTTGCTAAAAAGAGTAAAGAATCCCGAACGTTTTGGCGTTGCTGAAGTAAAAGAGGAACGAATTATCCGTATTGAAGAAAAGCCCTCTCGTCCCAAGAGCAATTTGGCTGTAACGGGAATCTACCTGTATGACGAACGTGTGTTTTCATATATTGAGGAATTGGAACCTTCAGCGCGAGGAGAACTGGAGATCACGGATGTGAACAACTGCTATATTCGCGACAGTATTCTCACGTTTGATGTCCTGGAGGGATGGTGGACCGATGCCGGCACTCATCCCTCCCTTCTGCGGGCGCATCAATTAGCCTCCCCGGTTCGTTTGCCTTTTTTTCAAGAGAAAAGGGGGGACATCAAGTGAAGAAACGGATTTTAGTGACCGGAGGGATGGGGTTTATCGGAAGCCACTACATTCGCACACTATTAGCGGAAGAACCCGAAGTGGAAGTAGTCAATGCCGATGCGCTCAAATACGCCTCCAATCCCCTTAATGTGAGGGACGTGGAGGATCATCCTCGCTATCATTTCCGTCAAGTGGATCTATCCCGGGGGGACGATGTGGCGGAGTTGTTTGCCGAAGAACGGATCGACGAAATCGTCCATTTTGCCGCGGAAAGCCATGTGGACCGCAGCATCCAAAGCAGTCTCCCGTTTCTCAAGTCTAATATCACAGGCACATACCATCTTTTGGAAGAAGTTCAGAAAGCCGGATCGACGATTCGAATGGTCCAGGTGTCTACGGATGAGGTATATGGGAGTGTAGATGAGGGACACACGAGTGAAGATACCGTTTTGGCCCCCGGCAATCCCTACTCCGCGAGCAAAGCTGGTGCCGATCTGTTCTGTTTGGCGTACTACAAAACCCATGGTGTGCCGGTTGTCATCACAAGATGCACGAATAACTATGGCCCAAACCAACACCCCGAAAAATTGATTCCTCGATTGATCCTGCGGGCGTTGAAAGGACGGACACTTCCCTTGTACGGGGACGGGCGGCAAGAACGGGATTGGATCCATGTGCGGGATCATTGCCGCGGTGTCGAGTTGGTACGAAAAAAGGGGGAATTAGGAGAAATATACCATATTGGAGCGGAAAAACCAGTCGCCAACCTTGAAATAGCCAAACGGATCGCTGCTGCTCTGCAACAACCGCTGTTTCATATTCAGCACGTTCGTGACCGTCCCGGGCATGATCGCCGTTACAGTCTGGATACAAGCAAGATACGTCGGGAGTTAGGATGGGAACCGGTGATCCCTTTGGATGAGGGATTAACCGATACGATTCGCTGGTATCAGCAACAGACCGATTGGTATGACGGATTCATGACCGATGAATTGAAGGAGCGAACAGAAACGTGAAGATTCTGGTAACGGGTGCCGGTGGTCAGCTTGGACGAGATATCGTCCATACCTTGTCCCTCCACCATGACGTACGGGGATTGGTTCGAGAGGAATGGGATGTAACTCGATTGTCCCACTCCGATCATTGGGTCGAACGGGAGAAACCGGACACCATCATCCACTGTGCGGCGTTCACTCAAGTGGACACATGCGAAACCCAACCTCGGCAAGCTTTCATGACCAATACCATCGCTACCAAACATTTGGCTTCGATCTGCGGGGATCGAGGAATTCGACTTGTCTACATCAGTACAGATTATGTCTTCGACGGTAAACGAAAAGAAGGATATGTAGAAAGTGATCCCGTTTGTCCCATCAACGTATATGGAAAGACCAAATGGATGGGGGAGCGTTGGGTTAGGAAACGGTGTTCACGCTATCTAATCTTACGTACGGCCTGGTTGTTCGGACGGGGCGGGCAACATTTTCCCGGTGCTATGTTGGAACGAGCCAAACGGGGGATGCCGCTTCGAGTGGTAACGGACCAAGTGGGTTGTCCCACTTATACCGGCCACCTGGCCCAAGGCCTGCTGCAATTGCTCGAAAGGGAAGACAGGGGTGTTTTCCACATGGCGGGAAACGGATCCTGTTCCTGGCATGAGTTCGCCGAAGCCGTTTTAGAGGAAGCGGGTATCTGCCACACCGTTATACCGATTACATCCAACGAACTGAAGCGAAGTGCTCCCCGCCCCGCTTGTTCCATCCTCCGGACAGAACGCGACCACCCCTTGCCGCATTGGAGAGAAGGGTTAATCGCCTTTATGCAATCACCGCACAAGACCAGCTCTGAGAGAATGGGGGGAACACCGTGATTGATGGTGTTGTGTTTAAAAAGTTGAAGAAGTACTGTGATGACCGCGGCACATTTATGGAAGTGGTTCGGGATGATGAAGAACTGCTAGAGCGGTTTGGGCAACTTTCAGCTTCGATGTCTTATCCAGGTGTAATCAAGGCTTTTCACTACCATGACCGACAGGACGATTTATGGTATTTCCCTGTCGGCAATGCCCAAGTCGTTTTGTACGACAAACGCCCCGACTCATCCACTCTGGGAAACACCGATGTGTATTACATGGGGGAGGAAAATCCGTCCCTCTTGTTCATTCCCAAGGGAGTAGCTCACGGTTACCGGGTGTTGGGAAACCGGCCCGCGATGATTGTTTATCTCACGACACAGTCCTACCAAGCGAATGCTCCCGATGAACACCGGTTACCGTTTGACGACCCTGAAATCGGGTTCGATTGGAACACCCGTTATCGTTGATGCATAGGCACTGACAGCCGAAAACGTGTGGCACATTTTAGGTGAAAGCTTCGGTTTCGTGTAGCTGTCTTCGGTTCGCAACAAAAACGAAAGGCGATACCGCCCCTCCCTCGCTATGTACTAACCGTACAAGATCATGGATGGAGGAGGGAAATAAAATGAACGTCTGGATTCTTCCGAGTGGTCGATCAAAGGGGGGAGTCTCTCTGCCGTTGTATCCCTGGATTCCCCGGTTGGAATCCTCCGTCGTCCTTCGGTCAGGGATGCGATATCAGTATCGGGAAGGGAGATGGCGGGGGGAGGATGGCGGAAACATCCGATGGGAGGGTGTGGAATGCATCCATGTTGCGGGAGAGAGATGGGAAAAATCAGAGTGGACATTGCCTTCGGGGATTCCCATCCATCAACACCTGGATCGAATCCCCGAAGAAAAACCGAATTGGGAAAACGTTACTTCCGTATCGGTTCCCTCGAAAGAATTGGAAGAACAATTGCGTTCCCTCATTCCCGCGACGACTTCCATCCGTCTGGTGCTACCGACTGTTCCGGAAGTATCCCACCGTTGGGAGACTGCTGGCCGTATCCTGCGGCGAGCTCTTCGGGAACGTTGGGGATTGCAAGGAAAACAAGTATTGGGAATTGTACACGGCACCATCAGCCAGATGGAATGGTCCGGATGTAAAGAAGTGGTAGAAGGGTTGCGGCGAAAGGGATTGAAACGTCTTGCATTGTGTACCTTTTCTCATAAAACGTCACAAGGGGAAGAAGCAGGGCGCAGCTGGGTGGCTGCGGATTGGATGTTGACAGGAGGGGGATCGAACGTCAGCCGAACGCCTCTTCATTTTTGGGCGATGGCACGAGGCATCCCTGTCTTAACCACAGATGTGGGTGACCATGGAGAATGGGTACGCCACCGGCACAACGGACTGTTGTTGACAAGTTCTCAGTGGAAACAGGACCTGGCCCGGTATTTGTATGAATTATGCCGCGACCCTGCTTGGTGGGAAGACTTAGGGCAGAATGGACGCTCTTTGGTTCACAAATGGAAGGTACAGCCATGACTGCGGAGTTGACCAGCATCATTATCCCTGTGCGAAACCAATGGACCTACACGCGACAATGTTTGGCGGCGATTCGTCGTTTTACACCGACCCCCCATGAAGTGATCGTGATTGACAACCGGTCCACAGACGATACCGTCTGGGCGCTGGGCAAACAACCTGGAATCCGTCGTATCCGCAATGAAGTGAACCGGGGTTTCGCCGCCGCCGTTAACCAAGGATTAAAAGCGGCCCGCGGCACAGTCACCGTCCTCCTCAACAACGATACCCTCGTGTCCCACCGCTGGTTGTCCCAACTGCTGACTGTCCTAAAGGCTCATCCCCGTAACGGAATGGTAGGGCCGGTGTCCAACCGAGTCATTCCCGAACAAAAAGTGGCGGTTTCCCTGACAACCCCTCAGGAGGTCCACCGATACTGCGCTCGTCATAACCGGAGTGACCCTCGTCAATGGCGGCAGGCCGATCGTCTTTCCGGCTTTTGCCTGATGTTTCCGACGCGGTTGATCCAGGAGGTTGGGGATTGGGATGAACGGTTTGGAGTCGGGACCTTTGAGGACGACGATTACAGTTGGCGGGTAAAACGTGCAGGTTATCGTTTGATCGTGGCTGGAGATACGTATGTCCACCACTACGGCAGCCGTAGTTTTCGCAAAAGGAGTTACAGAGAATTCCGGAAAATCCTAGAGCAAAACCGACGGTATTTTGAACAAAAACATCAAAAGAACCCAGACCGCTGCTAAATCGGGGTCTGGGTTGGAATGGTTTACGCGCGAAGCGCTCGCACCAGGTTCTCCATCGATACTTTGCGGGAGGCTTTAAAGTAAAGAACGGAACCGGGCGTCATGCGTTTCACAATGTAGGACCTCACGGGGGCCAGCTGCAGAGGGAAGCTGGCCGCACGGTGGCGCGGATATCCCTTTGCGACTGCTTGTCGGGCGATGGTAGCGGCACGTGGACCAACGGTGATCAGATGGTCGGGCTTCAGTCTGGCCACTATTTTTCCTACCCGGGCATGACCGGATTGAGAATGAGAACCCAATTCATGCATATCTCCAAGAACCGCAAACGTGCGAGAACCTTTGCCCACT
The DNA here is from genome assembly GCF_031454155.1 of Desmospora profundinema. GTDB lineage: Bacteria > Bacillota > Bacilli > Thermoactinomycetales > DSM-45169 > Desmospora > Desmospora profundinema. The sequence goes on from NZ_JAVDQG010000001.1 coordinate 316,399, forward strand.
TGCTTAAGCACACGCAGGCCGGCGATCATGGAAGTGGGATTGGCATTGTAAGCGTCATTGATCAACAAGGTTTTTTTCTTTCCCCGGACCGGTTGCAAGCGCATGTAAGGAGGGGAGAAACGCCGCAGTCCCTCCGCTATTTTGGAAGGCGGTACCTTTAAATGACGGGCGACGGCAATGGCAGCCAGAGCGTTGTACACATTGTGTCTGCCCCAAATAGGGATTTGGTAGTGCCGGTTTCCCACCCGAAAATTCGTTCCATTACGGTGGACATGAATACGGCTGGCACGAAGGGTGGCTTGGTTTTTAATTCCGATGGTGATTACTTTACCCCGAAAACGAGCCAGACTCAACCGTCGGCTGCCCGGATCGTCCGCGTTGAGAACCAACAATCCCCCGGGTTTCACACCGTCTACCAACTCCTGTTTGGCCCGAACCACATTATTTAAGCTGCTTCCCAAACTGCCGACATGTGCTTCCTTTACCTGAGTCACCACTCCGATGGAGGGCTTGGCGACCGAACATTGATTGCGGATGTTTCCCAGACTAGCCATCCCCATTTCCAATACCGCATACCGATGCGAACCATTCAAAGGAATCAAGTTGGAGGGCATGCTGGCAAACAGATTATTGTTGGAATGCGATTTTAGCGTAGGAGCTTGTCGGCTGAGAATGGATGCAAGCATCTCTTTTGTTGTGGTTTTTCCTGAACTTCCCGTGACTCCGATAAATTGAGCCCGACTCAATTTACGCTGACGCTGTGTCACCCTCCAAATGGCCCGGAGCGGATTTTTCACCACGATCACGGGGTGATGACGGGGAACGCGGCTAGCCAGAGAAGGGGGGACGATGACACCGGAGCTGGATTTTTGACGCAATGCATTTAACTGTTGGGCGGCTGATCGTTGTGGGTGGAAGAAGAATACGACCCCTGTTCGCAGTGACTTCGTATACCCGAAAGCGGCATGACGAACCACTGTTTTTGGTCGACCTCGCAGCAATCGACCTTCGATCAATCGGGACAAATCCCCTAAATTTGTTTGAAACATACAGTCACCTCCCGATGGAATGAATCCTTTGTCGGGGGATTCCATCGTTAGAAGTAGTATATGAACAATAGAATAAAAGGGTTGGACCCTTATCTATCATTTAGCAAAACGATTTCTTTAAATTGGGAGTAACTGTTGTGCTGGGGATTTCCCGTGTGTTTGTATCAGGTTTTTTCGGAAGCCTAGGGCGTGTCTGAACAATCCGTAGCGCGAGATCCCGGGTCGGTATGGCTGTCTTCGTTTCGTTGCAAAAAGCGCATAGCGAGACCGGGAACGAAGTGGCCTAGGCGAGACTTGTGCTCTGTGAGTGCAAAGGCGAACCAAAAGCCATACCGACCCTCCCTTATCCTTACGGAAGATTGAATGACCAGACAGGCCCTAGAAACCGCCTTTCTTAAACCAGTGTTCTTACTCGTTGTTAAGGAGAAAACATGTGAGACAATCGCAGGATCTTATTCGAGGAACGAGGCGGGGGGATGGCCGTTGTGGGCTCCCTGTTTCCGAATCTTCTCATGGATGGAAGCGAGCCGTTTCCAATGGTTATCCACCGCTGCGCGACCTTCAGCAGTGATGCGGATGGTTGTCTGGGGAATCTTTCGGCGAACAAAATGCTTATCGATCGCGATTAAACCGCCATCCTCCAGCTTGGCCAGATGGGAGGAGAGGTTTCCTTTGGTTAATCCGGTTAACTCTTGCAGAAAGAGAAATTCCGCCATGGTGCAAGCGGACAGAGCCGTTAAAATGGATAGGCGAGCCGGTTCATGAACTAATTTGTTTAATTGAGCCAATTCTTGATAGGGCAACATATCCGAATCCTCCCGATCATCTGAATTTATCGGGAAAATTATAACACAGACCGTTTATAATCGACGACTGGTTTGCAATATAAACTTAACCGGATCGTAAAAGAAAAAAGGTCTCCGATAGGAGACCTTTCATTTCGTCCTTCACCTGCTTGCATTATAATAGAGGGTACGCGCCTAGTCTTCTTTCTTTACCAAGCGAACCTGATCCAATTGGCTCTTGACGGATCCGCGGATCGCCTGTAAATACTGTTTCCGCAGGTTTGCTTGTTCTTCCTGTTCTGCCGGCGTAAGCCCTTCTGCTTTCTTTTTTCGTGCCAGTTCATTAATGCGTTGAATCACTTCATCGGTGATCATGATGAATCAGCTCCTTCGAACACACTGTAGCGAAAAGCGACTGCCAACGCAAGAGGGAGGGGTCCCGTGAAAGGAGCCATATACACTCGCGTCAGCACTCGTCGTTTGGAGCAGGAAGCGAGCCTTGACAGACAAGAGGCTGACTTAAAGGAATGGGCCAATCAACTGGGGATTGATGTGGCAATCGCGGTCGGGGATCAAAAAAGCGGCTTTGATATGGATCGTCCGGGTTTGTTTCAATTGATCCATGCCGTTCAGCAGGATGGAATCGAAGCGGTTTTGATTCAGGATGATACGCGTTTGGGTAGGGGGGAAGCAAAACTGGCGGTGGTCCATCAACTGCAAAAAAACGGCTGTCGAATTTTCTCTCGGCAAGAGGACGGGGAGATGGAACTGGATGCTGGGGAATCCACCGTGTTGGCGATTATGGCCAAAGTGGAAGAATTACAGCGTAAGTGGATGAGCCAAAAAATATCTTGGGGAATGCAGCGGGCCATGCGGGAACGGGGCTATAACCCTGCCGCCAACCTCAAAAATCAGGGGAAGGGAGGACGTGAACGAAAACAAGTGCCGATCGAGCAAATCGTGGCCCTTAAGGAGAAGAAGCTGACCTTTGAAGAGATTGCGGCAACACTGCAGGGATTCGGCTATGATGTATCCAGGGCAACCGTGCACCGCCGCTATCGGGAATGGAAACAAAAGACCGATACATAAACGGATAATGGAGTGTGGCGACATGGATTGGAAACGATTTGGAGCGTTGACTCAAGTGCCGGGGGTTCCCGGAGCGGAATCGTTGGTAAGCCGGGAGCTGGAGAAGATGATCACTCCGCTGGCGGATGAGGTGATAAGGGATCGCCTCGGCAGCTTGTTCGGGAAAAAAAGCGGGGATAAAAACGGTCCTCGGGTGTTGGTTGCCGGCCACATGGATGAAGTGGGATTTATGGTAACCCGGATTACTGATCAAGGATTTTTACGGTTTCAACCCCTGGGAGGCTGGTGGAGTCAAGTGTTGCTGGCTCAGCGGGTGGAAATCGTAACCCGGGAAGAAAAACGGATCCCCGGTGTGATTGGATCTGTCCCTCCTCATTTATTAAAGGAGGATGACCGGGGAAAACCCGTTCCGATGGATCGCATGTTTATCGATATCGGATTGGATAGTAAAGAGGACGTGCGGAATGCCGGAGTCCATCCCGGAGATTTTATCGTCCCAGTTTGTCCCCCGGTGGAGATGGAAGGGGGCAGACGGCTGATGGCAAAAGCCGTGGATAACCGGTTTGGTTGCGCCCTTGCGGTGGAGTTGCTGGAAGACCTGCAAAATCGCTCCCATCCCAATGTGGTGTTTTCCGGGGCGACGGTGCAGGAAGAAGTGGGTCTGCGGGGAGCCGTAACGGCAGCCAATCGGGTGAAGCCGGATGTTTTTTTCGCCGTGGACGCCGGTCCGGCCGGCGATACGCCAGGGGTGGCGGATGGTTTTGGCGAACTGGGACAAGGGGTGGTCATTCGGTTGATGGACCGTTCGATGATTCCGTTACCCGGAATGCGCCGGTTTTTGATCGAGACGGCAGAGGAAGAGGGGATTCCGTATCAGTTTTTCATTTCCCAAGGCGGAACCGACGCCGGTGCGGTTCACAAGACGGGGGACGGGGTACCTTCGGCGGCGTTGGGAGTCTGCGCCCGTTATATCCACTCCCATGCAGCTGTGGTCGACAAAGGGGACGTGGAGGCGGCCAAAGCGTTTCTGACAGCGTTGATTCGACGGCTGGATCCGGAGCGGCTCCGCGCGATCCAACGGGGGTAGTCATCGGCAGCCGAGGGCCTGAGCCCGGAGTGGTTCAGGCCATTTTGTGATGGTGGGGGGAGAACCTTGCGAGAATTGGAGACAACCCCCTTGCGACGCTGGGGGTTTTTAGAGGTAGTGGACGGTACATTCCACATTTTTCGTTCCCGGTTTGTGCCTGTGTTTTTCAGTACTTTTCTGTTGGTCGGTCTGTTTCAATTTGTGTATGAAATATTAAATTTGCAGCTATCTGAAACCTTAGAACCTTTTACAGACCCCTTTCTTGATCCATTGCCAGAAGACGGGATGAAGCCGTTGGGTTGGTTGGAAGGGTTGATCGCATTATTGATGGTGATCAGCTTCATTTTCTCCTATATTTTCTTGCACCCGCTGATGCGAGTGGCGGTTTCGTGGATTACCATTCGCGATTTAACCGAGAAGCGGGCTGTTACCACCGGGGAAGCATTAAAGCATGCTTGGAAACAGGGACTGCCCGCTTTATTAACCCATTGGTTGGCGGGAGGAATGATCCTGGGCGGTCTGGCAGTGATCACCGCTTTCATTTTTATCCCGTTCGCTTTGTTAGGCATGGCGCTGGGGGATTGGGTTATTCCCCTCCTGCTGTCAGTCGTATTTGTAGCCTTCCTGTCCACTCCCTTGCTTATATGGGTTACCGTCCGTCTATCTCTCGTGTTTCCGGTAATCGTGGAAGAACAGACGCGATATTTTGCCGCTTTGAAGCGAAGCTGGCGCTTAACCCGACGCTCCTTTTGGCGGCTGCTCACTATTTTTTTGCTGTTTGGAGTGATCTTGGTGGGGTTCACGGGGATCACCGGAGCTTTGTTACACCTGATCCTGGTACCTGGAGTGGTGATGGGATGGTCATTCCTGTGGGCGGTGGAAATGGGGGTGGCGCTCTTGCTGGCCGGGCTGACCTGTTTGATGGAGGCTGTCTTCGGGGTGTTGGCCACCGTTTTGTACTTTGATCAGCGTATCCGCCGGGAGGGGTTGGACTTGGAACAATCGCTCCGGTCGACTCCGGAAGCAGTGAGTTAAGGCGGATGCCCTTTTCAAGGACGACAATTCTAGAAGGCTTCGCCAAAGGAGAGGATGCCCTTTTCAAGGACGACAAATTTTAGGAGATTCGCCAAAGGAGGATGATCATATTTGACGGCGGAGTATGAAAAGTCACGGGAACAGTTATCCGAAATCCTTCAAAGGGATGAGTTCCAGTCGGGAATGTGGTGGCAACATCTGTTGGAACGGTTTGATCAATTGCCCGTGATTGGGGAATGGAGTATCGGCAACTGGCTGAATAACCTCCTTTCGTCGCTCTTCCGTGCAGGGGCGGGCAGCGGGGTGGGTTGGCTGCTTCCGGTCTTGCTGGCGATTCTCCTCACCCTGATCCTGTGGGTGATTGTAAAACAACTGTATCTCAGCCGACCTGCCGGGGAAGAAGAATCTCCTTCCACAGCGGAGGAGAGCAAGGCATTACAATGGTGGGAACGGGGAGAAGCCCATGCATTGCGGGGGGAGTATCGCGAAGGGATCCGATGTTTGTTCCGTCACGCATTGGAAACGTTGGATCACCGAGAGGCATTGGACCGGCGAGATCACAAAACCAACCGGGAGTACCGGGAAGAAGTGGCCGTGGCTGCGCCGATTTACCTGCCGGTGTTTCAATTATTGGTTTTACGGTTTGAGCTAGTGTGGTACGGCATGATCGAACCGGAGGCGTCCGACTATGAGGAGTACCGCCGTCTATGCGAGGGTCTGACAGGAGGTGGGACGATTGAAGCCGGCTAGGATTGTCCTTATCCTTGTCGTGATTGCAGTGTTGGCAGCGGGCGCCATGGTTGCAGGATCCCTGCTTCCGTCGGAAGAGCCGCGCTTCTCCAGTTTCAGCCCGCAAGGGGAAGGCACCAAGGCACTTTACCTGCTGCTGGAGGAGCGGGATGTTCCGGTGTCGCGTTGGGAAGATTCGTGGGATCGCTTACCGGAATCAAAGGGGCATGTTTTGTTCCTGCTGGAGCCGGATCGCTGGCTGGTCCCGGCGGAAGAGAAAGAGTGGTTGCTGAAATGGGTGGAATCCGGCAATACCCTGGTGTTGTTGGCCCACCCGCTGGATTCATTGGCCAATCAGTTGGGATTTTCCGGAGCGGAAGGCGGCAATATCCCCCGGGTATCGATGGAATTACAGGATGAACCGTGGCTTTCGGATATAAAAGAGCTGTATTTTCCCCGAAATCGCCGTTTGATGGAAGACACAGAGCTGGACGAGGTGTGGGAAGACCGGAACGGCATCGACCGGATTGGACGGTTGGCTGCCGGTGAAGGGAATATCTATTATATCCCCGAACCCATGATATGGACCAATACCTATCTGCAGCGGGGAGACAACTTGGCTTTAGCTCTGTATTTTGCTTCCCTGACGGAAGGAGAAGGGAAGGTATGGTTTGATGAAAGTTTACGGTACCAGGGATGGAATCACGCATTCCTGGTGGACGAGTCGGAGGCGGGTCCCGGCTATGCCGACCTGATTCCTGCCGGAGCGGGATGGTTCCTGTTGCAGGCGGGACTGTTGTTTCTATTGTGGATGGTTTTACAGGGGAAGCGCTTTGCCTCTCCCCGTTGGGAGACGGTGCGGGAAGTGCGCCGGGGGGAAGAGTATGTCCATGCCATGGGATCGCTGTATCAATGGGCGAACCTGAACCAAGAGGCGTTGGGCATCGGGCAGCGGGCCCTCTTCCGAGAGGCGGCTGACATGTTAGGGATGTCCAGGCGCTCCGATGCCGACGACATTATCGAAAGAGTGGAGGCTTTGGTCGATCCGACATTGGCTCGACGCTACCGTGATCTCCACCAAGCCATTGCAAAAACAGAAAAGAAGCGGATCTCCAACAAGGAGCTGGTAAAGTGGAGTCGCGAGATCCAAGATCTGCGGGAGGAGATGAACCAATGGAAAACCCAACCCTTGAGCCGGCAACGATCGCTATCCGATCCGAACGAGTGATGAAACATTTGAAAGAAGTGGTCATCGGCCAGGAACGGACCGTCCAGTTGATGTGGGCGGCAATGTTGACCGGGGGGCACGTTCTAATCGAAGGAGTTCCCGGTCTGGGAAAAACCTTGTTGGTCCGTTCCTTGGGCCAGGTGATCGACGCTTCTTTTGCCCGGATCCAATTCACCCCGGATCTGATGCCGGCAGATGTGACCGGAACCAAGGTATTTGACCTTCAGTCGGGTCGATTCAATTTTAAACAGGGACCGTTGTTTACCCAGTTGTTGCTGGCGGATGAGATCAACCGGACCCCTCCCAAGACGCAATCGGCCCTGCTGGAAGCAATGGAAGAAGGCCAGATTACCGTGGACGGGGAATCCCGTCCATTGCCCGCTCCCTTTTTCGTGGTAGCGACCCAAAACCCGATTGAATATGAAGGAACGTATCCCTTGCCGGAAGCGCAGCTAGACCGGTTTGCCCTCCAATTGACAATGGATTACCCGGGGGAAGAAGAAGAACTGGAAGTGCTCAGAGGTCATCGGGTGACCACCCGGAGGGAGTCTGCCTTAAGTCCCATTGTGACGGCGGAGGAAATACTCGCTTTTCGTCGTCAGGTGGAGAGGATCCGGGCGGAAGACTCCGTCATCCGCTATGTCGCTTCCTTGGTGCGTGCCACTCGGACTCATCCGCAGGTATTGTTGGGAGCCAGCCCCCGAGCGGGCACCAGCCTGCTCGCTTTGAGCCGGGCGGTGGCAGCCATGGACGCCAGGGATTACGTTACACCCGACGACGTCAAATGGGTGATAAAACCGGCTTTGCGCCATCGCTTGATCATGAGTCCGGATGTGGAACTGGAGGGGTTTAAAACTGATGACCTCATCGAAGAGATCACCCGTTCGGTACCGGTTCCGCGATAATGCTTGGCTGCCGGGGCCGCGCCTGTTTGCCGCGCTGGGATTCGGGCTCGTCCTCACTTTGGCGGCTGCCATGGTGGGGCTTCACGACTGGACCGCTCTCGTTTTCCACCTTGCGTTGACAGGGTTGGTAATCGAGGAATTCCGACGGATGCGCCGCCATGGATCGGTTCAACTGACGCGGGAAAGCGATGGATTTCTGGAATTGGGACAATCCAACCCGATCCGGATCCATGTGTACAACCCGGCTCCCTGGCCGGTTACCTGTGTCGTCAAAGATGATTATCCCGAAGGATTCCAGTTGGATCGGAGAGAGATGACGGTAACCGTACCCGCCGGAGAGACGGAGACACTGGTCTATCACGTCCGGCCCCACCGCCGCGGCCGTCACTCGTTTGACCGCATCCATGTCAGACAAAGGGGGCCGATGGGCTTGTTGGTTCGCCAACAGGCGGCGGTCCTTCCGGAAGAAAAGCAGGTGTATCCCCTGTTAAAGCACGTGCGCCGGGTCCGGGGCGGGGTGTACAAACGGAAATTATCTGCAACCGGTCCCCACAACCGGCATGGATTGGGACGGGGATCCGAATTTGCACACATCCGGGACTATGTGCCGGATGACGAACCCCGTTGGATCAATTGGACCGCGACAGCCCGTCGCGGCAAACTGGCCACCAACGTGTACCAACCGGAACAGGGGCAGCATGTGGCCATCCTGTTGGACTGCGGGCGTATCATGGGAGTGCGGGACGGGGAACTGACCCGACTGGACCGGGCGGTGGAGGCTGCCCTGGCATTTGCGGCCATCGCAGTGGAACGGGGGGATCAGGTCAGCCTCCTCGCTTTCTCCAGTCAAGTGAAAAAATGGGTCCCCCCGGGCAAAGGAGCTCCCCATTTACAGCGGATCATTGAAGCGGTGTACGATTTGGAACCAGACTATGTGGAATCCGGCTACCGCACGGCGATGGAATCGCTGGCGTTTCACCACAAAAGGCGGACCTTGGTGGCCTTGTTCACCGATGCCAGTAACCTCACCTTTGCCGATGAACTGATCGAGCACATCCGGGTGTTGCAACGCCGCCACTTAATCATGACCGTCACGATGGAAGATCCTCAGCTGCAACGGGAGTGTAACCTTCGGCCTAGGGAAGAGAAGGAAGTCTTTCGCAAAGCGATCGCCCAACAGGTAACCGAAGAGCGGGATGAACGCTTAAAGGCGTTAAAACGCCGGGGTGTAATCACCCTGAATGTCGCTCCCGATCAGTTGGCGGAACAGGTGATTCATTCGTTTCTCGATATTAAGAATCGCAGCTTATTATAATCGAACCGACACAGAAAACCGGGGGATAGATCCCCCGGTTTTCTGGGGTAAAGGGAGCGAAGGCCGATTTTGCCGCCAATTGACCGATAAATGGAAAATGACTTGTGGTTGCACATGCAACCACAAGTCATTTTTGTCTTCTTATGATCTTTTTCGCGGGCGAGAGAGGCTTCTATTTTCCTTTGTACGGGTTTTTATAATTGGCCAAGAATCCGATCAACTGGGATCTGATCCTTCTGCAATACGACCAAATGGTGAAATACGCTGCGGCCTTGCGATTCAACACCGCCGAGACCGAAGCGATTTTCAAGCGATTTAGCAAAAACCGGACCCATCCCGTTTACAAAGCATTGAGTGAGATGGGACGTGTGATCAAAACGATCTTCCTGTGCGAATACCTACAGCACGAGGAAATCCGGCGCGAGATCCACGAGGGCCTCAATGTGGTTGAGAACTGGAACTCAGCCAATAGCTTTATCTTCTTTGGGCAAAATGGCGCAATCCCTAATGAAAGACCCCAATTATTCGATTCGGGAGATTTGTGAAACTCTTCAGGTGTCCAAAGCCACTTTGTACCGGCATCTGGGCGGGAAAAAAACCGGCCAAAATAAATAAAGGCCCGAAAGAGCCTCGTTTTCAAATTAATGGTATCTACTTTGCGGTAAACGGAAGAGATGCTCCCTTTACCCCTAATGGGGGTCACCGTATCATTCCGGGTTTTTGGACACACACAAATTTACTGACTCCCTTGGATCGCTTCAGTTATCCCTGTTAGGTCGGTGTTTTCCTTTTTTGGGAGACCCCCTAGTTAAACTTCTTTCAAACAGATCGATGATAAACAAAAACCTCTCCGCTTCACGAAAAACATGGTCGGCCAAAAGAGGGTGGATAATGCTTTTGATTCGACAGGCCTCAATTAATTCCCGTGCGGTCTTTTTGAAGTCCCGCAAGGACTTTACAGATACCCTATTTTGATCTAAAAACTGATCAAGTAAGGGAACCGTTTGTGATTGAGGCCTCATGGACTCTAAATCTTTTGCTTGGAATAACAGCTGATCAAAATCATGGCTGAACTCCCGAGCCTGTTCGACCAGTTTCCTTTCCGAAGGATCCAGAAGATGTCCGATAAATTTGGCATGGTCAGCCATGATCCGCAGGAAAAATACATTTTCATTAATGATCGCATCGGGAAGAGCCTCAAGCCTTCCCTTATTCAGTTCTTCCAATCGATTTCTGAAATAATTTGCTTCCCGACTAACGTGGTCCACTAATAAGGGAAAGTTATTTCCTCCAGGGAGTTGACATTGCAAAATTAATCCTAAGACTTTTCTTTTAAATGCCCAAATCAGCGAAGCCGCTTGGTGAACCTCCGTATTAAAACTCCTAATTTCCTCGGGATCGGTTTCCCGAGAGAAGGAATGTGCTTGACTTTCTATTCTTTCGAATAGGCTAAAGAAATAGTTGGCTTCATTAATCAGTTGGGTGTCCTCGCATCGAAAACCAAGCTTTAAGAACAATGAGTGTTCCTTCATAATACGAGACCAAAATCGAATTTCATCAAGTGAACGCACGACAAAGCCGTCTGCCAAGGTATATACCCCCTAAACTCTTTTAGATAAGATATGTCTGTAAATCAGGGTTAATGAACTGGAATATTCAGACGGAAAACGAAGCGTATAAATGTGCTCAGTGAGGGGGAATCGACCGGCAGTCGCCTACCTTCGATCAGAGTTCGGTGACCCCATTTGCCTGGTTTATATCCCCGTATAAAATAAAACTCCGCCTTTAATATAAGTTATCGGCGGAAAACGTCCAAATGGCCATTTATTTCGTTAATCGTTGCCGTACCCCCTCTTGGATTCAAGTCATTTTTCTATTTATTGGTCAATTGGCGGTGAAATCGGTCTTCGCTCCTTTTACCCCTTTTTTCGGTTGAAGATATTTTCAATTCCATTATCATCGTTACTTCCCTGCACTTGTTCTGTTTGCGGCAGACATGGAAGCGATGGTACGGGGCCATACTGATCGATAAGTGTCCATTCATCAACAATGTCAACAACAGGGTTGACAAAAGTGCGCTTTCCTTTCATTGAGAGCGGGATGAAACCGCTTTATTCTAAAGATAAGCGGTATTCAAAGGAGGGATGGACATGTCTGTCAATCAAGCGAACCTGGACGCAAACAACACCCAACCGTGGCGGATTAAAATCCAACGGATGGGAAGCTATCTCAGCGGGATGATCATGCCCAACATCGGAGCTTTCATCGCCTGGGGGTTGATTACGGCTCTCTTTATTCCGACGGGATGGCTCCCCAATGAAAACCTGGCCCAATTGGTCGAGCCGATGATCATTTACCTGCTTCCGCTTTTGATCGGCTTTACCGGAGGAAACATGGTGTACGGGGCACGGGGCGGGGTGGTGGGCGCAACGGCTACCATCGGCGTGATCGTCGGTTCCGATATTCCCATGTTCCTTGGAGCCATGATCATGGGTCCACTGGGTGGTTGGGCGATTCGACGAACAGACCGTTTCTTCGAAGGGAAGATTCGTTCCGGTTTTGAGATGCTCGTCAATAACTTCTCTGCCGGGATCGTCGCCGGTTTGTTCACAGTGGGGGCCTATCTGGCCATCGGACCCATGGTGTTGGGACTGAATAAGGCCTTGGCTGCCGGAGTTGAAACCATTATCGGCATGGGATTGCTGCCCTTGGCCAATCTGTTTATCGAACCGGCCAAAGTCCTGTTTTTGAACAATGCGATCAATCACGGCATCCTCAGCCCGATCGGGGTGGATCAAGCCGCACGGACCGGACAATCGATCCTGTTCCTGCTGGAATCCAACCCGGGGCCGGGTCTCGGTATCCTGCTGGCCTATTGGTTATTTGGCAAAGGAATGGCGAAACAATCGGCTCCCGGGGCAGTCGTCATCCATTTTTTCGGCGGCATTCATGAAATCTATTTTCCTTATATCCTGATGAAACCGATTCTTCTCTTGGCTGCCATTGCCGGAGGCATCAGTGGCGTATTCACTTTCACCCTCTTCGGTGCGGGATTGGTGGCGGTTCCCTCTCCAGGCAGCATTTTTGCTCTGATGGCGATGACTCCGCGGGGGGGCTACGTGGGTGTGCTTGCCGGGGTTGTGGTTGCTGCGGTTGTTTCCTTCTTGATCGCTTCCCTTCTCCTGAAGCGGAGCGCGACGGGAGAAGAAGATTTGGAAGCGGCGGCACGCAGCATGGAAGAAATGAAAGGAAAAAAAAGCACCGCTCGTTCCATGCTGGCCGCTGACACATCTGTCCCGGAAGGGGTTGAAGCGGGCTTACGGGTGAATAAGATCGTATTCGCTTGCGATGCGGGAATGGGCTCCAGTGCCATGGGGGCCTCGATTTTAAAAAACAAAGTGCAAAAAGCAGGCCTGGACATCGAAGTGACCAACACGGCCATCAGCAAACTGCCTGATGATGCCGACATCGTGTTCACCCATAAAAATCTGACTGACCGGGCCAAAGCCAAACTGCCCGGCGCCCGTCACATCTCGGTGGACAATTTTTTGTCCAGCTCGGAGTATGACGCACTCATTGACCGGTTGACGCAAGACCAGGAATAAAACGGACTGAACGAAGCAGGTGGATTCCATGTATTTTACAGCCAGGGAACGAAATCTTCTCCGATTGTTGACCGGTCATGAACAGTTGCGCACCGTAAAAGAATTGGCCGGGGAACTGGGAGTCAGCGAGCGAACCATCCATCGGGATCTTTCCGTTTTGGAGAAGACCCTGGACGGATTCGGACTCTCTCTGCGCAAACAAGCGGGAGTCGGTGTCTCCCTGGAAGGGGATCCTACCGGCGTGGAATCTCTCCGTGCTGCTCTAACGGGGGCACCGGAGACGGACTTTACCCCGGAGGAGCGGAAAACGCACCTTCTCTGTACGTTGCTGGAAACTTCGGAACCGGTTAAATTGACGGTGCTGGCTCGGGACCTCGGAGTCGCTCCCGCCACGGTGCGCCAGGATCTTGAACGGGTGGAGGATTGGCTCCATCCGTTCGACCTGGCTTTGGTTAAAAAAAGAGGGTGGGGCATCCAGGTGATCGGAGGAGAAAACAACCGCCGGGCGGCCATGAGGAGCCTGCTCGCCGATCATGTTGACGAGGCGGAGATTCTCGGGCTTTTGAAACAATCTCTCGGCCGTAAAGCACTGGAGCCTTCGGGGATTATCATGGAACGTTTATTAGGACTGGTGGAACGGGAACGATTGGTCCAGGTGGAGGAAGCGGTTCAAGCGGAGATCGGGGGCTTGCCGTATACTCTTGCGGACAGCGCTTATATTGGGTTGGTGGTTCATGTCGCCCTGGCGTTGGAGCGGATTGAAAAAGGGGAAACACTCCGGTTTGATCCGGATCTGTTACAAAGCCTGCAACAAGGACAGGAACATGAAGTGGCCAAAAAAATCGCCGCTCGCTTGGCTGTTGTCTCCGACAAAGAGGTGCCGGACGCAGAAATCGCCAATATCGTGTTGCACCTTAGGGGAGCGAAACGGGGGGACGATCGAGGATTCTGGTTTGAGGACGACTCCGGGACAACCGTGGCGGAGACAAGGGAATTGATCCGGCGTGTGGGGGAGGAAATAGATGTTCCCCTTGAGCAGGATCCGTCCCTGATACGGGGACTGCTCGCTCATTTGGAACGGGCTGTCTACCGGATGAAAGAAAATCTGCCGATCCATAATCCGCTTTTGGAACGGATCGAAACCGATTATCCGGAGCTGTTTGAAACGGTGGGACAAGTGATGGAGGAAACATTTCCCCATTATGAGATCCCCAGAGAGGAAATCGGTTATCTGGTCATGCATTTTGGGGCCGCGTTGGAACGTAGACAACGGGGGCGACCCTTACATGCGCTGGCGATCTGCGCCAGCGGGATTGGCACTTCCAAACTGTTGGCCAGTCGACTGCAAACGGAATTTCCGGAGATTGTCCGTGTGGATACGGCTTCTTTTGGGGAAGTCAGACGGACGGATCCGCAAAAATACGATCTGATTTTATCCACCATTCCTGTGGAAATGGATGGAATCGATTATATTCGTGTCAATCCTTATTTGTCGGAAGGAGACGCGGTTCGGATCCGATCCTATTTAAATGAACGGCGGCGGAGGCAGGCAGTAAAGATGCAACCGGAGAGAACAGGGGAAGTAACGGATGAGCCCCGTATCCTGGAATCCATGAAAACAATCCGGAAGACAGCGGAAATCGCCTTGACACTTTTGGAAGGGTACTCACTTTCGTCTCTTCGCGATTCATCCTTATCCGGCGTTTTGCAGAAAGCCTGCGGGCGGCTGGAAGCAGAAGGGATTCTTCATGATGCGGCGACGGTGGCCGGAAAACTGGCCGCGCGGGAACAGCTGGGGGGATTAGGGATTCCGGGAACTGGAATGGCACTTTTTCATGGACGGTCGGACAGGGTGTGGAAGCCTTCCTTTACGATGTATAATCTGGAACAGCCGTTGGAAGTGGAAGGGATGGACGGAAACCGAATGGAGATGACACGCCTTCTCTTGCTGCTGGCCCCTGAAAAGGAAGAGGAGGCCGAGCAGGAATTGTTGAGCCGGATCAGTGCTCTTACCATTGAGGTGCCGGCGCTTTTTCAATCGGGAGGAGAAGGGGACATCCGGGCGTTCCTGGCGGAGCAATTAAATCGAACCCTGCATGAAAAACTGGATGAACAAAGGAGCGTGGAACCATGAGTGGGTCCATCCTGAGCGAAGAAACGGTACTATTGGGAGCGGAGGCGAAAGACAAGGAAGAAGCCATTCGTCTCGCAGGTGGGCTGTTGGTGGATAATCAGTGCGTGAAGCCGTCTTATGTGGGCAGAATGCTGGAACGGGAACGAGCGCTTAGCACCTATATCGGCAATCATGTAGCCATTCCCCACGGGACGGAAGAAGGAAAACAGGACATCCACCGGTCCGGGATCTCCATCGTCCAATTGCCCGAAGGTGTCGATTTCGGAAGCGGCCATACCGCTCACATTGTCATCGGCATCGCGGGTAAAGACAGCGAACACATGGATATTTTGTCCAAGATCGCCTTGGTCGTTTCCGAACAAGAAAACGTTGCCCGGATGGTGAAAGCGGCTTCCGCAGAGGAACTCCTTTCCCTTTTTCAAGAGGGGGCGTAAAGATGCGCGCGGTTCATTTTGGTGCGGGGAATATCGGGCGGGGATTTATCGGGGAACGGCTTGCCCGATCGGGATACGAGGTTTGCTTTGTCGATGTTCAAGCCCCGCTGGTTCGGGAATTGCGGAAACGGGGGCGTTATTCCGTCCGTCTGCTGGGAGAACAGGTGGAAACGATCTGGGTAACGGGTGTGACCGCTCTGGACAGTCGGACCGAATTGGATCAGGTGGTGGAAGCGATCGCCGGGGCGGATCTCGTGACCACCGCAGTGGGCCCGGCGGTGATGCAGGCAATTGCCCCCCTGTTGGCAGAAGGGATCCGTCTTCGCTTGCGGCGGAAGAGTTCCCCTCTTAACGTGGTGGCTTGTGAAAACATGTTGGGAGCATCCAGCCTCCTGAAGGAACAAGTGGCCAACCATCTGTCCAAGGAAGAGCTGGAGGGGATGGAACGAACAACGGGGTTTCCGGATGCTGCCGTCGACCGGATCGTTCCGGTTCAAGCCGGGACGGATTTGCTTACGGTCTCCGTCGAACCTTTCCACGAATGGGTGATGGATCGAAGCGGAATTAAGGGCGATATCCCGCCCATCGACGGTGTCACTTATGTCGACAGTCTTCCCCCTTATATTGAACGGAAACTCTACACGGTCAACACCGGTCATGCGGTCTGTGCGTATGTCGGTCAGCTTCTGGAATGCGAAACCGTGCGGGAGGCGATCACCCATCCCCGAGTGGAGGCGGTGGTCACCGGGGTTTTGGAGGAGACGGGCGCGTTGCTTGTCGCCAAGCATGGATTTGATGTTCAAACACATCGAAATTATATCGCCAAGATCATAACGCGTTTTGCCAACCCCCACCTTACAGACCCGGTGTCACGAGTGGGCCGATCTCCCATACGCAAGCTGGGGCGGGCGGACCGTCTGGTAGGACCCGCTCTCCAAATGATCGACCGCGGCCTTCAGCCTGATCGACTGGCCGCTGGGATCGCCGCCGTCTTCTTTTTCCATGCGGAGCAAGATCCGGAATCGGTAAAACTGCAACAACTCTTTTCCCAAAAAGGGGTGACGGGGACGCTGCAAACCGTGGCCGGCATCCCCGAAGATTCCCCTCTCATTCCCCTGGTTTCTCGGCGATACCACGAGTGGGAGGAAGAAGTACAACGCTGATACAAGAAAAGGGATAGAAGAGTATGAAACAAAGCGGCCTGAATCAGGGCCGCTTTGTTTCATCTATACAAAACACTATTTTTGGATAATATGGGAGTTTGTCTATCCCTTCATAGCAAGTTATCAATATACTGACTACTATAAATGGAATAAAACATGAAGACCCAGAAAGACGGTTTATATGAAGTATGTGGCATAGACATTGGATCCAAGCATCGACACCGTGTTCTTGAAATGAAAGATCGACGGGTCCCCGCACAACACCGTTTTTCCTACCAATCCATATGGAGGGAATTCCTTTGCATCCTCATGTCTGGTCTTTGTATTTTGACTTTCTCGAACGATTTCGATGTTTAACCTATCGCGGGGTTCCCATCGCGCTTTTCTGCTATTTCCCGCATTATACCACTCATATCACTCACTTAATAAAAAAGGATACATTCATTAAACACTTAAACCATTACCCGTTAAGCAGGGAAGACTTCCAACCCTATTACAACCGATTCCTTCCCCGAGCAAACAAAGATGAGACGTTTCGAGCGGGAGAGACGGAAGAGAGAAAGGTGGTCTTCTTTGACGACTATCTCCGATTTACGAAAGATACCTATCGGAACCACTTTAACCCCACCCGTACGTTTATTCTTTCCGAACTGCACCACAGACGGTACAAGGGATTTGCTGTTCGTAACATTCAGTCCTTTCAGGCCAACGTAGACGATTGGATTGAAACGTACCAATCGCGAGCGCAACAGATCATCGAGCGTCTAGGTTGGCATCCTTTTTTTGGAGATTATTCCTTCCAGTCCAGACTGATCAAATTGGATATCCCATTGATCATCCGTGGATTGGATGCCGCTTTTCGCCTCTTCAAACAGATCCCTGTCGCTTGTGTCGTGACGGGTGGAACGGCCACCAACGTCAAATTAAATGCCATCCTTCCCATCGTGGCTTCCATGAAAGGGATTCCCAGTATCAGTCTTCAACATGGGATCATAGGAGCGGACAGAGGGTGGCTGCCTGTGGTTACAACCAAGCAAGCGGTTTACGGCGAGTATGAAAAAATATATTACAGACAAGCAGGTGTACCGGAGACTCAGCTGGAGATTGTCGGACACCCCCGCTTTGACGCCATTTTTGAAAGAGAGCACATGGGTAGAAGAGAGTTTTGTGATCGGTACAAGATGGATCCCGCAGCAAAAACGGTCCTGATCACCACGCAATCGGTTTGGCATCCCAATCAATTGAAAAGTTTAATCGAACATCTTTCCCGCTATCCGGTTAATATCATGGTTAAGCTTCACCCTCTCGAAAAAAAAGATCGCTACAACGAGATTAAACAACAATATTCTTTTGTTCGTTTTTTTAACTCCGAATGCCATTTATATGATTTGATGGCAAATACGGATATCGCGATTGTCTTTTTTTCGACGACGGGTTTAGAAACATTGTTGTTCGATAAACCGGTGATTTACATGTTGCCCACCAGCGCCGGGGGAGCGCCGTATCAATACAGTCCGCATTTTGTTCAAAAGAACCCGAAAATCATTGCGGATATGGCCCATCGGTTGGCTACCGACGATTCGTACGCCGAGCTTGCTCGAAGAGAACGCGTCCGTTATTTGTCCAAGGCCTACCCTGAGAAGCAATCCGCAAAAAAACTGTCCCAGTTGATTGAACAATTATCCGGTGGGCGCCCATAAAGAAGGAGCGTCAAGGAAGGGCGGCGACAGTTCGTACTGAACGGTCATTCCGTGATTTTGGAGTGGTGCCGATGTGTTCACAAGAATACCGATTGCGACCGGTTAAGGAAGAGGAGTTGCCGATCCTTTTAAAATGGCGAAACTCCGAACGGGTCAGGGATTATCTGTATTTCGACCATTTAATCACCTGGGATGAACATCAAGCTTGGTTTCGTGGAAAAAATCCGCGATATTTGCGGATGTTTGAATGGTTTGGCAAACCGGCGGGGATCGTTTCCTACTCGGATGTGGATTTGAATAACAACCGGTCACTATGGGGCTTTTACTTGGGAGAAGAAAATCTACCGAAAGGTACCGGGATGAAGATGCTTACACTCGGGCTGGCTTACGCTTTTGAAACGCTTCGGTTTCACAAGGTGATCGGGGAAGTTCTCGCTTTCAACCATCCCAGCATTCGGATTCATCACAAGTTGGGCTTTCGTCTGGAAGGGATTTATGCCCAACATGTGTGGAAGGCGGGACGATTTCAGGATGTCCTTTCGTTTGCCATGCTTCGCGATGATTGGGAAAAGCAGAAAGAAAGTTAGCCTTTAAATTTAAAGCGGTCAGCGCATCATGAGGTTCTTGACATGACTCCTTTACGGGCTTCGATTCTATTAGTACACCATACACTATTTTTATCGATTATAGGGGTTCGCCTGCTCCTTCATAGAAACGCCTTAATATACTGGTAACTACAGTTTTGCTTAGGGCGTGTCTGAACAATCCGTAGGCGAGATCCCGGGTTGGTATGACTGTCTGCGTTGGAGAAAACAGAACGTTGCCCGCGTGCAAAACTATCGAGAAAATGGGTGGAAATCATGAGTCACACTCCATCACTCGCCATTTATGGCGGAAAGCCGACGCGAAATACCTTTCTTCCATATGGAAAGCAGTGGATAGAAGAGGATGATATACGCGCTGTTGTTGAGGTATTAAAAGGAGATTTCATCACCACGGGGCCAGCGATTCAAGCGTTTGAAAAGAAACTGGCTCAATATGTGGGTGCGAGATATGCCGTGGCGTTTTCGAGCGGAACCGCCGCTCTTCATGCCGCCTGTTATGTTGCCGGTATCCGTTCCGGGGATGATGTCATCACCACTCCCCTCACGTTTGCAGCGACTGCCAACTGCATTCTTTATCAGGGAGCTCGCCCGATTTTCGCCGATATCGATCCTGTTACTTACAACATGGATCCCGCCGAGCTGGAGAGGAAAATGACTGCCAGGACAAAGGCCGTCATTCCCGTCCATTTCACCGGTCAGCCCGCCAAATTGGATGAAATCCGCCGCCTGGCGAAAAAACATGGACTGGTGGTTATCGAAGATGCAGCCCACGCGTTGGGGGCTTCCTACAAAGGAAGAAAAATCGGTGGGGACGGCGATCTGACGATGTTCAGCTTCCACCCCGTCAAACATGTGACCAGTGGTGAGGGTGGTGCCGTCACGACCAATCGACGCGATTATTATGAAAAGCTGTTGCAGTTTCGATCTCATGGAATTACCCGTGAGCCAGCGAAGATGAGAGAGCGGGAAGGACCGTGGTTTTACCAGATGCAATTTTTAGGTTTTAACTACCGCCTGACAGATATCCAGGCCGCTCTAGGACTCAGTCAAATGAACAAATTGGATTCATTTCTTCGTCTGCGCCGGAAATATGCTTCGATGTACAATCACGCGTTTCGAAATAAGAAGGGGGTTACGGTACCTTTTCAACCGGAAGATGTCCAATCCGCGTGGCACCTGTATGTGCTCCGTTTGCGCTTGCCTGAGCTGACCACCGACCGGAAGACGATTTTTCATGCACTGTTGAAAGAAAACATCGGGGTGAATGTTCACTACATTCCCGTCCATCTGCATCCGTATTATCGGCGGTTGGGATATACCGAAGGATTATGTCCCCATGCGGAACTATTCTACCGGGAAGCCATCACGCTCCCTCTGTTTCCAAAAATGTCGGAAGAGGATGCACAGGATGTCATCAAAGCCGTAAACAAGGTCATTCAATACTATTCTGTGCGTGGTGTAAACGGTGGCTGCTAAATGGGCTTTGGGTACCGCGCAGTTGGGGCAACCTTACGGAATCGCCAACAAAGCGGGGAAACCACCCAGAAAAAGAGCGCGGGAAATCCTTCAAACGGCTGTGGCAGCAGGGGTTGCATATCTGGATACCGCTCCGGTGTATGGAAACAGTGAAAACATCATCGGTGATTATATCCGGAAACAATCATCCTCTTCCACTATTCCTTCCATTGTGACCAAATTGCCGGCGGTTCGTCTGCATCCCCTCGATCAAACCTCGATTGATGATTTCGTTCGACAATCGGTTCAATCCTCTATCCACCGATTGCATGTTCCACACATCGACGTCTATTTACTGCATGATCCTGCCGATCTGACATCCCATGGAGGAAACGTGATTTCCGCGCTGTCGACAATCAAAGAAGAAGGGTTGGTCAAACGAATCGGGGTGTCGGTCTATACTCCCGGAGAAGCGGAAACCGCCCTTCGGTTAGGTTGTCTCGATGCAATTCAGATTCCCTTAAATATCTTGGATCATCGCTTTCTGCGTACCCATCTGCTGAAACGATTGACCTTAAGTGGGATGGTTGTGTTTGCACGCAGTATTTACTTGCAAGGGCTGATCCTGATGGAACCGGAAAATGTGCCGCGACCGTTGGAAAGGGCACGGGAACCCCTTCGGAAGTTGCGCCTGTTGGCCAGGGAGCTCGATATGACACCCGCCCAACTGTCATTATGCTTTGTCCGGGATCTTCCCGGACTCGACAGTATGATCCTCGGTTGTGAAACGTTGGAACAACTCAGGCAAAACCTGCGAGTGATCCGTTCACCGAGTCTGCCCGAAGCGGTTAGAAGAAGAATTGAACATCTGTTCGGAGATCTGCCGGATGCTGTCATTAATCCGGTCCAGTGGCGATAGGAGGGGATGCCATTGGATTGATCAAAAAGGACAAAAGTCCCCTCGGCCGACGGGCCGGATCCTCCGGCCCGGACACTGTTTATCTCGTTTCCCCGGCAGCTCACTAGTGCCCCTTCTACCAATATCGATCGTGTTTACGTGGAGGGAGGCTTGGTTTTCCGGCGGAGTCGACTCTGCCACGCATAGCGAGACCCGGAAACGAAGTGCTCGAGGCGAGACTTGTGCTCGATGAGTGCATGGAGCGAAGACGGAAAACCAAGCCGACCGACTTGTCCGCGTAAAGGCCAAGAAAAACAGATCGAAGTTACCTGAAGGGGCACTAGTGTAACCGGGCAAAATATCGTGTCGACGGCGGATTGGTAGCGGCAAGAGGTAAATCCAAACATCGTTGGGGGAAGGTGATCGCAATAACCATCAAAGTGATCGCGGAAATCGCGAACGCGCATCAAGGGAATCCCGAGCTGTTGCAGGCATTGATCCGGGAGGCGGCCACAAGCCATGCCGATGCGGTCAAGTTTCAGTGGTTTAAATACGATCATCTGGCCACTCCCGATTACCCTTGGTATCAAGCTTATCAAGATTTGTTTATCCCGGAATCGGTTTGGGAGCGGGCCTTGCAAATCGCTAAAAACTTGGGACTTGAAGTCTGGATCGATGTGTTGGACGACTGGGCCATTCACCTTTTGGAGAAACACCAGAAATGGATTGACGGATTGAAGGTCCCGTCGACGATCCTGCAATCCCTTGATTTCCCTGAACGTTTAAGCCGGTTCAAAAAGCCGCTTCTGATTGGAGTCGGCGGTTGGAACGATGAGGAAATCGATTCTCTTTTACCTGAGATTCGACAGTGCTTTAAACACCCTCTCATCCTTCAACACGGTTTTCAGGGTTATCCCACCCGAATTCAAGACGCCACTCTCGCTCGGATCCCTTTTCTGAAGAAGCGTTATGGGCTGCCTGTCGGTTTTGCCGATCACACGGACGGATCCAATCCGCTTGCGCTTGACTTGCCGGTGTACGCCTATTTTGCCGGTGCCACCGTTATTGAAAAACACATTACCATGGATCGGGCTCAAAAAGGCTATGACTATTACTCCTCCCTTGAACCGCAAGAATTTGCCACCATGGTTCAAAAGCTGAAGACAGCCGAGACGGCGATGGGAAGGGAAACCGTCACCGATGCCCAACGGGCGTACCTGCAAGACGCGGTGAGAGTGGTGGCATCCAGAAATATCGCCCGTGGCGAACTGATTTCCCGGGAGAAAGTGGCCTTTAAACGGTGTACCGATAAAAACGGGTTCATGCCCAGGGAATTTGGAGACCGGCTCCCGGCGGTGGCCAGTCAGCGCTTCGGTAAAGATCAAGCGATAACCGCTGCGTACATGAGGAAACCGGTTGTCGCGATTGCGGTGATTTGCCGGCTAAAATCGACCCGCTTACCTAAAAAAGCACTTCGCCCCATCCACGGCGTCAGCGCTATTAAGCGCTGTTTGCTCAATTGTTTGGCCGCATCTCATGTGGATCAAGTCGTTTTGGCAACGTCTGATTTACCCCAAGATAAGGAGCTGGAAAGGATCGATATGGAGGGGAGGATAACGGTTCTGAGAGGGGATGCGGAGAATGTGGCGCGACGGATGGAACAGGTGGCCGCATCGATACAAGCCGATGTCATCCTTCGAGTTACCGGAGACAATCCTGCCGTTTCACCGGAAATTTTAGACCTTCTGATTGAAAGTCATCTGCAGGGGGGGTTCGATTTTAGCACTCCCACGGAGAATCATGCCATTGGAACCGGCGGGGACGTCATCACGGTGGAAGCTCTCAAACGACTGTTAAACCAACCCAAGCCGTTAACGCATACGGAATACTTGTCGGCTTATTTCTTGAACAATCCCACTCTTTTTTCCGTGAACAAGGTGGAACTGCCGCCAGAATTCCAATATCCCCAATGGCGGTTAACTTTGGATGAACCGAAGGATTTGCAATTGTTTGAACGTTTGTATCGTGGCTTGGATGTCGGATATGAACCCCTTTATTTCTCACGGATTCGATCCTATCTGATTGCAAACCCTGCCATCCGTTCCATTAACGCCGATGTCAGGATCAAATATAAGAGCGACGGATCGTTGGTAAAGGAGATCCAGCGGGCAACCAAGTTGAATCCATCATCGATAACTTAATGGAGGAATTTCCATGTATCAAATGCATCCGCATGCTTGGGCGCTGTATTTCGATTTTTTACACGAATTTAGAACCTTGACTTACCGGGGAGTTGCCATCGGACTTTTTTGCCACTTTCCCTATTATATCGGAAGGATGGCTTCCAAGATCGAACAACCGGCATTTAAACAACATTTGCGACACCAACCATCCAGAGAACAGATTCAACCCAATTTCGAACAGTTTCTTCCCCATCCAGATCCGGCAACGTCGCTGAAAGCACAAAATAAAAAGGTTTTATTTTTGGGAGGAACCTATTTGCATCCGTTGGATCCTTCCAGAGTATTGGTTCTCAGAACCGATGACTGTGCCAGCTACCGGGGATTGCCTACCTGTAACCTTCAATCCTATCAATCTGATGTGAGCACCTTGATTCAGGAGATTCAATCTCGGGCGCAAAACATCTTTCAAAAGTTGGACGATCATCCCGTTTTTGGTGTTCCTATGTTTAGCAGAAAGCTGATCGAGCAGGATATCCCCACGATTATCCCGTGGTTGGTAGCGGTATTTGACTTGCTCGAACAAGTTCCCGTCGCAGGCGTCGTTGTGGAGGGAGCCAACGCCACTGCCAAGGTGAGCTGCATTCTTCCCACGGTTGCGGCCATGAAAGGGATTCCCAGCCTCTGCCTTCAGCATGGGATCATAGGCGCGGACAGAGGATGGTTGCCGCTCTACACAACCGAGCAGGCGGTTTATGGTTTCTATGAGAAAAAATTCTTCCAAGATGCCGGGGTACCGGAGGATCGATTGGAGATCGCAGGGCATCCCCGGTTTGATGCCATCTTTGAGAGACGGCATATGAACAAAGCGGATTTTTGTACCAAGTATCAAATCAACCCCAGAAAAAAATGGGCCTTAATCTTTACTCAACCCATCTGGGAACTGACCCATCTCAGTAATCTGGTGCGACACCTTCTCCGCTATTCCCTGGGAGTGATGATCAAACTTCACCCGGCCGAAATTCGAAACGACCATTGGAAGGAACGGTACAAACCGCTTATCGAACGATATCCGTCTGTTCGGTGGTTTACCACAGAATGTCACCTGTACAATCTGATGGCCAACGCAGATGCTGCCGTTTCCATGAACTCCACCACCGGATTGGAACAGTTGTTGATGGATAAGCCGGTAGTGTACATGGGTAAAGGCACAGGGGCTCCGTATCGGTACAGCCCGCAATTAACCAATCCGGATCCAAAGATTGCGGCCACGCTCGTACAAAGGTTAATTGTCGATCAATCGTTCCGTGTGTTCGCCCGCAGAAAACGTGTCCGCTATCTGGCAAAAGCGTATCCTGTCAGACAATCCAAAGAAAAAGTGTTCCAATTGATCGAAAGGTTGACGGGAATCAATCCTCACGCTACCTCGTTCCACTAAAAAGGGGGGAAGGCCTTGTACGTATTGATCAGGACCGATTCCTCCACCGAGATCGGCACCGGCCATACCATGCGATGTTTAACACTGGCGGAATCGCTTCAAAAGATGGGGGCGAGCGTGGGCTTTATATGCCGGGACGGACCCGGAAACATGAACCATCTGGTTGAAAAGCGTGGATTTACGGTTCACCGACTTCCGCCGATCCATTTTGAAAGAAAAAGATTGGAATGGAACGACAGCGATGCAGAGGAGAGTCTCGCCATCCTGAAAAAGCAGCCTGCCATCGACTGGCTGATCGTCGATCATTACGCTCTCGACTGGCGTTGGGAACAGTCCATGCGAGCTTATGCCAACAAGATTATGGTGATTGACGACTTGGCAAACAGGCGCCATGATTGTGATCTGCTGTTGGATCAAAATCTACATCGCGAAATGCAGACCCGTTATCAACCATGGATGGTGCGGGATTGCCGACTCCTGACAGGACCCAGATACGCATTGTTAAGACCACAGTTTTACGTTCAAAGACAAAAATTGAAAAAGCATGACGGCTTGGTGAGACGGATTCACATTTGTTTCGGGGGCTCCGATCCCACAAACCAGACGCTGAAAGCCCTAAAGGCCGTCACTTCCCTCCGTGCAAACCAATGGGAGGTGGATGTGGTGGTGGGTCGTGCCAATCCCTACAAAGAAGAAGTGAAGAGGGCTTGTTCCCATATTCCAGGCGCATCGTTTTTCAGCCATGTGGAGGAGATGGCGGCGCTTATGGCGGAGGCGGACATCGCAATCGGCGGAGGAGGAAGCTCCATTTGGGAGAGGTGCTGCTTGGGCATTCCCAGTTTGATTATTTCCATCGCAGATAACCAGACAGAAGTGAGCCAGATGTGTCACGATCAGCAAATCATCGCGTACTTGGGCCGACAGGAGCGGGTCACTTCTCATCAAATAAAATTAGAACTGAAAAGGTTGACGGAAGACAGAAAGGCGCTTCTCGCATTAAGAACCCGTGCTTTGGCGGCTGTGGACGGCCTGGGTGCAACAAGGGTATGCCTTGCGCTATCAGGGAGCAATCCCCCCGTCCTTGAGTGAATGTAAAGTGGAACATCGGTTCTTCCGTACACATCAAATGAGGATGAGTTATTCAGACAGGAAGATCCGATCACGGGTTGGAGTGAATCGAAATCAAAAAAGGAAGAAGGGATAAGATGGTTGATCCGTATAAGGGGATCCAAATTGGTTGCCGAGAAATCAGTCGCAAACACCGACCGTTCATTATCGCCGAAATGTCCGGCAACCACAACCGATCCCTGGAACGCGCGATGAAGATTGTGGATGCCGCCGCCGCTGCCGGGGTGGATGCCATCAAATTGCAGACGTATACGGCTGACAGCATGACATTGGACTTGGACAGCGGTGATTTTTTCATTGACGATCCCAACAACCTATGGAAAGGGAATTCCCTTCATCAGTTATACCAAAAAGCCTCCACTCCTTGGGAGTGGCATGAACCGATCCGGAAACGGTGCGAGGAGCGGGGGTTGATTCTATTCAGTTCTCCTTTTGACGAGGACTCGGTGGATTTTCTGCAGAAGTTGGGGATTCCTTGTTTTAAAATCGCATCCTTTGAAAACACCGATATTCCCTTGATCAAGAAAGTGGCCGCAACAGGCAAGCCGGTAATCCTATCTACCGGCATGGCCAGTGCAGCCGAATTGGATGAAAGTATCCGGGCCGCCAGGGAGGCGGGCTGCCGCGACTTGATTTTATTGAAATGCACCAGCACCTATCCGGCGGATCCGGCCCATTCCAACCTTTTGACCATCCCCCACATGCGCGATCTTTTTCGTTGTCAGGTTGGTTTATCCGACCATACTCCCGGGATCGGAACAGCCGTTGCCGGGGTGGCGTTGGGTGTGACAGTCATCGAGAAACACCTCACCCTCAGCCGGGCGGATGGGGGAGTCGATGCCGCCTTTTCCCTGGAGCCGGATGAAATGACTGCGCTGGTCCAGGAAACCGATCGTGCCTGGCAGGCGATGGGACAAATTCATTATGGACCGACAGGGGCCGAGAAAAAATCAATCCACTTCCGCCGGTCGCTCTATGTTTCCCAAGACCTGAGAGCCGGGGATGTGTTCACGAAAGAGAATGTAAGGATTGTCCGACCTGGACACGGTCTTCCGCCCAAGTACTATGATATCTTTCTGGGGAAAAAAGTGATCCGAGATGTAAAGAAAGGAACTCCTATCGGGTGGGAGCTGATCTGATGGGGGAAAGGGGTAAAAAAACGGATTGGAACCCTTGGGTCCATCCGTTTTTTTTATTCAGGAGGGGAAGATAACCATTCCAATAACGAAGGCCAAGGGAATTTCGGTTGATGGTTGCTACCAATCCTGGTTTTGTTCATATTTCAGATCGATCAAAAGGGATCCTGCCACCCGTTTAAAATCGTTTTTGTGTTCCGGGAGAAATTCGTTTTTCCACGTGCCGACTTCCCCTTTTCTGAAGGTGGAAGATTGCAGAGGCCGGATGTTGTCGTTCATCCGTTCCATGATCTCCTGTTTGGAAAGGTTGAGAGGACGAATGTCTTCCCATAGATAATCGATGAACCGGGTCAACTCTTTTGTTCGAGTCTGCGGGTCCACCAGCTTTTCAAAGGTGGTTTTGATAATTACAGGTTGACGAAACCATTGATAGATCGGAGCTAAATGTTGATATAGGTTGGGATAACCGGTCCATCCGTGTTTGCTGGGGATTTCCGTATGGGTCAAATCGGCACCATTGATGATCACACTCAAACGTTCGGTATGGCTTTTGGTGTATTTTTTGAAGTAGGTGTGCATGGGATGGTCTTTCAAGTTGTCTCTCATGTAGAAATGGGCTAAAGAAACCGCGACATCCCGAGGATCGCGGCTGATAAAAAAGAGTCTAATCCCCCATTTCTTGAGGTTATCAAACAATTTTTCGTTGTAAGGGAAGTGACCTACGGCTACCACGCCTTCAGGGTTGAACCGGATGTCGGATAGAGTGGATTGGTAATAGTACTTACACAGATGAAACCCAGGTATCCCCTGAATTATTTGCACCATTAGATGTGTTCCGCTTTTAGGGACGGAATTAATCATAACGGTGGGTTTTTTATTCATAAAAGCACCTCATCCTACTGTATTTCTCTTTTAACACAGGATTTTCATCAGGCGATCCGTCCTGTAGAGCTCCCCGAAGCGGGGTTCGTCTTTGAGAGGGGTGAACCTGTGCTGAATCGGTTCCTTTTTTCTGGCAACATAATGGACGGAGAGAAATTCCGTTGTATGACGCTGACGAGCATAGAGGACCAACCGTTGCAAATAATCCCAAACCACGAGAGGTGGCCAGGTGGTGCGGGGACCATGGATCATCACATAAGGGGTGTGGGCGCGGGGAAGGGTTTGACGGACCGCTTCCTTTACGGTGGCGTTCGGCATTGTAAAAATCGTGACCCGGGGGTCCGGAATCTGCTTTAGGATGTGTTCTCCTGTGGTACAGGAAGAGAGATCGACCACCAACAGTTCATAGTTGCTGTAATATTGTTCCAACAATGCTTCCATGAGGTCCGTTTTGTTTTCGATCCCGTCGTAGACGGGGAAGATGACAGTGGTCTCATAGGGGATGTTGCGCCGTTGTCGGGCTTGTTGCCTGGCGATTTGAAAGGCGTATCGCCACCGGCGGTGCTGTTGTTTTGATTTTCGCAGGCGGGCGGAGACGCTGTGGGCGGAATTGACCCGATAATCCATCAACTCTTCCGGGACATAATCGATTTCACATCGTTCGGTCAAACGAAGCCAGTATTCGTAGTCTTCCACCGGCTCCAGATGATAGCCTTCTATTTTTTGGGCGTAGGATTTCTTATACATGAAAGAGACTCCGATAAAGCAAACATCGAGGAGTTCCTCTTTGGATTTTTGCTGGAACTTGCGGAATCTCACGAGATCAAGCTCGGTTTGCATGGACTTTCCCTCTCCATCTACATGGCGGAAGCTGCTGTAGACCAGTCCCAGCTGAGGCGGACCTGCATGGAGTTTGGCACGCAATGCTTCTAAGAAACGGGGGTAGTAGACATTGTCGCTGGAGATCCATGTAAGGTATCGGATGTGGGGGAGGGGAAACAGGAACGTAAACCCGGTGTTGAGCGCCTGGGAAACTCCCTTGTTCTTTTCATGAAAGAGCAGTGTCACCCGTGAATCTCCGGCCGTTTCTTCCCGGATCGTCTGTACGGTTTTCTCATCGGCTCCGTCAATCACAATGACTAACTGATATCTTTGGTAAGTCTGATGAATAACGGATTGGAGAGCAGCCTGGAGGTAGGGGGGATGTTGGTTGTACACCGGCATGACGATACCTATATCAGGCATACAGATAGTTCCTTTCTGTCTGTGTTTCCATCCAATCTTTCAATTCTTTCAACATCACGGGATAAGGGGGGACGAGATAAGTAAAATCTTCCCGGCTATTGATCAAGGTTTTATCCGATCGGAGATCATCCCTGGGGAGGATTGTAATCTCGTTTCGGTCAAACACTTCTTTGAACAGGTGGAGAAGTGTGTATTTTGATATTTTTTGAGGGGAAGCCAGGTGGACCAAACCGCTGATGGGACGAGAGAGTGACCATTGAATCGCTTTGCCCAATTCCAGCGTAGTCACTCCGTTCCAATAAACATTCCGATATCCCTCTAACACGCCTGCTTGATTCATAAACCAGTGAAACAGACCGATTCCATCCGGTTTTAGTTCGGGGCCGATGATAGAAGTTCGGATCGTCAGGTTTGTTGAATCGATCACTTCTCCCAAACTTTTCGTTTTGCCATATATGGTCGTCGTATCGGGAAGATCCTCCTCGGTATAACCACCACGATCGCCAGAAAAAACACAGTCGGTGCTGATCTGAATCAGACGGAATCCATAACGCTTTCCCCGGCGGGCGAGCCGATGGGGGAAGAAGCTGTTTACGAAAATGGCTTCTTCCAGTCGGTGGGCCGCTTCATCTTTCAAGATTCCCGTTGCGTTAATGACCACTTCGGGTTGAATCCGCTCCAGGATGGAATCAACCTCTCCCTTCTGCAGGAGATCTAACGGAAGGGAGAGGGGATGAGGCTCCCGTCTGCGCACGGTCCACCATACCTCATGTTCATTGGCGGCCAGATAATCACGCAGCATATGCCCGGCCATTCCTCCGCCGCCGAGTATCAGGATCTTCACAGGACATCTCCTCCTATTGAATTTAAGGAAGCATCCCGCCGCGCCGGAGCAATGCTTCGATCTCATCATCAGACATCGGATCGGTATCGGAGGAATAGGTTTGGAATCGCACTTTATCCAAAGAACCGTAGCGTTGTTGGAGAGCAGGCGTGGGATGGGACGGCAAGATGACGTAATACTGGCTGCTGTACCGATAGGTGCGGGGTGCTTCATTGGCGGATACCAGTACTTCATGCAACTTTTCACCTGGCCGGATTCCGATTTCCTTGATGGGGACAGAGCGGGTTGCCAAGTTTCGGGTCAAAACCTCCGCCAAATGAAGAATGCGGCAGGTTTTCATCTTCATGACAAATGTTTCTCCCCCGATGGACTCCATTGTCGCTTTGATCAACAGTTCGATCGCCTCAGAAATGGTCAGGAAAAACCGTGTCATCATTTTAGAGGTAAGAGTGATCTCGCCGTCTTCCGCGATTTGTTTTTTAAAGTAGGGCACCACACTGCCGTTGGTTCCCAAAACATTCCCTCCCCGGATGCAAACAAAACGAGTGGAGGATGTGAGGTCGTTGGCCCGGATCATCAGCTTTTCACCGAAGGCTTTAGTCATGCCATAAAAATTGACCGGATCGACGGCCTTATCGGTGGAAACGTCAATCACTTTTTTCACTTGATTACGAATGCCGGCCTGGATGACGTTTTCCGTTCCTAACACATTGGTTTTTAATGCTTCATCCGGTTGCATCTCACAAATGGGAACGTGTTTCAGCGCAGCCAGATGGAATACGTAGTCGACACCGCGGCAAGCTTGCAAGACGGATTCCCGCTCTCTCACATCGCCGATAATAAAGGTTAAGCGAGGAGATCGGAAATGCCGTTCCATGGTAACCTGTGAAAATTCGTTGCGGGAAAAGATGCGGATTTCTTTCGGTTGATGCCGGAGCAAGTGGCGTGTCAACTCATATCCCCACGAGCCGGTGGCACCAGTGATTAAAATGGTTTGTCCTTTAAACATGATTCAACCCTCCAAAGATCATATTGACCACTTTCGTTGAAACGTGAGGATCGAGATATCCATCCGGACATTGCCAAGGGCCGGAACGGTTCATCAATTGGACGCATGCGGCGATGCGATCCGGCTCCAAGCCGGACACCGTGTTACTACCGCAGGCGATTGTTTCGGGTCTTTCCGTGCTTTTTCGAATGGTGACGGCCGGTACACCGAAAATACAGCTTTCTTCTTGTACCGTTCCGCTGTCGGTTACCACGACACGGGCATTTTTCTGCAGTTTGACAAAATCGAAGAAGCTGAAAGGGGCATGGAAAACCAGCTGGCGATGGGAAACATCGATGTTGTTTTGTTTGAGACGGGTTTGCGTTCGCGGATGAATACTGCAGATGACCGGGATTTCCGTTTGGTCGGCGACCAGATGAAGACCTTTCACAATTTTTCGAAGATGAGTGGCGTTGTCCACGTTTTCAGCCCGGTGGACCGTCACCAGGATGTAGCCTCCTTTAGTCAGCCTCATGGTTTGCAATAAATCGCTGTTGTCGATCGCTTCCCGATAATGTTCCAACACTTCATAGATGGGGTTTCCCGATACCCAGATCCGGTGTGAAGGGATCCCTTCACGCAGCAAATTTTGCCGACTCCATTCGGTATAAGGCAAATTGAAGGAAGAGGCCGTATCGATGATTTTCCGGTTGAGTTCTTCCGGTACAGCCGGATCGTAACACCGGTTTCCCGCCTCCATGTGATAAACGGGAAACCCCATCCGTTCAGCCAGGATGGCACAGAGGGCACTGTTGGTATCACCGAGTATCAGGATGCGGTCAGGCTTTTCCCGCAGGAGAACTTCTTCCACTTTTGCGAACATGGTTGCGACTTGTTTTCCAAACGAATGAGTACCGGAATGGATGTGATAGTCCGGTGAGCGGATTCCCAGCTGCTTAAAAAAAATATCACTAAGGGAGCAGTCGTGATTCTGGCCGGTGTGAACGAGGATGTGCCGGGAAGCATATTGATCCAGCTTGTGAATGATGAGGCTCAAGCGGATGATCTCGGGGCGCGTCCCGAGAATCGTCATGATTTTCACGTCCCGCCCTCCTTTAATGGCTGTTTGGAGCATGTTTGGGACATTTCCACCGAATTCGATGAATCAACGGGCAGCAGTTGTGAGGCTATGGTGGCATACAGTTGGTTGGCTTCTTCAAAGTCTCCGGGCCGGCCGATATCCATCCAGAAGGCGTCATTGTGATAATGGCGCACTTTTTTATGAGCATTCAGGAGAACCTGGATTAAATCCGGCATGTCGAAAAAGGTTTGGTCGGGGATGTAGTCGATAATTTTGGGGTCCATCATGTAGATGCCCATGTTGACCAAAGCCGGATACATGGGTTTTTCAAGAAATTGGGTTACGAGGTCTTCGTGTGTCTCTAACACTCCCAGGTTAACCGGGACCTTTTTGGTTTGTGTGGCAATGGTCAGCAAACTGTCCCCAGTCCGGTGAAAATCATGGAAATCTTTCATATGAAGGGTCGTGAGCACGTCACAATTCATCATGAGAAAGGGTTGCGTGAGGCAGGTCATCCCCTTCAGGGGTCCGACTGTTCCCAGGGGACTCTTTTCCACTCGGTACCGAATGGATACCCCCCAGCGGCTTCCATCTCCAAAATAAGTTTGAATCAGGGGAGCTAGATAACCACACAACATGGTGATGTGTCGGAATCCGTGATACTTGAGTTGTTTCACGATAATTTCCAATGTCGGCTGTCCCCCGACGGGGAGGAGCCCTTTGGGTAACACTTGGGTGTACGGGGCCATTCGGGTTCCTTTGCCACCGGTGACGATCACGGCATCCATGCCAAGCTCCCCTCCTTTGCTGTTTATGGATCTTCTCGAAAAAGGCGCTTTCTGTGAAGTAATCTATTCATTCGTATAAATAAGCGTATAGTCAGATCAATCATGGCTCTTAAAATAGTTATTGGCACAAACTGGATTTCATAGGCTTGTGAACGGGTCACTAATAGAACCGGTTTGTATAATAATTGGGAACCTTAAGGGAGGGAGGGTGAATATGAAAGTTGTGATTCCGATGAGCTCATTGGAGACCGGAGGAGGATGCCGTGTTCTAGCGGATATCGCTAATGCATTGGTTGCTAGGGGTCACGAGACGGAGATCATCCTCCCGCAGTGGTCTCCAATCGCCTATCCAGTCAACGCCAAGGTGATACGGGTGCCCGCCCTAAAAAAAGACAACATCCCCTATGGGGACATTGTCCTGGCCAATTTCTACACCACCTTTCAGCCGGCTTATGAGGCGTGGCCGAAGCAATGTGTCCGATTGTGTCAAGGATTCGAGCCAGACTGGCTTAAGGGAGAGAATCGGGAATGGGCATTGTGGACCTATAAACAAAAGGTACCCGTTATCAGTGTCTCCCATTGGCTGGATTCCCGGATTCACCAACTTGCAGGAATACGGTCGACTGTCGTCAATCTGGGAGTGGATCCACAGGTTTTTCAAGCGGGAACCGGACGGCAAAGCCCCGTCCAACCGGCAGCGGCTTCCTCGCAAGATAAACCCGCCTTTCCGTCACTTATTAAGGCGTGGCTAAGACGGTCCGGCTTCGGGGGCAAAAATCTCTGGAACCATAAACAGCGAAAGGATTCCCCCTGGTCGGAGGAGGGCCATTCACCGCAAATGTTCCGTACCGGAATCGGACAACGGCAACCTGTCAGTCATCGGACTAAAGTGATTCTCTACATCGCCCGGGATCCCAAGGTGGGGTATGCCCTGAAGGGATACGATGATTTCGTTAAAGCCATGTATCGATTGAAGAAAATGGATAAAGGGAATTTCATCGTCCACATGATCTGTACGGAAAGGGAGTTGCCTTTACCGGGGATTCTCCATCGGACATTCCGGCCGGCTGATGATCAGGGGATGGTGGACTTGTACCGGTCGGCCGATGTGTTCGTTTCCACTTCGTGGATCGAAGGGTTTGGGTTACCACCTTTGGAGGCGATGGCTTGTGGAACGCCCGTCGTCACCACCAATTCCGGCGGAGTGATGGATTTTTGCCGCCACCTGGAAAACGCCTATGTGGTACCACCCCAAAATCCCCAAGCTATTGCCCATGGCATCGTTTCTGTCTTGTCCAACACGAACGTGGCCGAGAGATTGGTCCAAGGAGGGAAAGAAACGGCAAGGCGGTTGACGAAACACGCTTTTGAACAAAAGATGGTGGACGCCCTGGAAACAATCATTCAAAATCGTCGGGCTAAACATGAGATTGAAGGGAGTCCCTAATATCAGAAAGGAAGAGTGAACCAGGGATGATCAATCAAACTGGAACGATCAGAATACAGCAGAACCGGAGATTGCAGAGAAGGATCATGCGTCGCGTCCGACGCCTACTTAGGCAGATGAGACGCGACATCTTAGGGGAAGTTCGGGATTTGCTGAATGAACGGAATCAGCGACTGCAAAATGAGCTCTCGGATTTACTAAACCAAACTGTGGAAATCACCACCCGCGATGGAACCGTCCAAGGAACACTGGTCAGTGTGGGGAACGATTTTGCGGAAATCTTGGGGGCTGATGGAAATATTGTATTAATTCCATTTGAAAACTTGATAAGTTTCAGCAGTATCTAAACCAAGGGGGTGTATAAATTGTGCCTGTTTAAATGGTTCTGTTGTTTCCGGAATCGGAGATTGAGAAGAGAGTTGTTAAAATTCTTAAACCAAAATGTGGAGATTACCACCCGCAATGGAACCATCCAGGGAAGACTGGTCCGTGTGGGGAAGGATTTTGCAGAAGTCCGGGAGGCTAGCGGGAACATCGTGTTGATTCCGTTTGAGAATTTTGTAAGTATACGCAAGATATAGATGGGAGGTGGACGGATTGTTCCTATTTCAACGATTGAGACAGTTTATCGGTTGTCAAGTGGAAGTCATGACCGCGGCAGGACTGACGGAGGGTACACTGATTTCAGTAACTCCGGTTACCATTGTCGTGCAAGTGGCAGTCGACCCCGGATATCCGCCTGTGACGGTAACGATCAACATCTTTGCGATTTCGTTTATCCGCATTACGTCATGTTAGGACCCGTTCTTGGAATATTGGCGAAGAAGCCAATCCTTCCAGGCGAAAAAGTGATGGACGTTTTTGTGGGAGACGCTGTCTGCCCGAAGGCGGACATGGTAATGAAAGCCGGGAGCATAATGGATCCGGTGGGTTTCCAGCAGTTTTAAAACCACCCGGATATCTTCATATAACCTGCCGTTGCAATAGTCATCCACGGGCCAACCGCCGATTTGTCGGATGGCTTCCCGCCGGTATATTCGCGGTCCGATCGGGGCCAGATCGTCCAAGTATTGGTCCAGGGATTGGATCGGGGCCCCTTTTCTTTGGTGTCGGCAGGTGAAGCGGCCGGTAGATTCTTCATGCCAGTAAATACGATCCCCGTAAAGAAGAGCCACTTTCTCCGACAGCCCGCGAGACGAGCGAACCACCCAATCAAGTGCCTCGGGGCCCAGCCAGTCATCCGCATCCAGCTCAAACAACCATTCTCCTCGCGCCTCTTGCCAGGCTTCGTTAAGACAATGAACTTTACCCCGATTAACGGGGCGGGACAACCAGCGGATCCGGGGATCGTTAAACCTTCGGACTTCTTCTGCTGTCCCGTCTGTGGACCCGTCATCGATCACAATTAGTTCAAAGTCGGGAATGGTTTGGTAGAGAACAGAGGTCAATGCCCAAGGGATCGTTTGAGCCCCGTTATAGACGGACAGCAGAAAGGAGACCAATGGTGGTCCGGTCGGCGATGGAAAGAGAGGGCGCCCCTGTTCCAACCCGGCCAAAAAGCGGTCGATCCACATTTGTTTTTGCCGTTCCCAAGGAGATTCCTCCCGGCGGGGAGAATGAACGTCAAGGGTCAACACCTTTTTCTCGGAAGAAGGAAGAGTGGACCAACGAAAATGATCCGCCGCCTCAGGGAAGGGCCAATCTTTTTTTGACGGCCACCCTCCTTGACCCTGTAAACGGGATCGGTTCCAACAGTAGAGAAGGGACCCGTTCTTACTCTCTACGCGAATCCCGGTAAGAGCGGGGTTGAATGGTATCATCTGTTTTAACTCTTTCAAGGCGGTTGTGAAAACGAGAGGATCCACCCTATTGGTTGAAACGGAACAGACCCAGCAGGATGATAGCCGGCTGAGGGCGCGGTTCATGGCGTCTCCCCAATGGTTGCCGCTAACCGTGATTTCCCGGATCCCTTTAGCCAGTCCGAGGTTCTTGGGGAGGGGAGATCCGGAGGCGGACCCCATTAAGACGGCGATCTCCGGAACCCGTTCCTGATCCATCCACCGATGAGCATTCGTGTGCATCATCTGCCGAAGTTGCAAAATTGAACCGTCATGACGCCATATTACCCCAATCAACGCAAGCACCTCTATTCCAGGATGGCTGACCCGTTTATCCCTTCCTTAATTGTATGAAAGGGGATGGAGAAGGTTACTTCCGATACGGTCTCATTATCGGAAGTAACCCGTTCCTGCTCATCACGAAAAATCATCTCGATTTTCGAGATGATTGTAGAAGGGTTTTAATAGGGTGCCCCATCTGTATTCCGGATGGGTGTTTCGTCGTAAATTACCCCTCTTCAGTTGTTCGCAACAGTCAAACAACTCGTCCGCTGAATGGCTTTCTATCAATTATGAAATATTTTACCATATGCTCTTTTAATCTATTATAATAGGAAAGGGAGTCATCTCAAAGGGGGATTATTCATGAAGCTTCGACCGATCATCGTATTGTCTTTCGTGATATTATTCATTGTTTTTACTACCGTACAGACAGGTTATGCCGCGTTAAAAGATGAACGGATCGTGGATGGGGGGGATTTTTTTACTGCCGAGGAAGAACAGAGGCTGCATGAGTTGTTCGACAACCAGTCCATCGATTTTTTTCTTGAAACAATCCCCGGCTTAAACGGGCGCAAGATCGCCGATTATGCCGATGACGCTTTGAAGCCGCTGCCTACCGAATCAGTCCTGATCCTGCTTGCTGAAGAGGAACGGGAAGTGTACATATGGACCGTCAGCGAAAAAATCGATGAGGCGCTGGTGGCACATGCGGGGGAAAACCCTTATGAAAAAATCATAGAGTCCACCTTCATCCCGCTGGCGCAAGAGGGTGATTTCATCGGGGGCATCGAGGCGGTGGTGAAAGAGGTAGGGGAGGCGGTCGATGAAGCTGCTTCGGCACCTGCCCCCTCACCGGCGACAACAGAGGAAAGGGCGGTTGCCGCTGATCCGGAGTACCATCCAGCGGAGGCTGTCCTTGCCCTTATGATTCTTACCTTCCCGATCTGGGTTGTCGTCGGTTATCAATGGTACCGCATTGCCAAAGAGCGCCGCCGCTTCCAGCAGCTCTGTGATGAATGGAAAGTCTTTGAACGGTCCTTGTACGCCCCTTTTAATGAAGTGGACGACCGAGTGCGACTAAGCAAAGGAAAAACGGCGGAAACATGGATCGAAATCCGTGACCGGCTGGGATCTTTGATTGAAGAAACGAAAGCATATCGAGGTACCCTCCATTATCCCATTCGTCCGTTTAAAGGAAAGCAGATAAATCAGATGCTGATGGATATCCATTTCCGGGTTGAAGAGGCGAAAGAGGATTTAGCCGATCTAGAGTCGAAAATCAACGATTTGCGAGAAACGGAAAAGGCGGTTACCGCTGATTTACAACATGAAAGAGACCGGTTGGATTCTGTTTATAAACACTTGGTATCCTGGCAAACGGAAAAAGGGTGGCCGCTTTCACAGTTGGAAAGTCGTTACGAGGAAGCAAAAACCCGATTGGAACAGGCCGAGTCATTTGATCATTCACTTGATTATCTGTCAGCTGCCAGGAATACAGAAGAAGCGAGGGAACAAATCAATCAGCTGTTAAAAGAGACAGACACCATCAAGGAGCGGGAAGAAGCGGTTGATTTACTGGATGAAACATTGCGAAAGAGCCGGTCTCAAGTCGAAGAACAGGTGAAAAGAGAGCGGCTGCTACTCGTAGATGCCAATCCGTATGAACCGTTGCAATCAGCAGAAAGCCTGATATCGAATATCCGCCAATTGTTTATTCAAGGGGATGTGGCCGGATTTAAGAAACAGTATACCGCATTTTTGCAGCTCCTTGAAAATGGACAGCAAGAGGTGGACCAGTTGGTGAAGCTGCGGGATGAAACGATTAAAGAGGTGGAAAAAATTCGTTCATCCCTCCCGGGACAGGATAAACTGGATCCGTCTTTTCACGAGCAGCTCGATCGGTTGCAACAGCGGTTTACCGCCTCTCATTGGGAAGATCTCCCTGACCGATTTGAAAGGGTCAAGCGGGCGAGTCTTCAAATCGAAGAACAATTGTTTCAGGTGGAAGGCGATCTCGCCCATGAGGTACAGCAGTATCATCGCGCCGGAAATCGGATGGCGGAGATCAAGCAGCTGCACCGACAGGTTGAACAGGATTACAGAGACTGCTTCGGCCGATATGATCATCTGCAGGAACAGTCGACCCGCATACAAAAAACGGTGCGACAAGCGGCAGAACAAGTGGATCGACTCATCCAGAAGATGAACGAGGAACGCCTGTCCGTCGAATCCATCACCCATACGATGGAAAGAATTCAGGAACAGCTGCGTTTCATCGAAAGTCGATGGAGTCAATCCCCATTGGATCTGAATGATCTTGAACACGTCGAGGAACAGGTCAGGCAGGATATCGATCATGTGAGGCAGGAAGTGGAGAAGCGGTTGCAGCAAAAGAAACAAGTCACCGCAGATCTGAATAAATTGCAGCAGCACTTTCGCAATACGGAAAGGAAATTGTCCGGCAGCTTCACGGCAAATAGTTACCGTCGCGATTTTCAGCGGTTGGTGGAAACTGTCCAAACATCCATGAATCGTGGTTTGTTTGATCAAGCAGAGTCTGACATTCGTATCGGTTACGATACGATCAGAGAGATGGAGAGGGAGTATCGGGAAACCCAACGTCAGCAACAACATCATCAACCTTATACAGGCGGCCACCATATAAGGAGCGGGGTTTCCGCCTCTTTACGAAACCTCTCAAGCGGAGGTGGAATTGCCTCCAATAAGAGCAAGGGGGGCGGTTTGCACCGAGGGGGAGCCTCTAAACGTTCCGGTTCAGGAAAATCGGCGAAACCCAAAGGGGGCGGTTCGAGCTGGGGAGGATCCTCGAAGCGTTCCAGTTCGGGACGATCCTCCAAACCTAAAGGGGGCGGAGCAAAATGGTAAAAAAACAGAGGTGCGAGTAGCACCTCTGTTTTTTGTTAAAAGGGTCTTTATTTGTTTAGCTTTGCTTTTAACGCTTCCAGCTCATCGTCCACTTTGTTAGAAGTGGAGAGATTGGCCAGTTCGTCGTCCAGAGAGCGGTTGGATCCGCGCATTTCCTCTGAAGTTTCGGCTTCCGCTTCATATTTCATTACCTTTTCTTCCATCCTCTCAAAACCCTGACGGGCACTGTCATGGTTGATATCGGAAAGCGTCCGATTCACTTTCGTTCTTGCTTTTGCACTGGTTGCCCGTGCTTTTAGCGCGTCTTTTTTCATTTTCATCTCTTGATATTCATC
The DNA here is from genome assembly GCF_031454155.1 of Desmospora profundinema. Taxonomy (GTDB): domain Bacteria; phylum Bacillota; class Bacilli; order Thermoactinomycetales; family DSM-45169; genus Desmospora; species Desmospora profundinema. The sequence continues at coordinate 356,113 of NZ_JAVDQG010000001.1, forward strand.
TTTCATTTCTCTCAACTTATCACGGAGTTCTTGAGACAATTTTCGGGCTTCTTCATAGGAATCGTGCAAAGAATCCGCTTGTTGTTGATGCTTTTGCTTATCTTCCAACACCCTGCGTGCCAAATCTTCATCGCCGGATTGGAGTGCGTGCAGGGCTTGCTGCTCCCGTTTTTCAACAAACGCTTGAGCCTCCCGCAGCTTTTTCTCCAGCATTTTCTCGTTGGTAACCTGACTGGCCACGGCCGCTTCCACTTCCGATATGTCTTTCCCCATATCGATCAGATACTGATCCAACATTTTTACCGGGTCTTCCGCCTTATCCAGCATCGCGTTTAATTCGGATGAGACCAGTGTTCGAACACGTTTGAACAAACGAAACATGGAAAATACCCCCTTGTTCAGATCTTTTTTAGTGTAACATAGTTGATTTCATTTGGGCTGACGTTTGGTCACTCCCGCAAGCTTTGCGGGCAAATGTTGACTTTTCAGGTGGGGAGAGGCGGTCTATGATCGTAAAATCCGTTTTAAAGAATAGGATGGTTAGAGGCGGAGTTCATGAAAGAGGTCCGCCGGGAAGGAGGAGGCATATGCCTCTTTTTACCCCTCCACTGTTACCGCCTGAGGAGATGGTTCGGATCATTCGAACCGGCCTTCCCCCATCCATCCGTCCTCAGACCGTCCTAATCGCCGGTGCTGGGATGGCAGGGCTGGTTTCCGCCTCCTTGCTGAAGGAAGCCGGTCATCGCGTTATCCTTCTCGAGGCATCTAATCGAGTGGGGGGACGGATCTATACGATACGCACTCCTTTTTCCGATGGTCTCACCTTTGAGGCGGGGGCGATGCGGATCCCGGACATTCACTATCTAGTTTGGGAATATATCAGGAAGTTCCGCTTGCCTGTCAACCGTTTTATCATCACGACCCCATCGGATCGAATCTATGTGAACGGCGTGTTAACCCGTCGAAGGTTCTACGAGCAAAATCCCCGGATCCTTCGATTTCCCCTGCGTCCAGATGAGGGGGATCAAACCGCTACCCAGTTGTTCCATTCCACGGTGCGACAGATTGTGGAAGGATTTTACGGAAGGCCCGGCTGGCAGATGGAACTGCTGCGAACGCTGGAGCCGTGTTCGGTCCAGGATGTCTTTCAATGGCCTCCTTTTGGGAGACCCTTGTCCCAAGGGGCAATCGATATGATCAAGGTGATGTTGGATACAAGCGGTATGATGGAGCTCTCCTTTTTAGATGTGGCACGTTTCCTATTGGTCCTAACCGATCCAACCATCCGTTTCTATGAAATCTCAGGAGGAATGGATCGCTTGCCTGCCGCTTTCCTGCCGCAGTTGCAAGAGGATCTTTTGTTGGAACGAAAGATTACAGGCATTCTCCCGCAGAAAGACCAGGTAACTGTCGAAGGGGTTTGCACGAAAACGGGGGAGCGTTTTCACATGACGGGGGACCGTCTGATCGTTACGCTTCCGTTTTCGGTGCTCCGCCTGGTGGAAGTGATCCCGCTTACGTCTTTCTCCTATCAAAAACGAAAAGCGATTCGAGAACTCCACTATGCGGCTGCAACCAAAGTGGGGATAGAATTCACCGATCGTTTCTGGGAGGAAAATGGAGAGAGGGGAGGCAGTACCACAACGGATTTGCCGATCCGTTTCACTTTCTATCCCAGCGATGCCGACCCTGTCGATCCGGCAGTCATTACGGCCAGCTATACGTGGGCGGACGAATCCCTGACCTGGACCCCTCTGGAAACCCCGGAAGCCACTCGGGTGGCATTGCGAAATATGGCTGCGATTTATGGGCCTGTGGTATACGAAAAATATCGGCGAGGAATTTCCTACAACTGGTCTCGGTCTCCTTACGCTGCTGGAGGATTCTCTATTTTTAAGCCCGGACAGGAAGCGGAATTGTCCCATGCGATCTCCGCTCCTGAAGGGAGGGTCCATTTCGCCGGTGAGCACACTTCCCAAGCACGTATGTGGATTGAGGGGGCGATCCAGTCGGGAATCCGGGTCGCAAAGGAGGTCCATGACTGCAATCAGTAATCCGAGAGTTTCAGCAGTAATCAAAAGGCGCCATAGGCGCTTTTTTTACGTACAAAAGCAAACGTGAACGATGAAAGAGGAGGGAGCAGGAGTTTGGATAAAATTTCTTCACAAGGACAACTTAGGAAATAGACCAGCGAAATGGAGAGAAATCGATGGACTTTTTCAAGAAGATCTTTCGCAGCCATTCCCGTTCCCAACACAATCCGGACGTAGAGAGCCATGAAGAAGTGCGGATGGTTTCCTCTTCTGTCGAAGACAACTTGGCCTATATCCGGGAATCCCTATTCCACACGGAGGATCTGAAAACCCGCCAACTCTCCTATCACGGACGCAGCGGCGCATTGGTCTATCTGAACACAATGGCGGACTTTGCCAAGATTCAGGACGGAATTCTCAAACCGATGGCGTTGAACGAGGGAAAAAAGCCCCTGGAGGAAGTGATCGCCTCCCCTCAAGTGGAGACGGAGGAAGAATTGGACCCTGCCGTGGAACAGTTGCTCCACGGTCATATCATTCTCTTGTTCGAAGGATTGAAGGAATGCTATGTCGCTCAGGCCCATGCCATCCATCGGCGGCCGGTATCCGAACCGGACACTGAAAAGGTACTGCGGGGTCCTCACGAAGGATTTGTGGAGAATCTGCTGGTCAATCTTCACTTGGTTCGCAAACGGCTGGACAATCAACAGCTGAAAGTTCGCTATTTTACGGTGGGGAGAAAAAACAAAGCCAAGTTGGCCGTTCTGTATATACATGATTTAGCAAACCCCGAAGTGGTGGAAGAGGTGGAACAACGACTGCAATTCATCCGGGCCGATTCGGTTCTGTCTCCCGGTTATGTACAGGAATACCTGGAGGGGAAGGTGTACTCGCCTTTTCCCCAGATGTTGAGCACCGAGCGGCCGGATCGGGTGATGGGAAATATCATGGAAGGCCGCGTCGCCATCATAATGGAGGGAAGCCCCACGGCTTTGATTGTCCCTGTTACGTTCACCGCTTTTTATCAGTCGACGGACGATTACAGCATGAGACCCATTATCGGATCATTTTTTCGCTTGATCCGTTTTATCAGTTTTTTCATCTCCATTTTACTGCCCTCGTTTTATATTGCAGTCGTCTCTTTTCACTATGAAGTGATTCCTTCGGAGCTGGTTTTTCCCATGAAGAGCAGTGTGGAGATCGTTCCTTTTCCCCCCATATTGGAGGCGCTCCTGTTGGAGATTACCGTCGAGCTGATCCGGGAAGGCGGGATTCGTCTGCCTAGTCCCGTCGGTCAAACCATCGGGATCGTCGGGGGTTTGGTGATCGGGGAGTCGGCGGTACGGGCCGGGCTCGTATCCAATACGATGGTGATCGTCGTGGCGTTGACCGCCATCGCCTCGTTCGTGGTTCCAACCAACGAGATGGGGGCATCGATTCGAATTCTGCGCTTTCCCATGATGTTGTTGGCCTCCTTGTTCGGTTTTCTGGGAATCATGTTCGGTTCGTTGCTGCTATTGATTCACTTAACCCGGCTGGAGTCTTTCGGGACACCCTTTTTCGCCCCGGCCATCCCTTTGCGGCTGCGAGATATGAAAGATACGATCATCCGTCTGGCGATGTGGCAGTTAAATGAGCGGCCTGCAGACGCCAAACCGCAGAAATGGAGGCAGGAACACCATTCAAGGGGCTGGAAACGAGATGACCCAGAAGAAAATTAGCATCACCCCAACGCAATTTATGCTTATCGTTCTCCAGACCCAGGTGGGCGCAGGGATTATCGGTCTCCCGTTTGGTGTACATGCGGAAGCGAAGGGAGACAGTTGGCTTGCCGTCCTGATCGCAGGAGTGATCACCCAGCTGCTGATTCTATTGATCTGGACCCTGAATAAGCGTTTTCCTTCCCAATCTATCTATGAGTTTCTTCCTAAGCTGCTGGGGAAGTGGCTGGGGAAACTCTTGATTTTGGGATATAGTCTGTTTTTTGTGATGCTCTCCTCTACGGTCATGATCCGCTACTTCGGTGTCGTCCATATCTGGATGCTCCCGGAAACGCCGCGCTGGGTCATCAACGGTCTTTTGTTCGCCGCCGCCGTCTACCTAGGGATTTCCAACTTGAGACAAATCGCCCGCCTGTATGTGTTTGCTTCTGGAGTGGTGGCCATTCATATTCTGATCGCAACGCTCACCTACTTTGACCCTTTTACCACGACGAACATCGACTACATCCTTCCTTTGGGGCAGATCGCCGGTCCGATCAACCTATTGAAAGGGGCGAACCAGAGCTTTTTCGCGATGACGGGATTTGAGACGATGTTAGTGCTTTATCCCTTTGTAGAGGGGAGTCCTGCCGCTAAGTTGAAAGCGGCCTCTCTGGCCAATTTATGGACGACCCTTATCTATGTATTTATCACCTTTACCGCCCTTGTGGTATTCAGCCCGGTGGAAATGGGGTTGATTCCTGAGCCGGTCATCTATATGTTGAAAGCCTTTCGGTTTCAGTTGGTGGAACGGCCGGACCTGTATTTTATCTCTCTTTGGGTGGTGTCCATCTTTACTTCGATGTTCAGCTTTCTCTATCTGGCGATACTGGGGATCACCCGGTTCTTTAATCATCATGTTCACCGAAAGTGGGTACTCTGGGTGGTGCTGCTCGGCTATGCGATCACCTTTATTCCTTTCGGTCATTTGGATGTAGAAAACCTTAGCGAGGTCGTCGACATCTTGTCCTATATTTTCATCGTAGGAATTCCGCCCATTTTGCTGATTCTCTCCTATCTGTTCGGCAAACAGGGAGAAAAGGGGGAAGTGAGATGAAACGAATCATGCTGCTGATCTTCTCTCTGCTCATGCTCTTGTCCCAGACCGGTTGTTGGGATCTCGCCCTGTTGAAAGACGCCCGCCTGCTCGTGATCGTCGGGTTGGATCGGACACCTGAAGGCAAACTGCTGACCACTACGGCAATTCGAGAAGTGCGGATTACAGAAGGAGGGGCGGAACCGACCAACGTGATCTTAAAAACCACCGGCCGTACCCCGCGTGAAACACGGGACAACGGGGATCGCCGCATAAACAACCGGTTTGACCCTTCCAAAAACCGAACCCTGGTCCTGGGGGAACAGCTGGCACGTGAAGATATCTATCCCGTTCTGGATATCTTTTTTCGGGATCCCAAAAGCGCTTTAAATGCGCATTTTGCCGTGGTCAAAGGACGGGCGGAGGGGTTGGTCGATTTAAAGAAAGTGGGGGATACCTTGATCGGAGAATATGTCGATGAAGTGATCTCCAGTGCCGAAAAGACCACCCTCGTTCCCCAGGTGAACATTAAAAGCGTCTCTCCGATGATGTTCGACCCGGGCCAGGACTTTGCGGTCCCGTACTTGACGACAGAAGTGGGTGATCTTCAAGCGGCGGGGATTGACAATGAAAAGGATGTGTCGGTGGAGGGGATCGCCATGTTTCACGGGCGCCACATGACCGGAACCCTGAATCGGTTAGAGTCGCGGCTGTTTCTGTTGATGGCCAACAAAAAGAACCAAATCGCCCGGCTGATCATGCAGGTGGATCCCGGCGAGACCGGCGATGTCGATTCCTATATCACCATCGACATCCGACACATAAAGCGGGCATTAGACGTACAAGTCCGCCCCGACGGAACCATCCGGGCAGATCTAAATCTGGAATTGGATGTGGCCGCCATTGAATATCCCAAAGACGAATTGATGGAGCAGCCTGTGGTGGAACGGCTGAATAAAAAGATTTCCCAAAGTTTGACCCACCAAGCTACCCAAGTGATCAAAAAAATGCAGCGTTCCCGCTTTGACGGCTTCGGCATCGGCCGCCGCATCATGGCCCACTATCCGGAGGAATGGCAAGGAGCAAAGTGGTGGACAAAAACCTATCCCAAGATTACGCTCCGCCCGCAGATAAAAGTACAGATCATCGGACATGGGATCCTGGGTTGAGAAACGCCCTACTATCCATGTGGAAATGAACGATCGTGAAGGAGGATGAAACCGTGGATGGAAATCAAAACCGCATCACTCGGGGACAGTTTCTGTTCATGATCCTCCAGACACAGATCGGAGTGGGGATTCTCTCTCTTCCCTACAATGTTCACGAAGCGGCCAAGGGAGACGGCTGGATTTCTGTTTTGATGGCAGGCTTGTGGGTTCAGTTGATGATCGTGATCATGTGGTCGCTAAATCGCCGCTTTCCATCCCTGACACTGTACGACATCCTGCCTCACCTGATCGGAAAATGGCCCGCCAAGATCCTGATCTCTGCATATATCTTCTCTTTCATCGTGATTATCATTATCGTCCTGGTCCTTTTCGCTGGCATCATCCAAGGCTGGATGATGACGGAGACTCCGCGCTGGGTCATTACCGGTTTTATGGCGGCTACCGCCGCCTACCTGACCATCTCGCCCCTCAAACTGATCGGCCGCTTTTACACGTTCGTCTCCGGGCTGTCGGGACTGATCATTCTCATCGCGATCTTGGCATATTTTGATCCGTTCACTGAAATCAACGTCCATTACATCTATCCCTTGGGGCAGATCGCCGGGCCGATCAATCTTTTAAAAGGGGCAAACGAGAGCACTTTTGCCTTGACGGGATTTGAGATCATGATGGTGCTCTACCCTTTTGCCGAAGGGAGTGCGAGTGATAAACTAAAAGCCGCTTCCCTTGCCAATCTCATTACCACATTGGTGTATATATTTATGACCGTAACCGCATTGATGATCTTCAGCCCGGTGGAGATGACGTTGATTCCTGAGCCCACCATCTATATGCTGAAAGCTTTTCGGTTTCAGCTGGTGGAGCGGCCGGACTTGTATTTTATCTCACTCTGGATCTTTTTGGCGTTCACCTCCACTGTTTCCGATCTTTTTGTGGCGTCACTGGGGATGGCTCGCCTGTTTAACCAACAATCCCACCAAAAGTGGGTGTTCTGGGTGGCTCTGATCGGCTACGTCGTTTCCCTTATTCCAAAAGATCAGTTTGATGTGGAATCCATCGACAAAGTGGAGCAAGTCTTGTTCTACATTTTGATTGTTGGGATGCCGCCTGTTTTACTGGCGATCTCCCTCCTGAGGGGTAAAAAGGAGAGGCGAGAGGGAGGACAAACCGATCTTTCCATATAAAAAAACCGACTTCCTGGCACTTGGGGAAATCGGTTTTTTTACGAATGCGAAAGTCCGTTTACTTCTTGAACATTGATCGCAGGACAAAGTTGACGTTGGCGGGGCGTTCCGCTAGTCGGCGCATGAAATAGGCATACCAATCCGTTCCGAACGGGACATAGACGCGAACAGGATACCCTTCTTTCACCAAGTCCAGTTGCAGTTGAGTCCGAATGCCGTAAAGCATCTGAAACTCATATCGCTCTTTTGGAATATCCTGTTCAGTCACAAATTGTTTAATGTGGGTAATGACGGTTTCGTCGTGCGTGGCGATGGCGGTGAAGCCCCCGCTGGTCAGATGCATTTCGAGGAGATCGATAAATTGTTTATCCACATCCGCCTTATCGGGAAAGGCGACTTCAGGGGATTCCTTGTAGGCTCCTTTCACCAGGCGGACATTGACTCCCTTTTTTCCTAATTCAGCGATATCCTGTTTGCTTTTATGCAAACAGGCCTGGATCGCCAGGCCGATCTGGTTGGGGAAGTCGGCATGGAGCTTGTGAAATAAGCGAAATGTCGCCTCGTTGTGAGCGTAATCTTCCATGTCGATCCGGACAAAATAGCCGCTTTCCGCTGCCCGGGATACGATCTTTTTCACATGATCGAGGCATAGGCCCTCATCGATATCCAATCCCAACTGGGTAAGTTTGATGGATAGATACATATTCTGTTCCGCTTCACTGATTGCATCCAGAGTCCGGATGCAATCAGCGGCCGCTTGCGCCGCCTCGTCCCGGGTATAAACCGATTCGCCCAAGTGGTCCAGGGTTACTTTCAACCCCTGCTCGTTTAACCGCTTGGTCGTTTCGACGGCATGCTGGATGGACTCACCAGCCACAAACCGTTGCGCGCCAAAGCGCAGTCCATACCGTTTGGCAAGACGGTTGGCGGTTTGGCTTTTTGCCATGGTTAAAAACAGGTTTCGCATAATGGCTTCCATTTGGATCCCCCTTCGTAACGAATAAAGTCTAGGATTCGCTAAGGGAATTCGCAAGAATCATGCCACTGGTCCACTCCCCAATCCGAAAGAGAGCAATGGTAAAATAGACAGGAATGTTAAATCGATGTTAAAATGTGAACAAAAGTGTTTATTAGTGTCCGGTTGCGGGGTTGACATCCTGGGATGGAGGTTGGTCAAATGGGACAGGAAACGTGCAGTGCCTTACTGTTAAACACCTTGTTGCAGAGTGTGGAAGAAGCGGTCACCATCGTAGATGAAGAGGCAACTGTCCGTTATTGGAATAAAGCGGCTGAACGGCTCTATGACATATCCGGTGACGAAATTATCGGAAAGTCGATTCTCGACTTTCCATGGAAGTCCCTGATGGTACAACGTGTGTTGGCGGACGGCGTCCCCATCCGCAATGCCTATCATGAGCCGAATCCCAATCTGCATGTACTGATCAATACGGTTCCGATCATCGCAAACGGGAAGATTAAAGGGGCCATTTCGACTGAACGGGACGTGACACAGATTGTACGGCTGGGACACGAGCTGATGCAAAGTTCAAACCATGGAGAGGAAGAGAGGGCGGGGATCACCGAGCAGAGAGACGACCGGTCGTGGGATCGAATTGTTGGCAGGAGCACTGCGATTCAAGAGACCATCCAGATGGCTAAAAAAGTGGCTAAAACGGATGCCAACATTCTGTTAACCGGGGATTCCGGTGTGGGAAAGGAACTGTTTGCCCATGCCATCCATCATTCCAGTTTGCGTTCAGAGGGTCCTTTTATCGCGATCAACTGCGGTGCGGTTCCAGCCCCTCTGTTTGAAAGCGAATTGTTCGGATATGCGCCCGGCTCTTTTACCGGTGCTGACCGAAAGGGACGGGAAGGCAAACTGGCCTTGACGGACGGCGGAACGTTGTGCCTGGATGAGGTAGGCGAAATGCCTCTGGAGATGCAGGTAAAGCTTTTGCGGGTCTTGGAGGAAAAAAGCTTTTATCCGATTGGCGCTTCCAAACCGGTCCGTGTATCGGTCCGGATCATTGCGGCAACCAACCGGAATTTGATCGAAGAAGTGCGGCAGGGCCGATTTCGGGAGGATCTCTATTATCGATTAAACGTGGTGAATCTGAGGATTCCGCCCTTACGGGAACGGCTGGAAGATATTCCGATCCTGGTGCAGCGCTTTTTGCGGGAGTTTTCCGCGAAATATAACCGGGTCATACCCGAACTGAATTCGGAGATGATGATTCATTTAATGCAGTATGATTGGCCGGGAAACGTTCGGCAATTGCGAAACACGATGGAACGGCTCGTGATCCTGGCAGTGGATGGAGAAGCCCGCATCGAACACCTGCCCGAAGAGATTCGCCCTGATGGATCAGGGGTTGCCGTCGATGATTTGAAGACGCGGGATGTACCGGTTTCCGATTTTTCCGCCCTAAACAGATACCGTCGAAAGAAGGTATCCAAGGATGAACTGGAACGAGTGTTACTTCATACCTACGGCAACAAATCAGCTGCCGCAAAAGAGCTTGGAATCTCCCGTGGAACGCTGTACAACTATTTGAAACGCTATGGGCTTTGATTGTTTAACAGAGATGAACACTGTTAGACAACGATTTAAACAATTGATGAACATATTTGTTTAAAATTGTGATGTAGTATCGGATCTGCTCCTTGCATCACCATTTTGCATGGTGCAAACATGGGGCGCTTTTGGCGGATAGCGAACGATTGGCATGAAACTTGTTTATTAAAAAGACCAACGCGCGTGTCGGCGGTGCGGAAAACCGGTTGGATTCGCGTTCCATTCGATTAAAGGAGGCTGCAATCATGACAATGATCCCTTATCAAAACGAACCATTTTTGGATTACTCGTTACCGGAGAACCAACAATTGATGAGCCAGGCGCTGGAAAAAGTGAAATCCCAGCTTGGGCAAACGTATCCGCTTTGGATTGACGGAAAGGAGATTCAAAGCGAAACCCTCGAAAAGTCGGTAAACCCGGCAAAACATCAGGAAGTGATCGGTTATGTAAGCCAGGCGAACGCTCCAATGATTGAAGAGGCGATCCAGGCTGCTACCCGTGCCTTTGAAACATGGCAGTTCACCTCTTTTGAAGAGCGTGCCATGTACTTGGTGAAAGCGGCTGCCATTATGCGGCGGCGCAAGCATGAATTGTGCGCATGGCAAATATTAGAATCCGGTAAAAACTGGGCGGAAGCCGATGCCGATGTTGCGGAAGCCATCGACTTTCTTGAGTACTATGCACGTCAAGCCATCCGCCTCGATCAAGGACAGGAGTTGCAACCGTATCCTGGTGAAGACAATCGACTGGAATATATCCCGCTTGGAGTCGGCATCGTGATCCCGCCGTGGAACTTCCCGCTGGCAATCCTGACGGGGATGGCCGCATCTGCGATTGTGACGGGGAATACCGTATTACTGAAGCCCGCGCCTCAATCCTCCGTCATGGCGGCGGTATTTGTGGAGATTATGAAAGAAATCCACTTACCCGACGGAGTGCTTAACTTTGTACCCGGTCATCCAGCGGAGATTGGCGATCTCATGGTGGGTCACCGCGATACCCGCTTCATCTCTTTCACCGGTTCGAAGGCGACAGGAACCCATATTGACGAATACGCACACCGCAAAATCGACGGGCAGCGCTGGCTCAAACGCGTCGTGGCGGAACTGGGCGGCAAAGACGGGATCGTGGTGGACGAAACGGCGGATTTGGATGCGGCAGCGGAAGGGATTGTCGCGTCTGCATTCGGATTCCAGGGCCAAAAGTGCTCTGCCGGTTCCCGGGCGATCATCCATGAAGACGTCTATGACGAATTGGTGGAAAAAGTGGTAGCCTTGACAAAAGAGTTGAAGATGGGAGCACCGGAGGAAAACTATCCGGTCGGACCGGTAATTGATGACAAGTCGTTCCAAAAGGTGACCGGCTACATCGAAATCGGTAAACAGGAAGACCGGTTGCTTTTGGGTGGGAACGCCGACGATTCCAAAGGGTACTATATTGAGCCGACCATCTTTGGCAACTGTACACGTCAATCCCGGATTATGCAGGAAGAGATCTTTGGACCGGTCCTCGCTATCTGTAAGGTCTCCAGCTTTGAAGAGGGAATCGATGTCTACAACGACACCGAGTACGGTCTCACCGGAGGCGTGTTCAGCCGGGATCGCCGCCGTCTGGAATATGCGCGCAAACGAATGATGTGCGGAAATCTGTATTTTAATCGGAAGTGTACGGGAGCACTTGTCGGTGTCCAACCCTTTGGCGGTTTCAACATGTCTGGAACCGATTCAAAAGCGGGAGGGAAAGATTATCTCCTGAACTTTGTACAGCCAAAAGTGGTTACTGAACGATTTTGACTTAACGGGCCGTGCCGTTTGGCACGGCCACTATTTCATCGATTGGAGGAGAGAGAAGTGGCCAAAGATCCGTCCAAAAACCGACGGGAGCTGCACCGACCTTCAGGAATGCGCCTGAAAGATCCGCTTGAAATCCATGTGGACGGAGATTACCTGTTTATCCGGAACTCGGATACAGAATGCATCGTTTGCGGAGGGACGGAATCGGTTCAAGATTGGAAAGGACGCAGAATTTGCGCAACCTGTATTGATCTTCCTGAAAAATAGACAAGGAGTAAGTAGGGATGAAAAGAGGAACTCGCTTTGGATGATAACCGAGAATAAGGACAGCATGGGAGGGAAGGCGCATGCAATACGAGATGATCATCGCCATCTGTATTTATTTGCTCGTCATGCTCGGTATTGGCTACTATGCCTATCAAAGAACGTTTAATCTTTCCGACTATATGCTCGGGGGGCGAAATCTGGGATCAGCCGTGACGGCTTTGAGTGCAGGGGCCTCCGATATGAGCGGCTGGCTGTTGCTGGGACTTCCGGGTGCGATGTATGTCGCCGGGTTAAGCAGCGGCTGGATTGTGGTGGGGTTGACGGTGGGAGCGTATCTAAATTGGCTGTATGTGGCTCCACGGCTCCGAACCTATACGGAAGTAGCCAACAATTCCATTACGATTCCCGATTATTTCGAAAACCGATTTAAAGATGACTCCAGGATTTTGCGTATGGTATCCGCGTTGGTGATTTTTATCTTTTTCACCTTCTATACGTCATCGGGGATGGTTTCCGGAGGGGAGCTCTTCAAAAGCTCTTTTGGACTGGAATATATGTGGGGGGTATGGGTGACCGCCGGAGTGGTGATTCTGTATACTTTGCTCGGCGGTTTTCTCGCAGTCAGTTGGACAGATTTTGTGCAGGGAACCATTATGTTTCTCGCTCTGATTCTCGTCCCGATCGTGGTTATCCTCCAGACGGGAGGGATCGATGCCACCTTTAGTGAAATCCGCTCCATCGATCCAACATTGCTGGATATCTTTAAAGGAACCAGTATTGTCGGGATCCTCTCGCTGCTGGCATGGGGCTTGGGGTACTTTGGTCAACCCCACATCATTGTGCGATTTATGGCTATCGACTCGGTCAAGGAAATGAAAAAAGCCCGCCGCATCGGGATGGGTTGGATGATATTCTCCATCGTGGGTGCGATGTTTACAGGACTGGTCGGGATCGCTTATTTCAGCCAATCCAACCTGACCCTGGACAATCCTGAAACCGTATTCATCGTACTGTCGCAAGTGTTGTTCCACCCACTAATTACCGGCTTTTTGTTAGCTGCCATCTTGGCTGCCATCATGAGTACGATTTCGTCTCAACTGTTGGTAACCGCCAGTGCACTGACGGAAGACTTTTATAAGTCATTTTTCCGCCGCTCCGCTTCAGACAAAGAACTAGTGTTGGTTGGACGCCTCTCCTTGCTGGGAGTTGCGTTGATGGCGCTGTATATGGCGTTGAACCCTAATGAAACGATCCTGAACCTGGTGGGTTATGCATGGGCCGGGTTTGGCTCCGCCTTTGGGCCGGTCATCCTGCTCAGCCTGTACTGGAAGCGTATGAATAAGTGGAGCGCGCTGGCCGGTATGTTGACAGGAGCGACAACCGTGATCATCTGGGATCAGATTGAAGCGGTCAGTGAGATTTATGAAATGATCCCCGGCTTTATCGCTTGTACGATTGCCATTGTAGTGGTAACGTTGTTAACCTCGAAGCCGACGAAGGAGATGGAAACGGAATTTGAGGAAGCCGTAAAGCAAACCAAGGCGTAATCACAGAGGATAGCTAGGGGGAGGGGCCGGTGAGACCGTCTTCGATTTCGTTGGAAAAGCCATAGCGAGACCAGGAGCGAAGCGACTAGGCGAGATTGGTGCTCTCTGTGAGTGTAAAGGATCCCCGCCGGTCACCCTGTCCTTACCCTAACATCATCAAAGATTGAATTGGAGACACACTTTAGACAAAGAGGATGCTCAGGCATCCTCTTTGTCTTTTTCTGGAACAGGCTTTCGATTCGTAGAGGAACCCCAATCCCCCTAACTGATTCGCGCTCCTTCAAAACGAGTTTCAATAACGGTGGAAAAATTATTGATATTACCGCTTACAGAGCTTCTCGCGAGCACATCTACAACATCACCAGCTTGTAACTGTACAATCGTAGACACACTTGTGACAACATCTCTGCCTGTGGAGAAAGTAAACTCAGAAGCCACAGAGACTCCATTTACCCGGATGAACAACTGTAGAAAAAATATCTGCCCCGGAGTAGTAGGAAAAAACTCAGCGCTGGCAATAAAACTGTATATACCGCTTTGCTGTGGGATGAATTCTCCTGTCGCTGTATTATATTCATTGTTTGTATCTAACCGTTCTGTTGTATAAAGAACCCTTGTAAAAGTGAGTGCGGCCAATGGCTGTGGGCCGGTTCGAACCGCTCTGAATGCTGAAACGACTTGTGTGATGTTCGACTTCTTATCTGCTTTTGGTAACGAACCCAACGGTCTGTTTTTTCCTGGTGTTACGCTGGGCGCCAGAAGCGGTCTTGAGTTGTGATGCCGACTTCTCCTAATTCTTTTCGTTGGTGGGAGTATCATTTATTTTCCTCCTTTGTCATTCCGTTATGAATCCATTTGCGTCAACCACTTTGGTCTAAGTTGAAACCCGAGATCCTATGGAGACTCTGCATTTTTCTGAGTAAATTTAGTCATGACATTCTATTTCACGGTGGTGCTCGGTGTTTATACTCATGTCTACTTTTCTTTTTTCGGGCGTCATCCCGGTAGGGAGAACGAGATGGCGAAGTGGAAAGTTTTTAGTCGTCGGCAATCAAAGCGGGTATGTACATAGCTGGGTAATCAGTGTAGTTCGGTCACCGGTACAATTTGAAATGCAAATCACACCGAGCATCGATCCTACGGTCTTTGTGACACAGGTGATTGCTGCTATGATTTTTCCTGCTCCGATCGTTTTGCAAAACATCGGCATTGTCCGAGCGAGAGGGCAATCGATCACGGGAGTCGTTGGAGACGGATTTAGTTTTTTCATCACTCATGAGAATGGAGGGTGTTTCGCCGTATTCACGGGCTCGCAGGAAAAAGGCCTGCAAGGGGCCGATGAAAGCGATCATGAACGCACAACGACTTAATTTGCCATGTGGCACTAGTCGTTGTGTTTGATGGGGCAGACACGACAGTATCGACGGGGATGCTATTGAAATACAAACCCATTAATATATCAGACTGGTTTGCAATACAAATAAAGCGTATTTCGACAATATCCGAAGAATAGTAGACTTTTTTCTCGTATATGCGACAATAGGATGGAGGAAACCTTTTCCGGTTGACTTGACGCTATCTTTCATCAAGGGGAGAACATCATGAATTCCATTACTCCACATACTGCTATTCCTCCATCCTTACAAGAAACTGTAAAAAAAGCGCGGGATTATACGGCACAAGCCAAAGCGGGCAACACCACCCGGGCCTATGGAGCAGACTGGCGCGATTTTACCGAGTGGTGTACCCAACATGGCCGGGATCCGCTGCCGGCTGATCCCCAGACGGTCGCCTATTATATCGCAGACTTGGCTGAACGTCGCAAACCGTCGACCATCCAGCGGCGATTGTCTGCCGTCAGTCAGGCTCATCAGGCGGCAGGCTACGACACACCCACCGCTTCGATATTGGTTCGCAGTGTATGGGCGGGGATCCGACGGGCCAAAGGAACGCGCCAAGAGGGGAAATTACCGCTGTTGGTGGAGGATCTTCGTCTGATTCTCCGCCATGTACCGGACGACCTTCCCGGTCGACGGGACCGGGCTTTACTGCTGGTCGGATTTGCCGGAGCATTTCGCCGACGAGAGTTGGTCAGCCTGGATGTGGGCGATATCCAAATCACCGGCAGGGGAATGGTGATTCTGTTGCGCCGTTCGAAGACGGACCAGGAAGGAATCGGGAGAAAAATCGGGATTCCCTATGGTTCCAGCCCGCATACCTGTCCTGTCGAAGCGCTTCAGGAGTGGCTTGCGGCCAGCAAAATCGGCCATGGGCCGTTGTTTCGTCCCATCAACCGACATGGTCAAATCCGGAATATGCGATTGTCCGATAAGTCGGTGGCGCTCATTGTGAAACGGAGAGCAGCGGAAGCGGGGTTGGATCCCCGGCGTTTTTCCGGACACAGCCTGCGTGCCGGTCTGGCCACGACAGCAGCCATGGCCGGGAAGGATGAGCGGGCGATTATGGAGCAGACCGGCCATAAATCCACACAGATGGTCCGCCGTTATATTCGGGATGGATCGCTGTTTCGGGACAACGCAGCAACAGGAATCGGACTTTGAAAATTGCTTTCTCGCTTAAGAGTTCGTCGTTTGCTTTTTAGCCCGACCCCGACTTTACCCTTCCTGAAAACAAAAGACTCCACGCACACATCGAAGGGTGCTTGGAGTCTTTTGTTTTCATACGAAAGTGGATCATTCACTGTGATACAATGAAAAAGCGCGAGGAATCACGATTGATCGGTTATCCGCGGGAAAGAGAGGCTTCTGTTTGATTCCGTGAAAGCAAAGAGAAAAAGGGGCGGCCAAAGTATAGGATCAATACGGCCAAGGTGGTCAATGCCACCATATATTTGGTCCAGTGAGGCCAGGGTGCAGGGGTGATGAATCCTTCGATAACAGCGGCAACCACGAATAACGGAATCACACCGACCATCAGTTGTCCGGTCACTTTGGCTTCCCGCTTGAAAGATTCCACCCGCGTCAATTCACCAGGTACCCAAAACGACCACGCCAATGAAAGACCAGCGGCACCTGCGATGAAGATGGCTGCCAGTTCCAACACGCCATGGGGCCAAATCAACGCCCAAAAACCGTAAGATTCCCCAGCACGGTGAAAAAGCGCTGCCAACGCACCGATCAGCATTCCGTTCATAAACAACACCCACAGGGTACCCACGCCTAGCAATGCCCCCAGGGCAAAGCAGAGGAAGGCCACTTTAATGTTGTTTTGCATGATGAAACCGGATGTGACGGCATGATTCCACTGTTCGCGATTCTCCACGTCGGTGGATGCCTGTGGGTCGATTCCCTCCACCATCTCGGGCTCAAGGAATGCCCTGGCATTCCGTTCGTCGAGCAGGGTGGCTCCAAATGCCCACAGCCCACCTGCTGCAAACACGAACAGGGCGGCCAGGAAAAAGAGAGCCCGTTCATGGAACAGGGCGGGAAAGCCCGTGGTAAAAAAGCGGATCATCTGGATACCGTCACTCTTGGAGCTAGCGGCGTATACCGCTTGGTGCCCGCGTGCGGTTAAGGCGTTTAAGTGGCGGGTGACGGGATGTTCGGGGAAGTAGGTCTGGGCATAGGCCAGATGTGCCGTTACCTGCCGGTATGTATGACCCAGTTCATCCAGGTTCTCTTTGGTGACACGGCGATCCTTGGCCAGCTCGATCAATGATTCCAGGCGATTCCATGTTGACTGATGTTTTTGAATGAACGTACTTAAACGATGTCGGGGTTGAACGGACATCCCGCTGGTCACCTCCAGCTTTATTTTACCACGGGATGGTGACGATGGTGGGGAAAGGAGTCGTAATAAGATGAATCAGGAGATACGTGTATCCACCCCTGAGTTTGTTACCCTCCGTTTTACAGCGGCAGGGATCGGCACACGCATCTTGGCGCTGTTGGTAGATTGGATGATACTCGGGGTTGTGTTGGGAATGTTGGGCTATGTCGGCCTTTTGTTTTATTTTTTATTGGAGGAGATCGGCTCCCCGCTTTGGATGTCTGTTGTTGTTGGGGTTGGGATTGTGATTTTGGTCTTTATTCCGCTCCTCTATTATATCTTGACAGAAACATTCCTCCATGGACAAACCTTGGGTAAAAAAGTGCTGGGTATTCGAGTGGTAACCGACATGGGAACGGCGCCCGGCTTTTTCGCCATCTTTTTGCGCAATGTCCTGCGGATGGTGGATTCTCTCCCGTTTTTGTACATAGTCGGCTTGATATCGGTCTTTTCCAATACACGGGCTAAACGCTTGGGAGATCTGGCTGCCGGGACGATGGTGGTGAAACGGGAAGAAGATAGCCGGCTGCCCCGGGTACGGCCGTTGTACTCTCATGGAGAGGCGCGTCTATATACGTCGGCTGATTTGGCTCGGATTGCCGACTCCCGTTGGTTGGAGGTGGGGGAGTTTTTATCCCGCCGCCAAGAACTATTCCCCGAGAAGCGGGCGGAGTTGGCCTATGCCATGTTTGAAACCCTTTTTCCCGATCGCAGTCCCGATCCCCATCACCGGGAACGGTTGCTGGAAGCAGCCTTCTTCCAATGGCGCAATGAGCGGCAGGAAGCGATGAGGGCAGAAGGGGGGATTCGGTGAAAGCACGGCGGGACATGCGCGCCCTCGTGACGGGAGCGGGACGGAAGAGCGGCATCGGAGCGGCTATTTGCAGGGAGTTAGCCCGACATGGGGCGGATATCCGTTTTACCTATTGGCCTCCGGAAGAGGAAGCGGAAGCAGCTGTCTTGGTGGAGGAGTTGAAGGATGAAGGGGTGGACGCGGCTGCAGTCCCTTTTGATTTGTCTCTGGCAGAGTCGATCGATCCGATCCTGGACTGGGCCTCGAAAGGGGAGATTCCCCGAATCTTGGTCAACAACGCGGCCTACTCCCTGCGGGACCTCGATTACCAGGCAGTGACACCGGAGATCTTGGACCGGCATTATGCGGTCAATTTGCGGGCGCCGTTATTGTTGGCGGCAGCGTTTGCAAAACAGTGTCCCCCAGGAGCAGGGGGACGCATTATCTCCATGACATCCGGACAGTCCCTCGGGGGAATGCCGGGTGAAATCGCTTATGCCGCCACCAAAGGGGGAATCGATGCCTTCACCCGTACATTGGCAGCGGAAGTCGCATCCAAAGGAATCACGGTAAATGCGGTCAATCCGGGTCCGACGGATACCGGCTGGGTAACGCCGGAAATCCGGCGGGAATTGTCACCCCATTTTCCCTTTGGCCGGATCGGTGAACCAACGGATGCCGCCCGTCTGGTCGCTTTTCTCGCCAGTGAAGAGGCTTCCTGGATTACAGGCCAGATTCTACATTCTGAAGGCGGGTTTCGGTCGCGATAACCGCTCAATCACAGAAGATTTCCTTACCCCTGGCGGATTGAAGGAACGAAAATATGTGGCGGGAAATCGTACACTGATAAAAACACACCGGATTCCTGTCCATAAGGGAACCGGTGTGTCGCTCTTTATGGGGTCCCGCCAGCAATTTAAAAAAATCCTACGCTAAGCAAACCAGCATTGATTTTTCATGCTGGTTTTCCACTTTAAGACAAAGCCCCTGCCGATCTCGGCAGGGGCTTTGTCTTAAAGTAGTAATCAGAATCGAAAATCCCGAAGAAAATCAGCCGGCGTATAGACCGCGAAATGCTCCCGGATCTCTCGGGTGTGAAAGTCCTCGTCACCGGAGAGAATGATATCCGGTTGGACGAGAACAGCAGAAGCCAAGATATCTGCTTTGTCACGGATCGGCGGGATGGGAAAGTCAAAATGCTTCGGTGTATAACGGTACCGCATTTGGATGCTATTGAGCATTTATGATATTCAGTTGACAAATCAACTAATAAGCAGTATGATTTTCATATAGTATATTAGTCAACTATTTGCAAAGGAGTGTGCAAATGAAAAAAGAAAGCATCGGTAAGTGGATTTCAGTACTGCACCGTCAATTTCAAATTTATCTGAACAGGGAATTGAAGGATTGCGATATTAACTCGTCTGAATATATTTTTTTAGTCAATTTGTATGAAAAAGATGGTATTTCTCAAGAGCAATTGTCCGCCAATCTTTTCATCAACAAAGCTGCAACAGCGCGAGCAATCAGTCGGCTGGAAACGCTCGGTTATGTGCAAAGAACTCGTGACCCATTGGACGGAAGAGCGTATTTGGTAACGTTGACAACTAAAGGAATAGAGATGCGCGATTTTATTAAAACAAAGCTGAGTTATTGGACCCAAACCATTTCAACGGGCCTTACAACAGAAGAAGCGGACGACTTCATTCAAAAGATAAAACAGATGTCTATGAATGCGCTGGCTGAAACCAAAGGAGATGAATGAAAAATTCGGATACTAGAATGATTTCTACTCACAAAGGAGAGTAAAAGATGAGTACTTCAAAACAAGAATCTGCAGGTAACAACATAAGTAATAGCGACACTTCGATCCGACCGTTTCGCATCGTGATCCTTCAAAGTGTTCTGGATGATCTGCAAGCTCGCCTAACCCATACCCGTTGGCCCGATGAGCTACCTGAGGCAGGCGGAGACTATGGTGTTCCGCTTGGTTATTTGAAGGAGTTAGCGGAGTACTGGCGCACCTCATATGACTGGCGTAAACATGAGGCTCGGTTAAATGAGTTTCCTCAATTCACCACAACGATTGATGGTGCAAATGTACATTTTTTGCATATTCGTTCCCCTGAAAGGGACGCATTTCCACTGATTCTCACCCACGGTTGGCCTGGCTCTTTTGTGGAGTTTCTAGACGTGATCGGACCGCTTACCAACCCAAGAGCCTATGGCGGTAATCCTACAGACGCCTTTCATGTGGTAATTCCATCAATCCCTGGCTTTGGTTTCTCCGGTCCTACTCCTAAGAAGGGTTGGAATGTAAACCGAGTCGCTCTCGCTTGGGCTGAGTTGATGAGACGGTTAGGCTATGACCGGTATGGAGCACAGGGTGGTGATTGGGGAACAGCAATTTCTCGCACTTTAGGTGCAGTCGATCCCGAACACGTCTGTGGTGTACATCTAAACTACTTGCCATTTGTCCCGACTGGCGACCTCAATAATCTGTCTAAGGAGGATGAAGCTAGGATCGAACAGATGAAGCGTTACTTAGCTGCTCCTCCTGGTCACATGATAGTTCAATCGACTCGGCCACAGACAATTTCCTATGCATTAACTGACTCACCTGTCGGGCAACTAGCTTGGATCGCAGAGAAATTTATTGAATGGGTCGATCCAGCATGTCCTGTTGCAGTCGATCGTCTACTTACTAACGTGATGATCTACTGGCTCACAGGCACCGCAGGCTCTTCAGCCCGCCTTTTTTATGAAAATAACAAAATCAAGGGCCAACCTATCCCTTGTCCCGTACCGGTGGGAGTAGCAGTTTTCCCACATGATCTTGCTCTTCCTGTACGTCGTTTTGCTGAGCGTCAGTACGACATCGTTCACTGGACCGAGTTTGAACTTGGTGGTCACTTCGCGGCGATGGAGACCCCTGACTTGTTAACGGGGGATATACAGACATACTTCCGCCGTTTCCGCTAAGATGGATTCACATGAAAGTAAAAAGGGGTATGGTGGTAATTGCCATACCCTCTAGATTACAAGCATGATTTTATCATCGGAGGTATTTATCATAACGGAAACGAAAGTGCCAGACCAAACAGGGGAAACAGTGATGCGCATTGTGATGTTCACGGTTACCCTTTCATCGATGAGCGTATTAATGTTCAATTACGTACTCCCCGAAGTTAGTAAAGAGTTTCATCTTACCATTGCTCATGTAAGCTGGCTCTCTTCCGCGTATGGTTTGATTTACGCCATTGGAACGGTTACGTATGGAAAGCTAGCAGACAGATACAAGCTTAAAAATTTGCTGACGTTCGGTTTGATCGTTTTTACGATTGGGTCACTCATCGGCTTTGTTTCCCAAACATTCTGGATGGCACTGGTGGGAAGATGCTTGCAAGCAGTAGGAGCTGCTGCTATTCCCGCAACAGCGGTACTGATCCCTGTACGCTATTTCGCCCCTGAACGTAGAGGGAAAGCTTTGGGGATGATGGCTGTTGGCTTGGCTCTTGGCAGTGCTCTGAGCCCCATTATTTCTGCGCTCATTGTAAGTGTCGCTCATTGGCGTTGGTTATTCGCTGTATCTCTTCTCATCTTAATCACACTACCTTTTTACCGTAAATATTTGGAAGATGAGCCGCAAGGGCTGACTAGAAAATTTGACTGGATTGGTGGAAGTTTGCTAGCCGCAACTGTGGCATTGCTTTTGCTCGGTGTTACAAATGGAACTAGGTGGTTTATAATCAGCGGTTTGCTCACTCTAGGGTTGTTCATCGTACGAATTCGCTTAGTTGATGAACCGTTTGTCAGGCCGGAGCTCTTTATAAACAAAAGGTATACTCTCGGTTTAACGATTGCTTTTCTTATCAACGGGATTGGTACTTCTCTTTATTTGCTAAGTCCATTGCTACTGTCTCATGTACAACAACTACCAGCTTCTTGGATTGGCTTTGCGATGGTTCCTGCGGCAACAGCCTCAGCCATTTTGGGTCGAAAGGGTGGCAAACTGGCAGACCTAAAGGGAAACTCGTATCTATTCTTTATTGCATCGGGATTGTTATTAACCTGTTTTGTTTTACTCTCTACCTTTACGGGAAGTTCTTCTTTGTTTATTGCTACTTTTCTGATTCTTGGTAATGTGGGACAATCCTTCATGCTTATTGCGATATCCAATTCAATTTCACAAACATTACCAAAGAACCAAGCGGGTGTGGGGATGGGAATGTTGCAGATGTTGAATTTTATTTCTCAAGCAGTAGCTACAGGGATTTACAGTAAGGTAGTGGATCTTGGCTCTAATGTCCACTGGAACCCAGTAAATATCCCCCCTAATGGGTTTATTTATAGCAATATCTATTTTGTTCTTGCTGGTTTGCATCTAATCATTCTATTGGTTTACTATTTCCAGTTCAGTAGAGGTAAGGGGGTAGTCTGAGATACATGAAATATATGCTGTTAGACTGGGTATCTGTTCCAAATTCAAATAAATTAAATTTAATCCATTTATGCGGATTCTTTGAGGAGGAAAAACTCTAAGGGATATAAAGGGGACCGGATGAGGATTTACCAGGCGATTTTGAGGAGCGGTGTGAAGAGTATTATGAATCCCTTGGTCTGGGGCTTGATGCAGACTCTGTTATCAACGATCTCAAGCAATCACTGCATCGAGCGCTGGACCAACTAAATCAGACCCTCCCACAAAATTCAAAAGTGAGAATCACGAATCATAAGGGTGGATGGATTACAGTTACTCCATCAGACCCACAGCCGGAACCCGAGCGCTTGACTCAGTTGAAAAGGGAAATCGCCAAACGCTGGTGGATGATCGAATTAATTGATGTCTTTAAGGAGACCGACCTCCGTGTTGGCTTCACTGATGCCTTTCAGTCTCTGGCGTTCGTGAACAGTTAAGTCGAGGAGATATCCAAAAGCGTTTGCTTCTTTGCCTTTACGGGTTGGGCACGATAAAGCGAATGGCCACCGGCAACGCCGATGTGACGTATGAAAACATGCTTTACATCAAGCGGAAGTTTGTCCATCCAGAAAATCTGAAGGCGGCCAATATCCGAGTGGTGAATGCCATTTTGAAGGAGCGATTGGCCGACGTGTGGGGCGAAGCCACTACATCCTGCGCATCTGACTCCAAGAAATTCGGCTCCTGGGATCAAAACCTGATGACGGAGTGGCACCCTCGTTATCGCGGGCCTGGCGTTATGATCTATTGGCATGTTGAAAAAAATTCCGCCTGCATCCATTCACAATTAAAGACCTGCACGTCTTCGGAAGTAGCTGCCATGATTAAAGGGTTTCTCCAGCACGCTACCGAGTTTGAATCGTCCTGGAAGAAAAAATACAGCGATCGTGGCATTCGGAAAATCCTCAAAAAGTATTCCGATCGGGCCCACATGGCCCAATCCATTTCACCGCATAAATTGCGCCACTTCCTGTTAACATGGCTTAAGAAAAAAGGCATCGACGATCCTTATTCTGGACACGCAAGCCGTAATCGCTTGAGATATATTCTAAATTGGCCATTACCGAGGCTCAGGGTAAATATGAGCACGTTATCCCTGAGTTCCCTGTATAAGCATGAAACGATTTGAGTTCCCACGTGGCTCTCAAGTCGTTTTTCTATATACTGGGCAGATGACCCCAAAATCGACGCTCGCTCCCTCTACCCCATCTAAAAGCATCGGTGAAGTTTGCGGACAACAACAGAGTTGGACGGATTGACTTAGTGGATCTTGATTATCATGTTGATAGAATGACCAATTGAACAGTTTGAGCCCCCGCCGATCCCGGTGGGGGCTTTGTCTTAAAGTGGAAAACCAGCATGAAAAATCAATGCTGGTTTGCTTAGCGTAGGATTTTTTTAAATTGCTGGCGGCCCCTTTATTGAGTACTTTCTTTTTCTTTCATCAGGAATTGCTTAATGTATCCGAATCCCATCAGTTTCTTGCGATTCTCGTCCCATATGCGGTAGTTAAGGGATTTCAGGCTGGATAAAAGTGTAATCGGAGCGACGTCCTGAAACATTCGATTCTCTTCATGAGCATGGTTCAGATAGTAGTTCGGCACCCGTGGGCTCAAATGGTGAATATGGTGAAAACCAATGTTTCCCGTGAACCAGTGAAGTACCTTTGGTAATTTATAGAAAGAACTTCCGCGCAAGGCGGCATCCACATGATCCCATTTTTCGTCTTTCTCAAAGTAGGTCCCCTCAAACTGATGCTGGACGTAGAAGAGCCAGACACCGATTAAGCCTGAAATTAAAAAGACAGGCCCCTGCACCAAGAGGAACGCTTTCCAGCCGATAATCCAACAGAGCAACCCGGCAATCGCAACAATCCCGAAGTTGGTCAGATAGGTGTTTAACCGTTCCTTCATCTTGGCACCCTTCCGGTTGAACCGATATTCAATGAGGAAAATGTAGGAAGGACCCAGTCCGAACATCACCAACGGATTCCGGTACAAACGGTAAGCCAGTCGTTTCAGTCGCGGCAATGCCAGATATTCCTCCACTGTCAGTGTCCAGATATCCCCCGTGCCGCGCCGGTCCAGGTTGCCGCTGGTGGCATGATGAACAGAATGACTGTGCCGCCACTGGTGGAACGGACAACAGGTTAAAATACCGCTGAGTGTTCCCAACACCTCGTTGGCCCTCCGGTTAGGAAAGAAGGACCCGTGACAACAGTCATGAAAGATGATAAAAATCCGGACCAACATACCGGCTGCCAGACAGGCCAGCCCCAAGGTAAGCCAATAGGAGACCGAAAGGCTCCAATATGCGGCGTACCAGAGCAGAAAGAAGGGGATAAAGGTATTGATGATTTGCCAGACACTACGCTTTACACTGGGTCTCCCGTATGCTGCGATAATTTCTCGCCAGTTTTCCTTCTTGTTTTGATCGATCACCAAAAACTTCCTTTCCCTGACTATAATGGAGTTCATCTTTTTTCAAAAGAGGTACGGTGTCTGAAATAACTGATAACCATGAGCCTCCTTTTTATTGTATCATGTGATCGCTTCCCTTTTGCATGATAAAAGAGAAGTCCGCCTGATAACAGTTTTTACTATTCCCTAAAAAACGGATTATATCAGGACCATATGGCATCGATTCCCCCCATAGGGGAGAGTTGTATGGAAACACCGAATCCTCTTGGAAAGAGGTGGTTATGATACTAGCGCTTGTCTGGCAACTCCCCGCACCTTTTGATACGCTATAGTTAATGTGGATAGGAAACAAAGGGTGGTCAGACGGGAATGAGTGGGACGCCCTTGTGGTTGGTGGGAGTGTGGGCGAAACCCGCCTTGACCGTATGACCCAGAAAATAGGCTTGGAGGACGACACGTGAAACCGAACCGATTCCCATGGATGGAGGCGATCCTAAAAAGAGAGGGAGCATCGCCTTTGGATTCTAGTTTCATCCATTCGGAAAAGAGGACGGATACCAAAGGAGGTTGTCCCATCGATCATCAAGACAAGGGCTCTGATCCCTCAGCATCGATTGGCAGGCCTTTTGAAGAGAGGGGGAATTTACTCCAGGAAGCGGAGATGTTTATCCGGACTTGTTACCGGGAACTCGGGAAGCCGGACGAGAAAATAGAATTGCGCTTGGGTGAAATCAAACGAGAAATCCAAGAATACGGCCATTATAACCATACCTTCGAAGAATTGGAGCACGGGGCCAAGATGGCTTGGCGAAATAGCAACCGCTGCATCGGCCGCCTCTTCTGGCACTCTCTGCATGTGTTTGACGCCCGGCACCTTCGGAGAGAAGAGGACATTTTCCGTGCCCTGTGCCGACATATCGAGACCGCTACGAACAACGGCAAAATCAGGCCGACCATCACTATCTTTAAACCGGCCATCCAAGGATCCCGGCAAACAAGAATCTGGAACCATCAATTAATTCGCTATGCCGGATATGAGACCAAATATGGTACGGTGGGAGACCCAGCTTCTATCCCTTTTACAAGACATTGTCAATCCTTGGGATGGGAGGGGGAGGGAACGCATTTTGATTTGCTTCCTCTGGTCATTCAAGTGGGGGACCAAAAGCCCCGATGGTTTGAACTGCCCAAGGAGATTATCTTGGAAGTTCCGATCCGCCATCCCGGTTATCCGTGGTTTGAAGATTTGGGTGTCCAATGGTACGCGGTGCCGATTATTTCCGATATGCGGTTGGAAATCGGCGGAATTCAATACACCGCTGCACCCTTCAACGGCTGGTATATGGGAACGGAGATCGGAGCCCGCAACCTGGCTGATACCGGCCGGTACAACCTTCTACCGCAAGTGGCGGAGAGAATGGGTCTTACAACACGAAATCAATCGACTCTTTGGAAAGATAAAGCCTTGGTGGAGCTGAATGCGGCTGTTCTGCATTCGTTTAAAGAAGCGGGCGTCAGCATTGTTGATCATCACACGGCTGCACAGCAGTTTAAGCTGTTTGAGAATAAAGAGCAGGAAAACGGTCGAAAAGTAACAGGGGACTGGACTTGGTTGATTCCTCCGGTTTCCCCTGCGACCACTCATATCTTTCATCATCAGTACCAGGATGAGATCCTTACCCCCAATTATTATTATCAGGATCCTCCGTACAAATAAACAAAAAGGCCGCCCTGTCAGGGCGGCCTTTTTGTTTATAAAACGGCGGGATTAACCCGAGAAGGGGGCCTGACAACCTGATGGACGACACCCTAGTTTTCACTCTTCTCGTATTAATGATCGTCGGCGTTATCCACTTTATGCCCATAGTGTTGTTTAATGTTTTCCACGGAATCCCCGTCAATCAGATAGTCGCCATTGGGTGTACTAAGTATAATAATCCGCTGCTCCAGATCAAATATGGTATCGCCTAAGTGGATTTCATACATTTCTCCCGAAGCTGTCGTAATAATCAATTCGCCCCATTGCTTTAATCGCTCTTGTACCGCTTCCATTTTCATTATGTACACACCTCTGTATAAGAATTGGGTCCGTACTTACTACAGGGAAGTATTTCAAAGAACCCTTTCGGTTATTCATGTTTAATCCGGTTGATTCAGACCATCATAAATCAAAAAGCAAAAGGAGGGTTTCCGATGGCCAGAGATGTCCTGTGTGAAGTAGACAGGTGTACCTATTGGGGAGATGGGAATCAATGTCGTGCAGACAAAATATATGTCGTCAGCCACACAGAAGAACCAAATAAATGGACAGGCCCGAAGGGAACAACCTTCGGGCTTTAAATATGACTTTTCCTTATCGGGTTTGGTTGACGTACTTTCGTCGATAAACGATACAGCCTCCGACCACCGCACATAGTTTGTGCATTTACGAATTGTTTTGTTAACCCATTTTGATCCATTTTGCTCTACCGCCATACGATGTTTTATTTGTGAATCAGTATTGATTTTATCCAATTGAATTGTGTACAATATAATTGTGATTGAAGCATAATCTCCAGGGAGGCTGATTGGATGAGTGTCTACGATTATAGTGTAACCACCATTGACGGTGAAGAACGATCCTTGTCCGAGTACGAGGGACGGGTACTCATGATCGTCAACACCGCCAGTAAATGCGGATTCACTCCCCAGTACAAAGAGTTGCAGGAGCTGTATGAGCAATACCGGGGGCAGGGATTAGAGGTGCTCGGGTTTCCCAGCAATCAGTTCATGAACCAGGAGCCCGGCAACGAAGATGAAATCCGGGAGTTTTGTGACCTTAACTACGGAGTTACCTTCCCTCTGTTCGCAAAAACGGACGTAAAGGGTAAAAACGCCCATCCTCTGTTCCAACATCTTATCAAAAGCGCTCCAGGAGTTCTTACCGATGATGTCAAATGGAACTTTACCAAGTTCCTGGTGAACAAAAAAGGGGAAGTGATCGGTCGCTTCGCTCCGGCGACGAAGCCTTCCGCCATTAGAGACGAGATCGAAAAAGCCCTTGCCGGATAGAAGGTGTGACCATGACCAAAGACTCATTGCTCGCCTTGGACAATCAACTCTGCTTTGCCGTCTATGCTTGTTCCAGGGAGATCTCGCGCCTGTATCGTCCATTGTTGGATGAATTAGGCCTCACCTATCCCCAGTACGTCACGCTGCTGGCCCTTTGGGAGGAAGGGGAAGTAACCGTCAAAGAACTGGGCTCGCTCCTCTTCCTCGATTCCGGGACCCTTACTCCGATGTTGAAGCGGATGGAGACGGCCGGTCTGATCCGTCGTCGACGATCCTCAGAGGACGAACGGAAGGTGCTGATTGGTTTGACGGAAGAAGGGGAAGCCCTAAAGGAACGGGTCCGTTGCATCCCGGAGACTCTGTTCCAAAAAAGCGGCGTCCCTGCGGAGGAATTCCATGATCTTCTGGAACGGTTGCAGGGATTGCAGCAACAGATTCGACTCTTGAATACATCCAACACCCATAAGGAGTGATTGTATATGAAGCCGATCTATACCGCTGTCGTCAACGCTGAAGGCGGCCGTAATGGCAAAGTGGTCTCTACGGATGGTGTCATCGACCTGGATGTCCGGATGCCCAAGGAGCTGGGCGGTCCCGGAGGAAGCGCCACCAACCCGGAGCAGCTTTTCGCCGCGGGATACGCTGCTTGCTTTGACAGTGCCCTTGGCTTGGTAGCCCGACAGAAGCGGGTGAAGACAGGAGAGACCCAGGTTACCGCCCATGTCTCCATCGGCAAAGACGAAGACGGAGGCTTTGCACTGTCCGCGATTCTGGAAGTACAAGTTCCCGGGGTTGACGAAGAAACGGCCCGGGAACTTGTAGAGGCGGCTCATCAAGTCTGCCCCTACTCAAAGGCTACTCGCGGCAACATAGATGTAACTTTACACGTATTGGATCCATCATAAAGACAGACGCAGAATTCCGTTTGAGTCGCTTTCTGCCACAGGAAACCCCTGTGGCTTTTTTGTTTTGCAGGTTTTTTCAAGCTGCATCACAGGGATTCTGAGTCATTTATTGAAACCCTCTAATATATAAGAGAGATTTCTGAACAGGAGGCTCCAAAATGAGCTTTAGTTATGCATCCTCTCTTTATTGTCCAAAATGCACGGCTTCCCATCCTTTAAACAAGCCAATCAATCGATGTACCTGCGGCTCGCCATTACTTGTGCAATATAGCCTTAAGGAACTAAAAAGCCGGTTGAATCGGGAGGACTTAAAAGAAAGACCTCCTACTTTATGGAGGTATCATGAGTTGCTCCCTCTCCAAAAAGAAGAAAACATCATTTCTCTTGGAGAGGGCATGACCCCTTTGCTGGAAATGAAAAAGACCCAACACGAGCTGGGAATTTCAAGGTTATTTATGAAAGACGAAGGTCTTGCTCCAACCGGCTCCTTTAAAGCGAGGGGTGCTGCAGTAGGCATCTCCAGGGCGAAAGAATTAGGCATTAAAGAAATCGCCATGCCTACCAACGGAAATGCCGGGGCCTCCTGGTCTTTATACGCGGCAAAGGCATCTATTAAAAGTCATATCGTGATGCCGGCAGGTTCTCCTCCTATTACAAGAAGAGAAGTAACCATTGCTGGATCCGATCTTCACTTAGTGGACGGTCTAATCAGTGATGCAGGGAAAATCATTGCCCGTTTGGCAGAAAAGTATGGCTGGTTTGACGTCTCCACTTTAAAAGAGCCTTATCGGATTGAAGGAAAGAAAACAATGGGCTTTGAAATTGCCGAGCAGATGAAGTGGAGCCTGCCCGATGTCATTGTTTACCCTACTGGCGGCGGTGTGGGGCTGATCGGGATTTACAAGGCTTTCAGAGAGCTTATCGAATTAGGATGGATAAACAAGGAAGACATGCCTCGTCTGGTTGCCGTTCAGGCGGAAGAATGTGCTCCAATCGTAAAAGCCTTTGAAGAAAAGAAGAGGGTTTCAACGTTTTGGCCTGATTCCAAAACAGCTGCATTTGGAATCAATGTTCCGAAAGCGATTGGGGATTTTTTAGTACTTGAGGCCATCTATCGCACAAATGGAATGGCCATTTCGGTTTCAGATGAAAGGTTATTAGCAGAGCAGCGCCGAATTGCCCGACAAGAAGGAATCTTTGTTTGTCCCGAGGGTGCGGCCGCCTTTGCAGCTGTTCGTGAATTGAGAAACCAGGGTTGGATTCGTCCGGATCATACTGTTGTCTGCCTGAATACAGGTATGGGAATTAAATATTCTGAAATCATCGAGGTGGAAGCCACGCTCCTACAGCCAGATGATACATGATAAGAGTGAAAGCGGGCCAGCTAAAAAAATTGCGAGGGGACCGCTAAACGTGTTGTGTCCTGTGGAAACTTCACTTGGTGGTCGGTCAAAAAGAGCGCCACCGAAAATGGACCCCTTTTCCCTTGATCACCTTTGCACCGGTTACCAAATCAACGGGAACCGTGACAAGGGCAGCCCCACTGGATCCCTCGCATCCCATATGCCTTTTGGGCTTTCTCCTATATTCAGTGCTAATACTACAGTTGTACTTATAAGAGCAGGCGCAGATGTGAGAAGGGACGGTGGGGGGATGGCTGCGATCCTTTGCGCTTTTTGCAAGAGATCGAAGACAGCCCACTAGCCCGACCAACCCACGTTCATATACACTCTTCGTACAAATGCAACTGTAGTACTAATGAATACGAACGGTTTGGGGTACGGGGAAGGGAAAGCGCAAAACAAAGATAGTGAATAAATCTCATTTTGTAAGGGATGATGATAAAGATATTGTGTGATCCGGAGTGAATCGCAAATGGCTTACAAAAAGACCCGGAAGATCCGAAAGAAAAACCAGATCCCATCCACCCCGAACAAAAATGCAAAGGATGTTGCGCTGTATTCATCTCTCTCCAACAACCTTCGCTTTATTCGGGAGGCTTTTTCGCACAGCTCGGACCTTGTGGTTCGGGATATTCTCCTTGGGAAACAGGAAAAAAGGAAAGTAGCAGTCGTTTATTTAGAGGGGATGGCCGATTCATCGTCGATTCAGAACTTTATTATGAAATCGTTGATACATGAGGAAAAAACGGATGGATTAATAATCGATGATTGGATAGAAAATATAGAGGAAACCGTTCTGAGTGCTTCGCACGTGGATGAAGTATCTGATTTTGCGGGATTGCTGGATACCGTATTGGAAGGGAACACGGCCATTCTCATCGACGGGATGGACAAGGCCCTGTCGGTGCAGACGAGGGGGGTGGAGACGAGAAACGTAGTGGAACCCGATTCGCAAACACTGATTCGGGGACCGCGAGAAGGCTTAGTTGAATCCTTCAGTGTCAATGTCTCACTTATTCGTCGAAGGATCAAATCCGCTGATCTGGTACTGGAAACCCGGGTATTGGGAAAGATAACAAAGACCAAGACGGGTGTGATGTACCTTCGTGGAACGGCGAACGAAAAAGTACTGGAAGAAGTGCGAAAGCGCCTCGATCGCATTGACATCGATGGGATTTTGGAAAGCTCTTACATAGAGGAATACATCCAGGACGATTCGTTCACCCCCTTTCCTACTATCCAGAGTACCGAGCGACCGGATTCCGTCGCTGCTGCTTTGTTGGAAGGGCGGGTGGCGATTCTGACGGAAGGAACCCCCTTCGTGCTATTGGTCCCGGCTCTGCTGATCCAGTTTTATCAGTCACCGGAAGATTATTATCACCGATGGGATATCAGCACCCTGATCCGTGTGATTCGATTGATGGCCCTGTTCATCGCGTTTCTGGGGCCATCGATGTACATTGCCATCACCACTTATCACCCCGTGATGATTCCCACTCCGTTGTTAATTAGTCTGGCGGGACAGCGGGAAGGGATTCCCTTTCCCGCTTTATTGGAAGCCTTGATCATGGAGGTCACCTTCGAGATTCTGCGGGAAGCGGGCCTGCGTCTGCCTCGGGTCATTGGACAGGCCATTTCTATCGTCGGGACGGTGGTCGTCGGAGAAGCAGCGGTCCGAGCCGGCCTCGCGTCCCCTGCCATGGTAATTGTGGTTGCCATCACCGCGATCTCAAGCTTTGCCATTCCCCACTACGATATGGCGATCTCCATCCGGATGCTTCGTTTTGGCATGATGGCTTTGGCCGCTTCTTTCGGCTTGTACGGCATTTTTGTAGGATTGTTCGCTCTGGCGCTTCATTTGACTAGCCTCCGTTCGTTCGGGATTCCCTATACTATGCCTCTGGCTCCGTTTATCGGGGAAGATCAAAAGGATACACTTTTTCGGTTCCCAAGGTGGGGGCTACTGTACCGTCCCCGCCTCATGAAGCAGGAGAATCTGTCACGGGGGAGAGGGCGCCGGGTGATTCGGTCCAGGTAAAGCTTCGAGGAGGGATGAGATGAGTAAAAAGTGGATCGCTGCGCTGGTGTGGGTTCTCCTGTTTACTTCTCTCACCGGGTGCTGGAATCGAAGAGAGCTGGATGATCTGGCCATCGTTTCCGGTCTGGGTATCGATAAGGTCGGGGATCAGTATCTGTTTGCCGCACAGGTTGTTAACCCGGGTCAGATTTCTCCCGCCGGTGACGGAGGAGATGGGCGAGCGCCGGTAGTTATGTTTCGGGTACGAGCGAATACGGTTTTTGAAGGATTTCGCAGAATGACGCTGGAAGCACCGCGGAAGCTGTATGTCGGTCACATTCAGATGTTGATTTTGGGGGAAAAGGTGGCAAAAGAAGGGATCACCAATGTGTTGGATTTTTTTGTGCGGGATCATGAAGTCCGAACCGATTACTACTTGGTGGTAGCTAGGGGGGCTCGAGCGGACCGGGTCCTGGATATCCTTCTCCCGATTGAAAAAATTCCGGCCCACAAGATGCTCCGTTCCCTAGAGTCCTCTGCTGGTGCTTGGGGGGGACCTACGGTCAAGGTGCAACTGGATCAGTTGGTCAATGAACTCATAAGCAAAGGAAAAAATCCCGTCTTGAGCGGGATCGGGATTCGTGGCGATTACGAGAAGGGATTTACCTCCGAGAATGTGCAAACCAGCCGTCCCACCCAAGTGGAATATATGGGCAGTACCCTTTTCAAAGGAGATCGACTGGTCGGATGGTTCGATGAAGAGGAGAGCAAAGGGTACAACTATGCGCTGGGAGAGATCATGAGCACGGTGGAATATGTCACCACTGACAAAGGGGAAAAAATCACCGTGGAATTGATTCGAACCAATAGTGAGCTACAGACTAACGTGGTTGATGGAAAGCCTCAGGGTGAAGTGCTTGTCCGTGTTCGATGCAATATCGGCGAAGCCGATGGAAATATCGATCTGACCGATCCCAAAACCATCGATTCGTTGGAGGAGGGGTTTGAAGAAGAAATCCGGACGATGATTTTAAAGGCCCTTCGCAAAGCCAAGGGATTGCGGACCGATGTCTTCGGGTTCGGGGATGTTCTCCACCGATCGAACCCGGATTATTGGAGCAAAGTGGAGAAAAAGTGGGGGTCGGTGTTTGCTGAGATGCCGATTCGAGTCCGCGTAAAGATAGACATCAAACAGCTCGGCACATCCGTTCAATCCCTGAAAAAGGAGATGGGGGAGTAATAAACAGTGTGGATTATTGGTCTATTGGCGGTTGTAGCCTTCATCGTGGCCTACTATTTACCGAAAATGCTGAAGCAAGGGGACAAAAGGGAGATGGTGGTTTTTTTCTCCCTGTTGATTGTGGGGACCGGATTAAGTATCGCAGTGATCCTGGAGTGGCGGGTTCCCAACCCGATGGATTGGATCACGGTGATGATTCAACCCTTTAGTCAATGGTTGTTTGAGATGCTTGGTTAACAGGAGGGAGCACTTCGTGAAAAACCAGATCAGCGTCCGGCAATTCACTATTTTAGTGGCTCTTTTTACTGCTGGAAACCCCGTGCTGTTGCTTCCGGGAACATTGGTGTCCAAAGCTGGACCCGATGCTTGGATTGCAACGGGAGTCAGTCTGGTGGCGGGATGCTTGCTCGTGTTGCTTTTTCACGCCTTATACAGCCGTTTTCCGGAGCAAAATCTGATGGAAATCATGGAGGAAGTATTGGGGAAGTGGATCGGCAAAATCGTGGCGCTTTTGTTTATTCTCGCTTATCCTCTCCTTTTAACTGCGCTGGTTCTCCGGGACGTCGGCGACTTTATCACTTCCCAGCCCTTTCCCGAGACGCCGATTCTGGCTGTTGAAATCCTGTTTATTCTTGTCGTGATGCTGGGTGTGCACCTGGGAATGGAAGTGATGGCGCGAACCGCGGAACTGTTTTTCCCCCTTTCGATTTTGCTGTTGTTGATCTGGATGTTCGCCCTGTTGCCCGAATTGCAATTGGATCGCCTCCAGCCCATGTTGGAAAAGGGCTTCAGCCCTGTATGGGAAGCATCGATCATCCTAGTCGGTTTCCCCTATTTGGAGCTGGTTATTTTCCTGATGATCATGCCCTTAGTCAATGAAAAGAAAAAAGTGAGGAGGGGGTTTTTGACAGGGGTGGTACTGGGCGGAGCGATGATAGCGGTCGTCACTTTTTATGCCGTGACGGCATTGGGGGTGTCTTATGCCGCTATCAAACAATATCCCGCTTACGAACTCGGACAGATGATCAGCATCGAAGGGTTTTTGGAACGAATTGAGGTCATCGTGGCGGGCTTTTGGCTCATCTCTATCTTTGTTCGAGCCTATATCAGTTTTTTTGTTTTGATCAGCGGCTTCTCTTCGATCTTTGGTATAAAGGATGCCCGCTCGTTGATTGCTCCGATGGGAATTTTGGTGACGGTTTTATCCCTCCACATCATTCCGAATACTTCTTATCTGATGCGTTTTACCGAAAAGATATGGACCCCATACGGGATGATTTTTGGATTGTTTTTGCCCATGCTGTTGTGGGGGATCGGCATGCTGCGGAAAAAATCTTCCCAAACCAACACTTCGGCTTAACCCAAACGGTTCACGATATAATCCGCCGTACGAATGGCCAAGGCGACAGTGGATAAAGTCGGATTGGCCGCTCCCGCCGTAGGCAGGATGCTGTTATCCGCCACATAGAGCCCGGATATCTGGTGAACCTGACCAAACGGGTTGGTGGTGGAAGTGGCAGGATCCACCCCCATCCGGCAACTTCCCAGCTCATGGGTATCGTCACCGGGAGGACGCAGGCAAAGATCCTGCCCATATTCGTCTGGTACCAGGGTGGCTATTCCCATGTCAGCAATCGCCTGGCGCGTTCCCGCTTCCATCTGTCGAATCACTTCCAGATCCTTCTCGCTGTACTGGAAATCCACCTGAAACTCCGGGATCCCGTCTTCATCCACCCGGCTTGGGTCCAGATAGACCCGGTTCTCATATCGGCTTTCCACCACACCAAAGGTTTGGATGTCAAACTCCCATTCTGCTTTCAACGGCTTTTCCTGATAAGCCGGATACCAAAGATACAGGTCTGGAGTGTCCATCGGACCATGAAATTGAATCTGATAGGGGCGGCCCGCCGTTCGCGGTACCAAAATCCCCATGGAACCCAAAACCTCTGGGAAATCCCCTCGGCTGACTCGTCCCACACCCACAATTTTGGAATGATTGGCTAAATAATGTCCGATCGCTTCTCCAGGGATACGCGAATAAAGCAGAATTCGAGCCGTTTCAAAGGTGTTGGTGGACAGGACTACATTTTTCGCCTTCAGATAATGAGATTTCTTGTCCGGGGTCATCACTCTCAACCCAACCACTCGATTCCTTTCGGTTAGGACTTCTACACCCCGTGTTTTTACCGCAAGATCGAAAGGGCGGATAAACAGGGCCCTGGCCAAAAACAAAATGGAGCTGAAGAACACATTGGAATGAACCTGACCAAACCGGGTCGGTTGCAGGTCGGCCGCCAGCGGAAGCGGCGTCGTTTCTGGAAAATGGTTGTTCCTCAGTCTTTCCACCAATTGCTCCGTCATCGAAGAGCCTTTGGTAAACCTCTTATTCACATTCATCACATTTTCGGCGATATTGTAGTATTTATTCATCTCGGTAAAAGAGACGGGCCAATCCTGCAGATCCACTTCATCCATGCGCGGCGTGACCGTCCACCAGAACAAGGTTTTCCCACCCAGGGCAAACACCTTCAGTGAGCCTGGCATATCGGGCAGCTTTGCCCCAATCGGGGTAGCGACGGTCAAATAAAAATCGGTCCTTCTTTTAAAATCTAATGTAGGGATATTTTGGGAATGAGTAGGCAAAAGCAGATCGCCTCTTTCAACGACACCCACTTTTTTTCCGTTGTTTCCCCACTGTTCACACAACCGCCAGAGTGTGGCCCCTCCTCCTGCTCCGGAACCGACAATCAGCACGTCATAATCCGTTTTCTCCATCTTCTCCAACGGCGTAAGCGAAATCCACTGAGGCATGGGCTTTAACGGAGCGGGAATCGGTGGACACGGAGGTGCAACCGGCCGGTTATAGGCCGCTGTTTTCGCTTGACTGGGCGACAAGTAAACGATGACTCCGTCAATCGGAGCATCGACGTCGGGGATATGCGGGTTCCAGGACAACAGATTTTTCAATTCCATCCGGTGCGTTTGGGACAACTTTCTCAATGTATCTTTTTTGTCGCCAATGACAACCTTCAATCCTCTCACCTCCGATGTGTGTCCGTGTTATTTCCTATAGCCAAACGGTTTCCAAAAGGGGTAATAACATTTTATGTGAAGTCTCCGTTGTCCTTGTTTGTCCTTTGAAAATAGAAGAATTGGAACAAAGATCCCTTGTTATGAGATAGACAACAAAAATCCCCTGCCGTTCAGCAGGGGATTTTTGTTAATTATGAAAATTATATTTATTTTATGGTTAACACCATCCCATATCACAATTTTCTACATACTGTACGTTTCGATCCGTTTTCGTGTAGAGGCGGTGATTCCGGATTATATAACCGTTTTTCAACTTCAGTACGTTCAACCCCGTTTCTCCGATCGGTCGGTTTCCGTCATACAGGACAATTCTTCCGTTTTTGATCCGCCCAATCACTTCCGACGTAATATCACGCATGATCCAGCCTCCTTTCCAAATAAACAAAAAATCTCAATAATACATCCAACCATCCCGATGCATTATTGAGGCTCTCTCTTCCATCTCCTGAACCTATCGATTATATTTTCAGTCAATTGTATCTGTTTTGCGCCATAATGTCAATAACCGCCTGAGTGTGGTTTACATAAGAGGGGGACATCGAATCCATTTTTCAATCTTCCAACGCCATAACCCCGAGGAAAAAATCCCTTTCCTTCCGCATAACCTTCACTAATGAACTCCCTTGCAAAGGAGCTGCCTATGCGCGACTTTGGAACTGAAGTAAGGGAAGATATTTATAGGGAGATGCTTCTTCCTCCTCGGTTCCGACTACCCATTTCCTATGAGGGGTGGAAGAAACGGGCACGGATGACACTGGACCCCCTCGCCTTTGATTTCCTTGAATATGGAGCCGGGGCGGGGGATACCGTACGTGCCAATCGGGAGGCGTTCTACCGTTGGCGTATTCTTCCCCGACTGTTGGTGGATGTGTCTCACCGAGATTTGTCCGTCTCCCTTTTCGGTCACACGTATCCTTTTCCTGTCTTTTTGGCTCCTGTTTCAAGACAGAGACTGTTCCATCCGGAAGCAGAACTGGCCTCCGCCCGAGCGGCTGCTAAATTGGGGGTTCCTTTTATTCTCAGCACTCTTTCCACCTGTTCCATCGAAGAAGTGGCGGCGGTGATGGGAGGGGCTCCACGCTGGTTTCAGCTTTATTGGGGAAAAGATCCCGATGTTACCGCAAGCTTTATACGCCGTGCACAAGCGGCGGGGTATTCGGCGATCGTCGTCACTCTTGACATTCCGGCAGATGGATGGCGGGAGCGGGATCTGCAAAATGACTTCATCCCTCTTCGATTCGGTTGGGGAGTCGGTAACTTTCTTACCGATCCCGCCTTCCTGCGTAAACTGGCCCTTCCGCCGCAAATCGATCCTCAGGCAGCAGTCCAAAAGGCATATCAAATATGGAACAATCCCGGTTTAACATGGGACGACCTTGATTTTCTCCGTAAACAGACCCGCCTGCCTCTGATGATCAAAGGCCTTCTTCACCCGAAAGATGCAGCGCTCGCACTAAAAAAAGGGATAGACGGCATTATTGTCTCCAATCACGGGGGACGGTATCTGGACGGGGCCGTGGCGGCGCTGGATCGATTGCCCGGAGTATGCGAAGTGGTTAAGGGCCGGATTCCCGTCTTAATGGATAGTGGTATCCGCGGGGGTTCAGATGTAATCAAAGCGATTTCTCTGGGAGCTGCGGCGGTTCTGGTAGGAAAGCTGTATGCTTTCGGGTTAGCAGCGGCTGGGGAACGCGGAGTCTACCAGACAGTCCGAAACATCATCGCCGATACGGACATTACCATGGGGAATGCAGGTCAAACCTCCATATCCAACCTGGATCGCTTCCTGTTGCGATCAGGTAACGATGTAGATGATTAGCTTTTGAGGGTACACAGGGGATGTTGTTTTTAAGGTCGAACCTTACAAGATAAGAGTGACGTAATCCCGTTAAGATCCAGCCGCTGCTTGTCGTTTTGTTCGTTCAGCCGCTTCTTCCAGCTTTTCTGTAGCATCAAGATGCCGGTGGCCGTAACGTTCATCCATGTAACATAGGGTCAGCTGTTCCAAATCGGATCGCCATTCTGGATTCTGTTGGGCGGTCAACGGCTTGTTCGTGACCCACGATTCCTTTTGCCACTTCTTGACGGATGACATCAGCGCAAGATTGTATCATCAGGCCGGATTCCTCCCGATAAATGGAAGTCTCTTTTATCCTACTATATTATTTGGAAAACAATTAAGAAAAATAAAGAAGAGACCGTTTACAGATCAATATGAGGGAATTAATTCGGGATTGATAGAATGTTTTGATTGATAGAAATGTAAAACTTTTTTATGATGAATGGGAATGATGAAAACGTTATCATCCATAGAGGGGGTAGCCATGATGAAAAAGAAGTGGATATGGCTGTATGTGTTCCTGTTAGCATCAATGTCGGCTTTAACGGCTTGCGGGGGAGGGGACTCTGCCGGAGACAACTCGTTTCTCACGATCGCTACAGGCGGTCAGTCAGGGGTTTATTATCCTCTGGGTGCCGCTATCGGTAAATTGTATGAACAGGAACTGGGAGCCAAATCTTCGATCCAGGCTACAGGTGCATCTGTGGAAAACATCAATCTTTTGGACCAGGATCGAGCCGAGATGGCCATTATTATGGGCGATGCCGCCACGCAGGCCTATGAAGGGTTGGAGCCTTTTGAAGATAAAGTGGAATCCTTTCAAGCAGTCGCCTCCTTGTATCCCAATTTTGTACAGATCGTGACTACGGAAGAATCGGGAATCGAAACCATGATGGATCTGAAGGGAAAGCGAGTGGCCATCGGTGCACCCAACAGCGGAGTGGAACTAAACGCACGGGCCATTTTGAAAGCGCACGGGTTGTCCTATGAGGATTTTAATGAAGACTTTCTCTCTTATGCCGAAGCGGTTGACGGCATGAAAAACGGAACCGTGGATGCCGCCTTCGTTACCTCGGGACTTCCCAATCCGTCAGTGACTGATCTGGGTACGACTAAAAAGGTAAAGGTGATTCCAATCGAAGGGAAGGGTATGAACAAACTGCAAGAACTGTACCCCTATTACTCTGAGGCTACCATTCCTGCAGACACCTATGGCAACAAGGAAGAAATCCAGACCGCTTCCATCATGAATCTGTTGGTGGTCCAATCAGATCTGGATGAGGAGACCGTGTATCAGTGGACCCAGACGTTGTTTGAAAACCTGGAACCCATCCATCGCTCCCACAACGCCGCTAAAGAGATCGATTTCGATACCGCACGGGAAAACGTCCCGATCCCTTTCCACCCCGGCGCGGAGAAGTACTATGAGGAAGCTGGTCAATAATCCGGTGATTTCATGAAGGGTTCGTTACCGCCCTGCGCCCTCCAGTGGGCGGGGGCACTCTTTCTTTTTATCACCTGTGTCTGGTTGTGGTGGCCATTGGACACCTTGCAGGTGACGGATGCAGAAACAGCAGAAGTTTATTTTCGGTTGCCTGCCCGTGAAGGAGAAACGATCCGTCTGTCATGGATTCACTCCGTCGAACGGACGCCCTGGGTAGAAGAATATGAAATGGTAGATGGACGGTTTTCTCTGCGGGAAGTCAGAGTACAATCGTTCGGAGCGGGAGTGGATGTGGAGGCATCAGAGGTGATCAATCGGGAAGGGTGGGTGGTGATGCGGGGAATCGACCGTTCCGATCCTGTACTTTCCTTTTGGTATTCTCCCCGGGTTCGGTATCAGTTGGAAGTGGACGGGCATTCACTGGAATTGGAGCAGCGAGTGGAGCACAACCGACCGCTGGAGATAAGGATGGAAACCTGGTCGCGTTTATGGATCATGATTGATGGAGGTGGGGGCTTTTGAAATCATCCCAACCGGAAGTGGAACAGCAATCGGTTTTAGAAAAGTATGACAAGGAATCGAAATACCGGGTGTTTGACGCCAAATGGGCCGCGTGGTTGGTCAGTATACTAGCGGTGGGGTTGTCGTTGTATCATTTATACACATCGGCGTTTCCTTTATTAAACACCTATCCCCATCGTGCCGTCCATTTGGCTGTGATGCTGGCGTTGGTATTCCTTCTCTTTCCCATGCGGAAGAAAAGCCCCCGCAACCGCTTCACTTGGATTGACGGGAGCTTGGCCGTGATGGGCTTAGCGACCGGAGCCTACATTCTTTTTTATTACACCGACTTGGTTCAGCGTGGGACCACCTTGTATAATGACGTGGATTTATGGCTGTCGATCATGACCGTCCTGCTGGTGTTGGAGGGGGCACGTCGGGTAATCGGCTGGGGACTGCCGGTATTGGCAATCCTCTTTCTTCTCTATGCGGTTTACGGGCAACAGGTGCCTTTGGACGCTTTTGCCCACCGCGGATACAGCTGGGAGGACACCATTGCCTATCTATTTATGGGACTGGAAGGGATTTACGGTACGGCAATCGGGGTATCCGCTACCTATATCTTTTTGTTCATCTTATTTGGAGCCATTTTGGCCAAATCGGGCATGGGTCAATTTTTTAACGATCTGGCCCTGGCCTTGGCGGGTTCTTCCAAAGGCGGTCCGGCTAAGGTGGCGGTTTTATCCAGTGGATTTATGGGCTCGATCAATGGTTCGGCCGTCGCCAATGTGGTATCTACAGGGGCTTTTACCATTCCGCTGATGAAAAAAATCGGTTACCATCGGAACTTTGCCGGTGCGGTTGAGTCGAGTGCTTCCGTAGGGGGGCAGGTGCTTCCGCCAATTATGGGAGCGGCAGCATTTATCATGGCGGAGACCCTGGGTGTCAGTTACGGCACCATTGCATTGGCTGGTCTGTTGCCGGCGCTCCTGTTTTACTTAAGTGTGCTGACCCAGGTTCATCTTCGCGCAGATCGTTTGGGACTGACGGGGATCCCAAAAAAGGAGATTCCAAAGGTGAAAGAGGTGTTAAAAGAGCGGGGACACCTCCTGATCCCGCTGTTTTTCCTCATCTATATGCTGTTTTTCTCCAGTGTCACGATCTTGTACTCCGCTTTCTGGACGATCTTGGTCACGATCGGGGTCGCTTCTTTACGGAAGACGACTCGGATGGGAATTCGTGATCTGCTGGATGCCTTGGAGACTGGGGCTCGATCCACGATCGGGGTTG
Organism: Desmospora profundinema; assembly: GCF_031454155.1. Taxonomy (GTDB): domain Bacteria; phylum Bacillota; class Bacilli; order Thermoactinomycetales; family DSM-45169; genus Desmospora; species Desmospora profundinema. The sequence continues at coordinate 397,743 of NZ_JAVDQG010000001.1, forward strand.
CTATGGCTTGTGCGGTGGTAGGGATTATCGTTGGTGTAGCAGCCTTGACAGGGTTTGGTCTCAGCTTGGCGAGCGGAATTATTGAGTTTGGTGGCGGCTCACTCTTCCTCACCCTGGTGTTTACCATGTTGGCCTCCATTGTTCTGGGTATGGGTGTACCCTCGATTCCCGCCTATGTAATCACGGTTACCATGGCCGCACCTGCTTTGATCCAAATGGGGGTAGAGCCGTTGGTGGCGCATATGTTTGTTTTTTATTTCGGTATTTTTGCCAATATCACGCCACCAGTCGCTTTAGCTGCTTTCGCCGCTGCTGGCGTTTCCGGCGGGGATCCGATGCGAACGGGTTTTCAGGCGCTGAAGTTGGCCGCTGCCGGGTTCATTGTTCCCTATCTGTTTGTCTACTCCAATCAGTTGCTCTTAGTGGATACCGCTTGGTCTGAAGCCATTTTGGTTAGTTTATCGGCAGCTTTGGGAGTACTGATGCTGGGAACGGCATTGGAGGGGTATTTATTCACCCGGATCCCATGGATGTTACGGTTTTCCTTGGCTGTGTGTGCGCTTTTATTGATTCAGCCTAATGGGTTAACCGACCTCGTCGGAATCGGAGTGGCGGCAGTTACTGTTTTATGGCAATGGCGTCAAAAAGGGAAGGAAAGAAAAGGAAGCAGTGTCTCCGCTTAACCTATACCAAATAACCGACTTTGCGAATGGAGGCAAGGTCGGTTATTGATTTGGAGGTATATTGACCGATCAGTCAGCATACAGTAGCATGATCCTAACCATATGGTCTATAAGGAGAGGGACGCCGTTTGCCTTTACAACTCTATAAAAAAGAAAAGATCTTGGATGCGTGTCTAGCTGTATTTGCCCGTCACGGATATGAAAAGACTTCGACTGCGATGCTGGCCGAAGCGGCGGGTATATCCAAAGCGTTGATCTTTCATCATTTTAAGAGCAAGCATGAGCTGTATTTGAGCATTCTCGACCGATGCGTAAAAAAAGTAAGGGCGGAACTCCGGATCCGTGATCTCCCTGATCAACCAAACTTTTTTGAAGTGAATGAAGCGTTTATCCGTATCAAAGTCGACTACTTAAGAAGGAATCCCGATGTATACAAAGTGATGATGGAAGCCTTTCATGCTACACCAGATGAGTTAAAAGTAGAGATTGAAGAGAAGTACGGCGAGTTGATTATGGCTAGAGATAAGAGTTGGAAGCAATTATTTGAAAAAGTCCCGCTCAGAGAAGGGGTGGATCGCGAAGAGGCCTATAAACTGATTCGGATCACGTTGGACTATTTTGAACAGAAGTATTTGTCGGAGATAACAGATAAAAGCGAGTGGGATGAAGCGATTGTCCGTCGCTTCATCGATGAGATCAGCCGGTTTCTGGACATGATCCGATATGGAATCCAACGATAAATGGAACTGGATAAAGGGGAGAGATCCTTATGTGTTCCTATGTACTCGGTTTTGATAAGATCGATCATACGAAGCGGGGATCGACCGGCGGTAAAGGGGCAAACCTAGGCGAATGTTGGAGAATAAAGGGTGTACGAGTGCCGGAGGGTTTTTGCGTTACAACCGAAGCTTATAAACGAATGATCGGACAAAATCAAGTGTATCACGCATTGTTGGATCAACTGTCGTCCCTACAGATGGATGACAAGGAAAGGGTCAGTCAGATCAGTGGAAAGATTCGTAAAGTGATTAAAGGAGTGGCGATTTCTCCGGACATCGCGGGAGAAATCGCTCAATCCCTTTCACAACTAGGTAAGGAGCATGCCTATGCCGTACGTTCCAGTGCAACGGCAGAAGACCTTCCGACAGCCTCTTTTGCAGGTCAGCAGGATACGTATTTAAACATCATCGGAAAAGAGGAAATCCTAAAGCATATCAGCAAATGCTGGGCGTCGCTGTTTACGGATCGGGCTGTGATCTACCGCATGCAAAACGGATTGGATCACCGCCAGGTTTATTTGTCTGTCATCATCCAGCGCATGGTTTTCCCGCAAGCTTCGGGGGTTTTATTTACCGCTGATCCCGTCACTTCCAACCGGAAAGTACTCACCATCGATGCCGGCTTTGGGCTTGGCGAAGCACTTGTCTCAGGCTTGGTGTCAGCCGATCACTATAACGTGCGGATGGGTAAGATTGTTGATAAGACGATCTCCACCAAGAAATGGGCCGTTTATGCCAGTAAAGATGGGGGTACGGAGGAGCGTAAGATTGAGCCTCATCGGCAAAACAGGCAGATCCTGACGGATGAGCAGATTTTGGAGCTGGCAGTCATCGGTCGAAAGATCGAAGCACACTTTTCCTGCCCGCAGGATATCGAATGGTGTCTGGTTGATGATCAGTTCTACATCGTACAGAGCCGCCCCATTACCACTTTATATCCGATTCCCGATGGAGACGAAGGGCAAAGCCGTGTTTATCTATCGATGGGTCATCAACAGATGATGACCGATCCGATCAAACCATTGGGGATGTCATTTTTTCAAGTTTTATCAGAGGATTATCCACTGCGAAAAGCCGGTGGAAGGCTGTTTGTCGATCTCACCCACGATCTGGCATCGCCTATCGGTCGAAAGATTGTACTTAGTACAATGGGCAAAAACGATCGATTGACGAAATCTGCGATTGTACGTTTAGTGCAGCGGAAGGACTTTATGAAGTCACTGCCGCGCGGGAAACGGGTCCTCAGTATGAAAAGAGAAGGACTATCTTGGCGACTTCCTGTTCATATGGTCAAAACCTACCTGTCTCATGACACAGGAATCGTTCAAGACCTCATCTTTAACAATGAGGAGTCTGTTAGAAGCTTGCAACAACGGATCACAGCTATATCGGGAGATGAGCTGTTTGCATTTATTTTAGAGGATTTTAAGGAATTAAAAGAAATCTTGTATAATCCGCGCAGCCTGGGAGCGATTTTGGTCGGAGTACATGCAGCGAGCTGGATCAATAGGAACATGGAAAAATGGCTGGGTGAAAAGAACGCGGCTGATACACTCTCCCAATCGGTATCCAATAATGTCACTTCGGAGATGGGGCTGGCCCTTTTGGACGTTGCGGACGTGGTACGTCCATATCCGGCGGTGATACAATATTTTCATCATGCCAGTGATGAAACGTTTTTCGAAGATCTGGCCAAGCTGGAAGGCGGGCGGGCTGTGCGTAATTCCATACAGGCGTATCTTAAAAAATACGGCATGCGGTGCCCGGGAGAGATCGATATTACCAACCCTCGGTGGAGCGAGCAGCCGACCGCACTCATTCCCATGATCTTGCGTAACATCAAAAATTTTGAGCCTCATGCACGCCGCGTCAAATTTGAGCGAGGACGACTGGAAGCAGAGCAGAAGGAGCAGCAGCTCTTAAGCCGCTTAAAGGAATTGCCGGGTGGTAAACGAAAGGTCAAAAAAACCAAGAAAATGATCCACCTCTTGCGTCATTTTATCGGCTATCGGGAATATCCCAAGTATGCTTTTATTCAACGGTACTTCATTTACAAACAAGCCTTGCTAAAGGAAGCCGCTAATCTCGTTCAAAAGGGAGTGATTCCGGAGAAGGAAGATGTCTATTATCTATCCTTTGAGGAACTCCGGGAGGTCGTTCGCACCAACCGGTTGGATAACGCAATCATCACCGAGCGAAAAGAGGAGTACGCGGTGTATGAGAAGTTGAAACCACCGCGGATCTTGACATCGGAGGGGGAATGCATCACTGGTGAACTGAACAACAAACATGTTCCTCGAGGGGCTTTGACGGGAATTCCCGTTTCATCTGGCATCATTGAGGGAAGAGCACGGGTTGTTTCAAAGATGGAAGAGGCCAATATCGACGAGGGGGATATCCTTGTTACCACCTCGACCGACCCCAGCTGGACACCGCTGTTTGTATCGATCAAAGGGTTCGTAACAGAAGTAGGGGGGGTGATGACCCATGGATCCGTCATTGCCCGCGAATACGGTCTGCCGGCTGTCGTCGGTGTAGAAAATGCCACAAAGCAGGTCCAAGACGGACAGCGGATCCGGGTAAATGGAACCGAAGGATATGTAGAAATCCTTTGACTTCGTATTGGCACCGCCTGTGAAAATCATCCCAACAAAGCGACCGCCGTTATTCATAACGACGGTCGCTTTGTTGTAAAGTACCAGGGGTATCAACATGATATGTGTAAAATATAAAGCCAAGGATGGATATATTATCCGCCCCATAGTTCACCCCGCAATGTATTTTTCATCAAAGGGTTCTGGAGGTGATTCTAAGTCAATCGCATAATCACCAAACCTTTAATGTTTGCATATTGGGGTAGCGTCAGGAAAATGCGGATTTACAACGCTAAGCCCATTTTCAAGACGATTCCCCTGTTGAATTTCATTATCTGAACAACCGCTATTGCTAAACCGACTATTATGTGTTACTATATACCGGTAGTGAGTAATACTGAATATCAGTCATACAGAATAGCAAGGAGTGATTGTGCTGGAAAACCTAACGGCAATGCTCAAAGGCGTGCTTGAAGGCTGCGTCCTTGAAATTATAAGCCGCAAAGAAACCTACGGCTACGAAATCACGCGGCGGCTGAACGCCCTCGGCTTCACAGATGTTGTGGAGGGAACGGTGTACACTATCCTGATCCGGCTTGAAAAAAGCAAGCTGGTAGAGGTCACAAAAAAGCCCTCTGACATAGGGCCGCCGCGAAAGTTTTTCGCGCTCAACGACGCGGGGCGCGAGGAACTACGGAAGTTCTGGGAAAAATGGGAGTTCGTATCATCAAAAATTAACGAGTTAAAGGAGGAAGATCAATGAATTTTTGGGAAAAAATCACGGGTAGCGACATGACTAAAGAAATGAAAACTTTTGAATCGCGAGCCAAAAAGCTGCCGGCTGATTATCAAGCGGCATGGGATGAAATTAATGCCAATCTTTGGCTGTACTCAGATTTCACCGGCCGCAACCTCATGCCAATTTTTGACGGTGTGCTTGGCCTGCTCGAAGAAACGGCAGCGGACGGTCAGAGTGTCCAAGAGGTTTTGGGTGACGATATCAAAGGCTTCTGTTCAGCGCTGGCCGGCGAAGAAGGGGCAAAGTCTTTTCGGGACAAGTGGCGCGAGCAACTGAACAATAATATCGCTGAAAAATTAGGTAAATAGGAGGATAACATGAGAATACAAGATATCAAAATGAGAATACAAAATATCATCGAAGGCAAAAAAAAGTGGCGAGCGCACGTGGCGCGTGTCAAAGCGCTCCCGCAAGATTATCAGATTGTTTACAACGAGATTCAAAAATATCTCTTTAAGGTTGGCCTTGTTGAGCTAACCGACGGGACGGATTTGCTTTCGGGGATTATCGATCTTTTTGAAGAGGGCGCGGCCATGGGGAAAGGCGTGCTCGAAGTGACGGGCAGTGACGTGGCGGCTTTTTGCGACGATCTAATCAAAGATTCAGAAACTTACGATGATATCTATCAAGAATCTGTTAGCCAAGAAGTTAACAAAGCCATGAAAAAGGATACGGATATAACAAAGTAAAAGGGGGATATCGGGATGGAGAAAGCAATTGAAGTGAAGGGTCTGCGAAAGTCTTTTAAGGACACAGAAGTCCTAAAGGGCGTGGATTTCGAGGCGCGCCGCGGCAAAATTTTTGCACTGCTCGGCTCCAACGGCGCGGGCAAGACGACGTTTGTTAAAATCCTCACCACGCTGCTTAAACAGGACGGAGGCACCGCCGTCGTAAACGGCTTTGACGTCGCGTCAAAGCCCGACCATGTACGGCAGTCGATCAGCCTGACCGGCCAGTTTGCCGCCGTGGACGAGATATTGACCGGGCGGGAAAATCTCATCATGATCGCCAAGCTGCGGCACCTCACAAATCCGCGTCAGGTTGCTGACGATCTGCTTAAACGCTTCGGCCTGATCGACGCCGCCGACCGCAGGGTTTCCACCTATTCGGGCGGCATGCGCCGCAGACTCGACATCGCCATGAGCCTTATAGGGAAACCACAGCTTATCTTCCTCGACGAGCCGACCACCGGGCTTGACCCCGAAGGACGCATCGAGGTTTGGAAGACTGTCGAAGAACTTGTTAATAATGGCACGACGGTGTTCCTGACCACGCAGTATCTGGATGAGGCCGAGCAACTTGCCGATCAAATTGCCATTCTGCATGAGGGTAGGATTATCGCGGGCGGCACGCTTGAAGAACTGAAAAAGCGGTTTCCGCCTGCAAAGATGGAGTACGTTGAAAAACAACCCACATTGGAGGAGATATTCCTCGCAATCATCGGCAAAAAGGAGGAAAAATAAATGGAAACGATAAAAAAACACTTTTTCAGCGATATGAGCGTTATGCTCGGGCGTTCCATGCGCCATATTTTCCGCAGCATGGACACCATCATCACAGTGGCCATCACGCCGATCGCGCTAATGCTGCTGTTCGTCTACGTGTTCGGCGGCGCCATTCAAGCCGGCACGGATAACTATGTGAATTACCTTTTACCCGGCATACTTCTGATTGCTATTGCAAGCGGTATAGCCTATACGGCTTACCGTCTGTTTATGGATATGCAAAGCGGCATATTTGAGCGGTTTCACTCTATGCCGATTGCGCGTTCGGCTGCGCTGTGGGGGCATGTGCTGACCTCACTGGTATCCAATGCTATTTCGATTGTCGTAATCATTCTCGTAGCGCTCATTATGGGCTTTCGCTCGTCGGCAGGAGTATTGTCATGGCTTGCCGTGGCCGGTATACTCGTTCTTTTTACGCTGGCCTTGACATGGATTGCGGCGATTGCCGGACTGTCGGCAAAATCGGTGGACGGTGCAGGCGCCTTTTCCTACCCGCTTATCTTCCTTCCATTTATCAGCTCGGCGTTTGTGCCCACCGAATCGATGCCGTCAGTCGTCCGTGCTTTTGCCGAAAACCAGCCAGTGACTTCAATAGTGGAAGCCATCCGCGCGCTACTGTCGGGGCAACCTGTCGGAAATGATATTTGGGTTGCGCTCGCGTGGTGCTTAGGGGTACTGATCGTCGCATATCTATTTGCGATGCGTGCATACAAACGAAAAGCAGGCGGCAGGTATTAAAAAAACATCAAGTAAAGGGATGGTAGAGTGTGTAAATACGAGTGGATATTATGCCCGGTCTGTGGCAACAAAACACGGGTCAAGATACGTGATGATACGGTACTTGAAAACTTCCCGCTATTTTGTCCCAAGTGTAAACAGGAAACGATAATCCATGTAAAGCAACTGAATATGTCGGTTATCAAAGAGCCAGACGCTAAGACGCAGAGCCGATAACATGTGAGTGAAATCACAGTTATCGGCTCTTTCTATTATGGTGCGCCGGATGAATTGATGTATTGGCTTTACGGCAGAAATGACTGCGGACATGGAGCAGACCATAAAAAATGAACCTAATCAAATGTTGGAACGAACAAAAAACGGAATGGAGTGTAAATTATGTTTTTATCCGTATCAAACCTTACGAAAAGCGAATCGCTGAAAGCTGGCACGGAGTGAGTTGTTTGGTCGCAACCCAATACATGCCGGCAAATCTAAAAAAGCGTTGCCGTTTAGTTGCGGATATGTGAATGGCGAGCGAGCCCCGGTATATACCGGGGCTCGCTCGTTGGGGATTTTCCCCCAACCCCCAGCGCGGGAAGGGCGCGGTGCGCTCTTCCCGTTAAGCCGCCGTTGGCGTCTGCCATTAGAGGGGTGAACTATGGGGTGGATAATATATCCATCCTTGACTGTATATTTTATACGTATCATGTAGATACCCCTACCAGTCACCATAATCGGTGAGACTGGTTTAAAATGAAGGAACCCCTTTGTCTTGTCATCCGTATGCACATATAGAAAACAAATAGTGGGAAGGGCCGGTAGGGAGGAAGGAAATGGGTTACAATCTCTGGGAAGGGGAAAGAGTCAGGCTTCGGGCGATCGAGCCGTCGGACTGGGAGTGGTTCCATCACTATGAACAGGATTCCGAAGCGGCCAGGTTGATGGATCGAATCCCGATTCCGCGTTCGAAAGATGAAAGTCAATCATGGATCAGCAGAGAGATGATCCCCCAAGATGGATTTCGCTTGGCGGTGGAAACGTTGAATCGGGAGTTGGTCGGAAGCATCAGCACTCATGCTTGTGACAAAAAGAATGGCACGTTTCAATATGGCATCTTCATCTTCCGGAAGCATTGGCGCAAAGGGTATGCTTCCGAAGCGATTGCATTATTGTTACGTTATTACTTTGGCGAATTATCCTATCAGAAAGTAACAGTCTATGTCCATAGTTTCAATCACGGCTCTATCCGGTTACATACAAATTTGGGATTTCAATTAGAAGGCCGGCTGCGGCGGATGGTTTACACCCAGGGGCGTTATTATGATCAATTGGTGTTCGGTTTAACAAAAGAAGAGTTTTATGCAGGGAGGAATCAACCAAGGGATTAAACGTTCCCTAATCTCTATGGTCAACCATCGCCTGTTACTGGCGGCTGACTTCATCAGATCGAAATGTTCGGCTTGTTCGATTGTCGGACTTATTAGGGGGAATACCAGCGTAGCGACACCACCAGCAAACACATGGACAAAAATGCAAGAGCCCTCCGAATCTCTGGAGAGCTCTTTTTATGAGTGATAAATGTACCAAAAGCCGATATTTTATCGGGACATCAGGCTTAAAGCCAAGTAGATGACAAAAGGCAAAGCCGACTTCACTTTGGTCATGTGTGGTTAGAGGAAAGATTTTAATCAAACAAATTATTTGAAAACGCATAGAAATAAGTTTATAATGGTACACGGAGATATTTGAAAGGGGAATTAAACTTTTATGCCAGCTAACTTGTAATGGTTAAGTAATCAAATAGCGCCTGATCCAAGTTGATTTTTCAACAGTTGACCAAGGGATTAGTGCGCCTATTTATAACCATTACAAGGAACGCGGGTATCAAGTTGTTATAAACGAAACCATGCGGAAAACCTTAGGGTTATTCCGTATTTTTTTTGGAAAAAAGTTCATATCTCCTTTAACACGAGATTGTGCTGCGTTCCTTCGCCTAAGAGGTGAAGACAAGTGACTGTGCTGTATATTCATTGGAGATTTGATTTGGAAACTGAGGAATCGGTCACCAGATATTGCCCGCAATGCGGACGAAAGGTTTCTTTTGTGGACTCTTCTAAACGCAGACATAATGCCAACGGAAAAAACATCTATCAATTTGCCATTTATAAATGCGCAAATGATCACACGTGGAACAAGAAGTTGGATATCTACAAAGCCAAGCCGGGTTTGACAGTCAATGACTCAGAAAAAGAATTTTGCCCAGAGTCAGTGGAAAATTCAACGATATCCATTGGGGAACTATCGAAACAAGGAATTCACACCCTATGCATTTGCATCCAATCGGTAGCAAGCCCCTTGAGATTGGATCGAGCGCTTTCGACCAAAATTAAGGATGTGAGCCGAACCCAAATCCAAAAACTGATTAAGCAAGGAAGCATCCAAGTGAACTCTCAAACAGTGGCGCCAAAGTATTTGCTTTGTGAAAAGGACTATATCCATTTTCACCTGCTGGATATGAGTTGTTTGTAACCACAAGCCATTTTGCCACCACACTTGCTTAAAGTGAGGTAGAAGGAGCATCCGGCAAATTCGGTGCCATCAATCTATTAAATGGAAAAACGACTTGAGATCCCATGTGGTTCTCAAGCCGTTCGTATTTATATGGAAATTTCAGGGATGACACTTTATACTCATCCTGAGCATCGGTAATGACCAACTTAGAATATACTTCAAGCGACTTACGGCTTGCATGTCCAGAATAAGGCTGAATGAGTGCATCGTCAATGCCTTGTTTTTTGAGCCACGTTAACAAGAAGTGACGGAACTTATGCAGCGAAATGGATTGGGTCATGAATAAAATTCGGATTAGAAAATCCCTCAGATTCGGTTTTCGGGACCCGAAGAAACGAGGAGGGATGGAATTTTTTAGGTCTTCAAATTCGTCTTTTTTAGGGGGGTTATTTTTAAGTGAATACGGTTGTATGCTGATCAAATTCTATATCTCAAAACCCTAGATTTCTTTTTGTATTGAGATTTTCCGGCGAGTGATTTTCCTGATTTGCATCGATATCTTAATCAACCCTTTCAACGTAACAAAATCATTGTTTTGTGAAGTTATATGTCGGTTTTGAGTGTTGAATACCTAAAAAACGGAAAAATGATTTGTCCATTGGCGCAAATAAGGCCCCAGTATTTTTTTGACACAAAAGCAGCCCCATTCTCTACATGATTGGGGCTGCTTTTGTGTCCGTTTTTTCAGCCCATCGCGTGCAGGCCGACAGAACCATCCTGCACTCTAAGCGATCGGGTGGTGAGCGATAAAGACAAATTCAAGCCCCGGCCGATCGGGGGCTCCTCGGATCTCATCCACGGATAAGCCCGCATCCTGGAGTGAGTTTGCAATCTCTTCGCGACTTCGGAAGCGCAATGTCGAGTCTGATGTGATTACAGCCCCATCACTCTCAAAAATATAAGTCCACCGAAAGGAGACCAAAGAACCTTGAACATCGATGATTTCAACCCACCCCTCAACATTGCCGCAGCCAGGCGTCACAACGCGGCGGTAGGTGTTCTCCCGGTTCCACCCCAGCCACGCCTGTGCTTTGGGGTCTCGCGCTTCAAACACGAACCGTCCGCCGGGTCGTAACGCCGCACGTACTGCACGGAGGGTTTTCTTCCACTCTTCATCGGTCAGAAAGACCTGGGCGACGTTGCCGGTCATCGTCGCAAGGTCCACCGCCAGAGGGGGAATGAGCAAGGCATCGCCGAGAATCCATTCGACATGCTCACTCCAAGGTTTCGTACGAGCCACATGGAGAGAGGCTGCGGCTGGATCTACTCCAATCACCTTGATGCCCCGGGCGGCGAGGCGACAGGCAAAAGTTCCTGTTCCACAGCCGATGTCGAGCACAGAACGAGCACCAAACTCCTTGACAATGGCCTCGTAAGCATCAAGGTCGGAACGGTCAGGATCAAACGGGTCGTAAATTGCAGAGAGACGTGGATTCTCGAAAAGTTCATCTGCCATAACACACACATCCACCTCTCTGTCAAAACGAATTCTTCTATGGTTGCTTCATACCACGCAAAACCGTTCGTTTCGCACCGCTTTATGGACAGGAGAACATTTGCAATGACCCTTATGAGCATCGATAACCAATGAAGGAGGAGCCGGTTTTTCACCCCTGATTTCGTTTTTCAGTGGCTCTTTGTTTGTCCGTCCCGGTTTTTTTCTCCCCACTCACATAACTTTTCCAAAACGGGCAATAGAGTTTCCGCTTTCTCTGTGAGACTGTACTCGACCTTAGGGGGGACTTGAGGATACTCTTTCCGTTTCACCAGACCATCTGCTTCCAATTCTTTTAGTTGTGAACTCAATGTTTTGAAAGTAATAGCCCCTATTTGCCTTTTCAGATCATTAAAGCGAACTGGTTGGTTTTCTACTAAAAGGTAAATAATAACCATTTTCCATTTACCACCAATTAATGATATTGTATAACCAAAAGGTGTATCTTGAATATTTTTAACTTTACCTTTATATTCAGCCATACTCATATTTACACTATCCTTTCGGGTACTACCTATCAAAAAGGTGCGTACTACTTTTTTATTTGTGCTCAGTTTATACTAGCCTTAATTTGAAGTAAAGGAGAGAAAAAAATGTCTAATGCTAAAACCTACAATCACGGTGTTGCATGGGAAGAAGCTTTCGGCCTCACCCAAGGTTACAGCGTCAACGGCACCATCTACATTTCGGGACAATTTTCCCATGATATGCAGGGCGCGTTCCTTGGCGAGGGCGATTTCGAGGCACAGACCCGGCAGACGCTGGAAAACCTCGATCGCGTGCTGGCGGGGTTTGGTGTCACGAGGTCGAACATCGCTGAGATGGAGATCTTTCTGACAAACCCGCAAGAGCATTTCGAGCAGTGCGTCGTTCTGTTGAAGGAGTATATAGGCGACCATCGGCCGGCCGGCACCCTCATCGGCGTGTCGGGTCTGGCGTTCCCTCACCAACTGATTGAAATCCGCGCCGTCGCACACACCGACTAGAGCGTGTCTGGTCATTCAAGTTTTTTCTTATGTTCCTATAGAATACCCATGTGTTATGCCGCGCCTGAGCATCCTTTTGGTACAGTTCATAAAACGAAGCAGATGCAATGGAATAACCCGCAACCCTGTATTTTGCCGTGGAAAGAGAAGAGATCACTCTTGTTGGAGTGATCTCTTCTCTTTCCACTTTATACGGCCGCCTTCTGTCCCAACAGCTCATCAACAGCGGTATAGGAATACCCGTGCGCTTCAGCGACTGCATGGTAGGTAACCTTCCCGTCCATGGCATTTAACCCTTTAGCAATCGCGGCGTTTTCCAATACGGCTTTTTCCACGCCTTTGGTGGCGATTTGGAGGCCGTAGGGAACCGTGACGTTGGACAAGGCCTGTGTGGATGTGCGGGCTACGGCGCCTGGGATATTGGCCACAGCATAATGCAAAACACCGTGTTTCACATAAGTGGGGTCACTGTGTGTCGTAATTCGGTCGATGGTTTCCACCGAGCCGCCTTGGTCGATGGCCACATCCACAATAACGGATCCCGGTTCCATCGTTTTTACCATTTCTTCGGTTACCAAGCGCGGAGTCCGTGCTCCGGGGATCAGAACGGCTCCCACCAATAAATCCGCTCGCTTGACTGCCTGGGCAATATTAAAGGAGTTGGACATCAGCGTGCGAAGACGACCATGGAACTGGTCATCCAATTGGCGCAGCCGATCGGGGTTGATATCCAGGATGGTGACATTGGCGCCGAGGCCGATCGCCATTTTGGCTGCATTGGTACCGGCGACCCCGCCGCCGATAATGACCACTTCTGCCGGTGATACGCCAGGCACTCCGCCGAGAAGGACCCCTTTTCCCCCTTTGTTTTTTTCCAGGAACTGCGCGCCGATCTGAATCGACATGCGTCCCGCCACTTCGCTCATGGGAGTCAACAACGGGAGTGCTCCGTTATCCATCTGGATCGTCTCATAGGCGATGGCGGTTACCTGATTATCCAACAATGCCCGTGTCAATTCCGGTTCCGGTGCAAGGTGAAGATAGGTGTAAAGAATTAGGCCGTTTCGGAAATAGCCGTACTCTTCCGGGAGTGGTTCTTTTACCTTTACGACCATCTCCGCAGACCAAGCCTCCTCCGGTCCAGAGACAATCTTGGCTCCTGCATCCCGGTATTCCTGATCGGTAAAACCACTACCGGTCCCGGCGCCGGTCTCCACCCAGACCTCATGCCCTCGATCCCGGTAAGCCGTCACGCCTGCCGGCGTCATGCCCACTCGATTTTCATTGTTTTTTATCTCTTTCGGTACACCGATGATCATCACTATCACCCTATTCCCTCCGGATTCAAAACCAGTATACTGAGTGCTTCCCTCCATTCCATTGGACATCGTGTCAAAGGTTGGGGATCTTTCGTTTGACAGCGTTATCACACAGGCATGAAAACCTTTTCATGCAAAGGCTTTATCAAATGAAAACATCTTGTATACTATAATTGGGAAAGACTTGATAATGAAAAGCAGAGGATGAAACCATTTGGATTCCAACACGTCATTAACCGTTCATGAGATACTGGAACGCCCCCTTTTCCAAAATGCCCGCGTGGTCGCGGGCAAAAAGGGGTTAAATCGACGCGTTCGCTGGGTTCACGTTTTAGAAGTGCTTGAAATCGATACGCTTATCAGAGGAGAAGAAATGATCTTTTCCACAGGGATCGTCTTCCGGTCCGCATCCTCTTCCCCTGTTTCCTACCTGCAAAAACTGATCGACCTCCGTGTTTCTTGCCTGTGTGTGGAGTTGGGCCACTACTTTGAATCCATTCCCAAAGATATGATCGCAGTGGCGGACCAGTATGATTTTCCGATCATCGTTTTTGAAGAATCCGTTGTTTTTGCGGACGTCACGCAGGATCTTCATACCTTGATTATCAATCGTCACCATCAGATACTCCAGCATCTGGAGAATCTGTCCAGGGAGTTTCATCGGTTAACCCTGCTTCCTCAGGCCATCGTCCATATCTTAAAATTACTTCATAAAAACACGAAATCCGAAATTGTATATCTTCCCCTCCAGGGAACGCCTCAATGGATCTCCAGTATGGGAAATCAGGAACAAACGGAGTGGTTGAAGTGGATTCAACAACGTTTGGAGAATGAATCCGTCTCCAAGAAGGAAGAACCGCTGCCTTACCGCTTCCACTATCGTGATCGGTTCTTACTTCTTCAACCCGTCAAGGCGATGGGCCAAACCTGGGCTTATATCGGTATGATCGGTACGGAACAGCCGGAGGAGTACGATTATTTGATACTGGACCGCTCCTCCCTGTCCATCGCACAGGTATTGCTGAGAAAGCATTATATCCAAGAGCGAAAATTACATTCTGAGCATCTGTGGGTGAATGATCTACTGCATCATCGGATTGGCGAAGAAGCGATCCGCTCTCAGTTGGGTGCTGATTACGAACAACTAAAGGAATTAAAAAGCAGAGTTTGCGTCATTGAAGTCCACAACGGCGTGGACGAATCAGATCCGTTTCCGGATCCATCCGTTCGTTACGACTTCTCCTTGACAGTCCGTTCCGCTTTTGAACAAGTGGGGTTTCGCCCCTTCATTACTGTCAATAACAATCGGATCGCGATTATCGCTTTTGATATCAATCCCCACCAGCCAGCCCAGTCCAGGCTGCGCCGGGTATTCAAATCAATCCAATCCGCCGATATTGAGCGCCAATCCAGCTATCCGCCACTACGGATCGGGATGGGACAATCATACACCGGTTTTAGTGGTACCCATCTGAGCTACTGGGAAGCCAATCAAGTGATTACAGTAAATGCATCCTGTCAAAAACAATTTTTATTTTACGATGACATGGGTGTGTTTCAGCTGTTTCTCCATGTAAAAGAGGAAGAAACGCTTCACCGCTTCATCCATCGCTATCTCGGCCCCCTGGTTAAACATGATCGTCTCAAGGGAAGCCAGCTCCTTCACACATTGAAAATATATCTGGACTGTGACGGTTCAAAAAAATTGGCGGCTCAAAAACTGTTTATCGTCAGGCAATCCCTTTATCATCGCTTGGACAAGATTAAAGAGCTTCTCGGCGAAGATTACTTGTCACCGGAAAACCGCTTGGCCATCCAAGTTGCTCTCCGTGCCTATCAGTTGCTACATCCAGAAGAAAGAGACGGATGATCGATCATCCGTCTCTTTTTCTTTTAACCGCACTCGTATTAACTTGGCTCCACTTCATCGTACCGCAAGGTGGTCACTTCCGTAGAATCGCCGCGCCTCACCTCGTCATCACTCGCTTTTTGTTCCAGCTCTTCTCGGTCATCCATCCCGGTAGCGACTGCTGGTTTGGAATGATGCTGCGCTCTTTTCTCTTTCATGTGCCATCCCACCTTCTCACTTTGATATCATTATTTTTCGGATTCCGGGATTTCCTATACGTTTCATCTTCTTTGCGATAGACCGAAGGTTTCCGGATCGCCCAGTCTCGCCAAAAAGGCGATTCCATTCATTTCTCGATAATAATTTAAGAAAAATGATCTGGACACTGGATATTCTCAATCAAATGAGATTATCCAATTTACCGTACATAGGATACAATGGCACTAAACTTAGAATTGAGTGTGGTTGCTTTGTTCTCCATGTCCTGAAGATACTATCATAGTGACGCAGAAGACTAATTATACATCGTTTTTTTACTTTGACGACAAGGCAGTGCTCCTGCCAATGAAGTATTAAAAAAACGATATTGGAGGAATAGGAATCATGACAGAAGGAAAAAGAACGAACACCACTTTTACATCTGTAGTAGAGGTAGAGGTTGACGACCTCGCCCGCACGGTGGCCGAGGTGACGATATGACAGTAACGGAAGAACGGCCGATCTCACGATTGATAAAGATGCGTAAAATCTGGGGTTATGGCACCGCCATAGCGATAACACCGTATCTGCTGATTAAAATCGCCTGGACTTTTGGTCTCTTCATTCCGACCGAGCAAATGGGTGACGCCAGTTGGCGTGCAATCAACGCGGCAACCGCGGTTCTCGCCGCAGTCGGCATCCTGCTGGGGATGGCGTTCTGCAAGCCGTGGGGTGAGCGGTTGCCCGCATGGCTGGTGGCCCTGCCCGTATGGGTGGGCACCGGCCTGCTCGTTCCCATGCTGCTGCTGGCACCGGTGCTCGGCCCGGCCGCCATGACCCGGGACAAGGAGGCAGGCGCCCCTGACTTCTGGGCCTATGAGCAGATCTTCGTCATGGTCTCGATGGTTGGAATCGGCATCTGCCTGCCGCTCGCCTTGGTAGGTTACGTCAAGGCGCGGTGGCCGGAGGCGCTTGGTGGTCCTACCGACTTCGGAGAGCTGCCGGGACACACCCGGCAGCTGCAGATTACCCTGGCTAGGCTTGTTGCAGTTGGCTGTATCCTGCTCGGTGTCATCAAGGTATTCTGGGCGGCGGGCGGCACCCTCGGCATCGACCCAGCCATGCTCGATGACCGCGATATATGGTGGCACCTATTGTCGTTGAGTACTGGCGTGTGGGCCTTCGCGGGGGCGTGGGGCCTGCTGGTACTGACCTCCCGCCGCGGGTCGCGAAGGATCCTGCCTCCCATGGCGGCGGCATGGATTTCGTCGGGAATGCTGTTTTCTTATAACCTCTTCAACCTCATGTCCGCCATTCGCCCCTATGCGCAGCCCGCTCCGGAGTACCCGCTGGCACGGGTGCTAACCACGGAGGCCGGTATCGTCCTGGGTGTGATGATGGGGATGATCATCCTGCTGGTGCTTCACGACCGCCGGCGAGCCCTGCGCGGAGAGCTCTGAGAATCCGCTATGTCGACGAGGTCGGCCGTCGAACGCCGACGCGTCAGGTAGTGCCCAGTAGACAACAGTAAACAGAAACGACGGACACAAACATGGTACGAACACCGGGATCGAGCCATTTTGCCCCTCTTTCTCAATACCGGGATGCGGGTATGCGAATTAGTCGGTCTCAATGTCAACAGCATCCAACAGGATGGCGAAACGGCACGCGTCGTTTGTTGTTCCTGCATCCGAACGGATGAGCGTGCTTAGAGACTCCCCGGAAAAGGAAACGATCATTACTGCTTTACCATCCCTCTATAATGGCGTTTGCCACTTTTTCAGGTGAGTCCAGCTGCGGGTAATGAGAGGCACCGGGGATCGTAGTCACCTTTAGATGATTCGATCGATTCGCTCTCTCGTCAGTTAATGGATCGTTCTCACCGACAATGATCTGCACGGGTATTTTCAGCTCCGCCACCATCTGCGACCACTTTGCTCGTTTTTTATAAGCCTCGATAAAGATCCGGGTGATGCGAGTCTTGGATTTGATTCGGTTCAAAGCCTCAAATGACCCGTCCAGAATGGATGAGCGACGGGAATCTCCCGTTATCAACTGTTCCAACCGATCTCTCGACACGGCTCCTGATAAAGCCTTCACTCCGGTTGGTTTCTGTAAGAAAAACGGCGAGATTAAAACCAGTTTATCGACCCTCTCCGGATGTGTCGCTGCATATTCAAGAGCATAAGCGGCCCCCCAAGAGTGACCGATCAAAACCGGAGGCTCCGGCAATTCAGACAGTAGCGACTCCAGCCATTCCCCTTTGTTGAACGCATATTTTTGAACTCCGGATCGTCCCAACCACGGAAGATCCGCCCGCAATGTGGCAACGGAGAGTCGTTCGACCAGAGGGTCCCACGCATTGGAATCCAGCGGCAATCCGTTCAGCAATACCAACCGTGCACGGTCAGCCTTTCCCTGAACAAACGTAGAAAATCCCGCCACCCTTCTAAATCCCGCATGCACTCGATGATCGCTTCTCCCAAAATAGGTGCCCGCCATATAATCGATGTTGGAACGGAGGGCTTTTTCCAGATCAGGCATCTCCAGCCCCAGCTTCCGGGCGGCCGCCATCGCCGGACCCACATCATAACGGTTTACATCAATAAAACTTAACGCTTCCGGGTCCACTCCCATCCGGTGAGACAGAAATTTTATGTTGGATAGCCCGTTTAATACTGGAATGGGAATGCGGATTTTCGGAGTCGGCACTCCCATATACCTTGCGATAAAATCGAAGAGTTCCGGCAGATTTGGGGTCCTATCGTCCAATACCGTATAGTCTTGTCCTACGGATTCGGGCAGATGTGAAATCCTTGCCAGAAATTTTGCGACGTAATCCACGGTGATCAGGGGTAACCAGTGGTGGCGGCTTCCAGGAATGGCCGCAAGTTTTCCCTGCCACAGGTCCCTGACCAATGTTGAGAAGCCGAACTCCAATTGAGACGTTTCTCCCGTTTGCGAGTGTCCAATTACGGTGGAGGGATGGACAAACGTGACGGGCAATCCCTGGCTTTCTGCCCGAACCAGTAAATCTGCATGATACTTGCTGTTTTCATATTCTCCTGGTATTTGGTCCGGCCGAACGCCAAGATTGACCCAGTGACGAAGGCGGTATCCGGAAACCAATAAAAACCGATTCAACCCGGAAGCCTCCCCCGCCAGCTCCAATACCCGCTTGGTTCCATCAATGTTGACTTGTTTGGATACGTTCGGATCCAGACCGAAGGACATCGCCGAACCCAGATGGTAGAGATCGGATATGTTTTTCAGTCGATTTCTCTCCTCTTTACGCAATCCCAGTCCCGGCTTTCCCAGATCTCCCTCCACCAACCAAACTCGATCAGATTCTCCTCCGCGTGTCGTTATCCATTCCTTGAAGGTCTTCTCCTTCCTGCCGACATCCCGGGATAGAATGGCAACGTTTTTCCGTTGCTTTGTCAACTCGACGATCAGCCATCTGCCGATAAAACCTGTCCCTCCCGTTACAAACGAATCGATGTTGTTCACGGGTTCCACCTCCTGGATTTTTTAACGGATACTTTGCTCCGGTTGAATAAAACGCATAAGGATTAGTACTATATAGTACTAATTAGAGGATAAAAGAAAACTGGCATTTGCCAGTGTGGGACATTACGGCTTCAATAAAAGTCGTAACATCGCCTGACCCGTCTCACAAACGACTTGAGGATCTCCGGAGGTTTCCGCCATCATAAGCGCTCCCTCGATCGTGGATATAAATAGAGATGCCGTCTCTTTCACAGACAGATCGGAGCGGAATTCGTTCGATGCCATCCCTTGCTTAAGAAGCTGCTCGATTAACGGGATCTGTTCAGAGAAAAATCTCCGTATACGCGTTCGTACGGTAGAGGAATGGGTCTGCATATAGAGTGACAGAAACGGACAACCGCCTTGGCAGGAACGGTCCCTTAGATCGTCCGACAGAGCATGAAAGATTTCGAGC
The DNA here is from genome assembly GCF_031454155.1 of Desmospora profundinema. Lineage (GTDB taxonomy): Bacteria > Bacillota > Bacilli > Thermoactinomycetales > DSM-45169 > Desmospora > Desmospora profundinema. The sequence continues at coordinate 417,205 of NZ_JAVDQG010000001.1, forward strand.
ATCCTTTCCTCAGCGGAACGGTTGGTTTGCAGGATTAGGGATGTCAACATGGTCTCGTGTTGTTCAATCCAATGCTCCGCTACAGCGAGGGCCAATTCCTCCTTGCTGGTAAAATGATAGTAAATGTTCGATTTTGACACACGACTTTCCTTTACCACCTCGTCCATACTGGTATGGGAATAACCTTTCCTTAAAAATAATTCTGCCGCCTTTAATACCGCCAATTTTCGATTGTTTGGTTTGGATTTCGCGTTTATCGACTTCATGTTTAGAACTATACAGTACTAATCAGGAGAAGTCAAGCAGGAATGTAATGTTCTGCTCTTTGACTGTTGAAGAGGCGGATCATTGGAATATCAGCCTCTTCGCTTCTGCTCCTACACTCTATCATTTCCCCCTTCCGGCAACCAGCGCAACCGGTGTTTCAACAATTAACTGGGTTCCACTTCATCATACGACAGGGTCGTCGCTTCGGTATGATCGCTACGCTTTACGTCGTCTTCACTCGCTTTCCGGTCCAACTCTTCCCCGTCGTTCATCCCGGGAGCGATCCGGTTTATAAGGAGGCGGATTTTTCTTTTTTTCCATATAAACCGCCCTATCCTTTGGTTATCCTTATATTTTGTTTCCATGGTTTTTCTATTCACCTCAATGGATTGATGCTACTTCTCGCTTTTCTTTGTATCTGGTATTTTTCCATTCCCCGTGCTATATATAATAGTAATAACGTTACAAAAAAATGGAGTGATCCTCCCTTGGCGGAAATGTTCTCCCGTCAGTTGCCGGAAAACATTAATCGGATTATCCTGAAGTTTCCCGAAGACGTACAGGAATTCTTTCTGGAGATGATCAGCGCCGACCGTTCGCCGCAAACCATCGCCAATTACGCTTATGACTTCTCTCTGTTCTTTGATTTTCTCGCCAGTCGAGGCTTGCAGTTGGAAGATGTGACGTCCAAGGAGATCAAGCGCTTTTTCCGCCGGATTGAAAACGGTTATGAACGTACCATCCAGGTTCCTATCACCAAAAAAGACCCTGTTACGGGGGGCGTAAGTACGGAATGGGTGGAGCGGACTCATTTTCGGGAGAACTCCCGATCCGGCAAGCGGCGGAAACGGGCATCACTGCGCTCCCTGTTTCGTTACCTGCTTAAGGCTGATGTGCTGGACCGGGATCCCATGCAAGAGTACGAAGACGCCTCCCTCCGTTCCCGTCAGCAGCACAAGGTTCCCGTCTTCCTGACCCGGGAGGAAGCGCTCCGTCTCATTGATGCCGTAGGCACTTATCACAACAAGCAGAAGCGGCGGACGTACACTTGGTATGAGCACCGGGACCGGGCGATCTTGCTGCTCTTCCTCAATACAGGGATGCGGGTGTCGGAACTGGTGGGCCTGGATGTCAACAACATTCAGTATGATGGTGATGTTGCCCGGGTGGTCGTGTTGGGCAAAGGGGGAAAGGAACGGATGTTGAAATTAAATCAGCCCGCTTTCGAAGCTCTGCGCATCTACCTGGACCAACGCCCGCAAGGCATTTCTCCGGAACACCGGGATGCGCTGTTTCTCAACAAAAACCGCGGTAGAATGAGTCGCAAAGGGGTTTATGAAGCCTTGCGCAAATACGTACGGGAAGCCAATCTGCCCCCCAAAGCGGCCAACATCTCTCCTCATAAGCTGCGCCACACCTTGGCCACACTCCTTTTGTCCAATGGGGAAAACTTGCGCGTCGTTCAGGAGATTCTCGGGCATTCCAGCATCCAGACCACCCAAATCTACACCCATGTGATCAATTCCGAGAAAGACAGTGCGTTGGATCGGCTGGGAAACTGGACATAACCATTAAGCAGATAAAATAGGAGTGAACAAGCTGCAGGAGGGGATGTCCATGCGAACCGAGGAAGGGAAAGCCGCCAATGCATTAAAATCGATCGCCCGTGATCCGCGCATCAAAACTTACATTCAACAGTCTCCCGATCTATATCCACTGCTGTATCGGGCGGCCAAACGTTTTATAACCGGAGAAACGAGAAAAGACGGCATTTCCAAAGCAAAAGAACTGGTTTCTAAGGGTTATTCCATTTCCCTCGAATACATAGGGGAAAACACCAAAAGCGTCAAAGAATGCATCGAATCGAAAAATGAGTTTTTGGCGTTGATCAAAGAGGCGAATTATTCCGATTTAACAGGAGTGACGGTTTCCCTTGACTTGTCTCACATCGGATTAACCGAAGATCCTGGTTTGGCATACGATCACCTGGTCGAATTGACCGAAGAAGCACAGAGCAAGGACTTTTCCATTATGATCAGCATGGAAGAATCAGAAAAGACGGATGCCATTCTCGATATCTATAAACGGGCTTCCAAACGATATTCCAATGTGGGCATAACCATTCAAGCTCATTTGCATCGTTCCACCGACGACATCCAAGAACTTCTGGACTATCCAGGGAAAATCCGGATAGTAAAAGGCGCGTATCAGGAACCTTCGGAAAAGGCATTGCCCCGTTCCGAGGCGTTGAATAAACGGTATATGGAGCTGATTGACCGGTTGGTAAAAGCGGAACATCCGGTGTCGATCGCAACCCATGATGAGGCGATCATCCAAGAAGCACGACGGCGGGAAATCCTTGATGCACGCTGTGTCGAAATGGAAATGCTATATGGAATCCGTCCTGATCGGGTGAAAGGATTAAAGGATGAAGGTGTCAATACAAAGGTGTATTTAACATATGGGGTCGAGTGGTATCTGTATGTCTGTCACCGTCTGGCGGAGTATCCGCCCAACATCTACACGGCCATTGCTGATATGGTCGAACCTGATGGTGCCGATAAAAGCTACTATTAATTCTCAAAGCAAAAAGCTGTCCGCTATGGACAGCTTTTTGCTTTGGAATAATGGACATCTCCCCTATCGATCCCCTTGCACCTCCTCGATAATATCCCGATTATAGAGGGGCTGTACCGGACGGCTGTTCATGGGGAAAATTCTTTGAAATGCCTGGATTTGCTCTTCGGACAATTCGATTGGTTGTTTGATCAGTAACCACTGTACTCCTTCCGAACATGGAGGTGTGGTGAGAGAGCCGCTGTAACGGTACGTGCGGATGTCTTTGGGAAGTAGCGTATCCACATTCCACTTTCCGTCGAGAGCCACTTCCGGTTCATTCTCGTTTTGAGGCATGTTTTCCCATAAGGAAGCCAGTTGTGTGTTTTCTTTCCCCGATTGAATCAACAACCCAACCACTGCGATATTTTCATTCTCATCCTGGTGGACCAAATGAAGCTCCATCGCATAGGCTTCATCGTTGATCGTATGTTCACTGGGGGTGTGGAAATGAAACTGATTTAATAAGTAGGTGTGGTTATCGACCGTGATGGTATTGTCTGATGAGGAGACGTTTGCCTGGATCGTGTGACCGTTGTTGACGACCTCCCATGCAGACGGTTTGTAATTGAAATCAACGGGAGTCAAATCCTTGGTTTGATATTGGGTGATATCGATCGGCGATTGCTTCTTCCCTTCATTGCAGAGCGAAAACGCAGGACTCAGTTCACCCCAATGCTCTGGGCCGGTTTCCTCCCCATATGACCAATGCGGCTTCTCCTCGCCAGTCTGCCCCTCTTGTGGATCCTGGCTGGCGGACTGACCGCATCCGGCCGTCAACACGATAATGAACAGCCAAAGGAGAGTAATGAAGGGTAGCGTTTGCTGTTTCAAGATCGTATTCTCCTTTAATTTAAAATCTGGGAAGTTCCATTTATTATACCGGTTATTATACTGGAAATGTATCTATGGGAAATCAGTAAAAAAACAATTTTCGTTTCCCCCACTTTCCTTATCGGAGGGTTGATGTGGACGATCTCGTGGAAAGAATGGAGGAAGAGTACACAAGGAGGGCCGTTATGAAACGCATCCATCTCGTGATCCACGGTCGTGTTCAAGGGGTAGGCTTTCGTTTTTTCGTCCAACAGATGGCGGCTGAATATGATGTGAAAGGATGGGTTCGCAATCGGGACGATGGCAGTGTCGAATTGGAAGCACAGGCGGATGAAAACAGGCTTTCCCGTTTTACGGAGGCCGTCAAACAGGGGCCGCGCTTTTCTAAGGTAACCGATTGGGAAATACGGGAGAAAAACCCAGATTCATCTCTGCGGTCATTCCATGTGCGATATGAATGAAAAAAATCCATAATAAGGGATTTACCAAGCAGGATGACACGGGATTGTAAACGTTCCCCCTTTCATCTAATTGAGATTATGGCAAAATAGGAAGTGTCATTTATTTAGAGTTGTTCTAATTAAGAAAGGTGTGTCCCCATGGCGCAAAAATCCTTTAACGATACCTTCCTGCGAGCCTGCCGCCAAGAGCCGGTTACGCACACGCCGGTGTGGTATATGCGGCAAGCAGGCCGCTATCAACCGGAATACCGTGCGATCCGTCAAAAGTACTCTTTCTTCGAAATGAATGAAATTCCGGAAGTATGCGTGGAAGTGACCAAATTGCCAGTGGAACAATTGGGTGTAGATGCGGCGATTTTGTTTGCCGATATTATGACCCCGCTGAAACCGATCGGGGTGGACGTGGAGATCCGCTCCGGCATCGGCCCCGTGATTGACAACCCGATTCGCCACCTGGAGGATGTGGAACAGCTGGGTGAATTGGATCCGGAGAGCGATGTTCCGTTTATCCTGGAATCCATCCGTCAATTACGTCGGGATCTGACCGTCCCGTTGATCGGATTTGGTGGCGCCCCCTTCACGCTGGCCAGTTATATGATCGAGGGAGGACCCTCGAAAAACTACCATCAGACCAAAGGGTTTATGTACGCACAACCACAAGCGTGGGAGAAGCTGATGGAGAAGCTGGCGGACTTGACCGTCACGTACCTCAAAGCTCAGATTAAAGCAGGTGCCCTTGCCGTGCAGATTTTCGACTCCTGGGTGGGTGCTCTGAACGTGGAGGATTATCGGACTTATGTGGCCCCGACCATGCGGCGGATCTTCGCTGAACTAAAGGAATCCACCGATGTTCCCACGATTTACTTCGGTATTGGAGCAGGCCATCTGTTGCTGGAATGGGATCGTCTCCCCGTCGATGTATTGGGGTTGGATTGGCGGACTTCCATTCCGGAAGCCCGAGCGCTCGGCATTCGGAAAACCCTGCAGGGTAACCTGGACCCCTCCCTCCTGCTTGGACCTTGGGAGAAGATCGAAGCCAAGGCGAAGGAGATTCTGGATCAAGGGGAGGAGCACCCCGGTCATATCTTCAATCTTGGTCATGGTACCTTTCCCGAATTAAAAGTGGAGACCCTGCAACGGCTGACCCAGTTTATCCACGATTACTCTTCGAGACGAAATGAGGTGTAACCATGACGAAACGGACGGTTGGTCTGTTGGTGATGGCCTACGGGACGCCACGCAGCACCGAAGAAATCGAACCTTATTACACGCATATCCGTCATGGCCGCAAACCCCCGGAAGAGTTGCTGCAAGATCTGAAAGATCGCTATGAAGCGATTGGCGGTATCTCTCCCCTGGCCCGGATTACGGACGATCAGGCGTTGAAATTGCAGGATCGGCTCAATGAACTTCATGAAGAGGTGCAATTTAAAGCCTACCTTGGCTTAAAGCACATCGATCCCTTTGTAGAAGATGCCGTCCGGCAGATGCATCAAGACGGCATCGAGGAAGCGGTCAGCATCGTATTGGCCCCACATTACTCCACTTTCAGCATTCGCTCCTACAATGGTCGGGCCAAGGAGGAAGCGGATAAGCGGGGTGGGCCCTGTCTCTATTCAGTGGAAAGCTGGTATGCGCATCCGCGTTACGTGGCCTATTGGGCGGACGGCATTCGCAACATCATGGCGAGTCTATCTGACGAAGAGCAGAAGCAAACCTGCGTCGTCTTTTCCGCTCACAGCCTGCCGGAGAAGATCATCCGTGTTGGGGACCCCTATCCCCAACAGTTGGAGGAAAGCGCCCAATTGGTTGCGGAAGCGGCCGGCATTGAAAACTACGCCGTAGGCTGGCAAAGTGCCGGCAACACACCGGAGCCTTGGCTGGAGCCGGATGTGCAAGACTTGACCCGTGACTTGCACCGCGAAAAAGGATACACCGGTTTTATCTACTGCCCCCTCGGTTTTGTGGCCGATCACCTGGAAGTGCTTTACGACAACGATTATGAGTGTAAAATCGTCTGTGATGAAATCGGGGCACGCTACCATCGCCCTCCGATGCCCAATGCCAAGCCGGAGTTTATTGAATGTCTGGCAGACGTGATATCCCAACAGTGGGCAGAGCGTGAACGGGCATGAGCACTCCGCGTATCGCCATACTCGGCGGAGGCATCACGGGTCTTTCCGCCGCCTTTTATCTTTTGCGGGAAGCTGGTAAACAAGGGATCCAACCTCGGATCACCCTACTCGAAGCGGACACCCGCTTGGGCGGCAAGATCCAGACGGAGCGTTTCGATGGTTTTGTCATGGAAACCGGACCGGATTCCTTTTTGGAACGGAAAGCCAGCGCCAAACAATTGGCTGTGGATCTGGGGTTGGAAGATCGCTTGGTACGCAACCGAACGGGACAGGCCTATATCTTGCGCAGAGGAGAATTATTGCCCATCCCGGAGGGAGCGGTGATGGGGATCCCGACCCGTCTCAGCCCTTTTGTTACCACTCCCCTCTTCTCCCCCGCAGCCAAACTGAGGGCGGCGGGAGATTTGATCCTGCCCCGTAGACACCGTGATGGGGATATCTCCGTAGGTCGTTTTTTCCGGCAACGCCTCGGCAATGAAGTCGTAGATCAACTAATCGAACCCCTTCTGTCGGGGATATATGCCGGGGATATCGATCAACTCAGCTTAATGGCCACCTTTCCTCAATTTGCAGCCTTGGAGGAGAAGCATCGCAGCTTGATCCTGGGGATGAAAAGAACCCGTCCGACCCGATCCGACCAAAAGCCGCAGGGGATGTTCCTAACGCTGAAAGACGGTCTGGAGTCCCTGGTGGATGCATTGGCGGCAACTTTACCCCAAGACAGTGTACGCCTTTCTATGCGGGTGGAAAGAATTGAAAAAAACGACGGAAGGTATCGGTTGTTCACACAAACCGGCGAAACGCTGGAGGCGGATGCCGTCCTGATGACCCTGCCGCAATCGGAAACGGATCGCCTTTTTTCCGGCTTGGATGTTCCGAAAGCCGGCCGAACGGTACCCGCCGCTTCCGTTGCCACTGTCATCCTGGCCTATGACGCGGATGCGGCCCGTTTGGAGAAAGACGGAACCGGATTCGTCGTGCCGCGCCGGGAACCGACGACCATAACCGCATGCACATGGACTCATAAGAAATGGCCCCACACCACCCCGGAAGGGAAAGCTCTGATCCGGTGTTATGTGGGGCGCTCCGGAGACGAAGCCATCGTCCATGAGTCGGATGAAGCCATCGTTTCCGCCGTCCGAAGGGATCTGCATAGCATTCTCGGCATTTCTGAAACGCCTCTCTTTACCCGTGTTACCCGCTGGAAACAGGCGATGCCCCAATACACGCCAGGGCACGCCGAATGGGTGGCACGTCTCCGCGAGAAGAGCCGGTGTCACCTCCCCGGAATCTTCTGGGCGGGAGCCTCTTTCAGCGGCATTGGGATTCCTGACTGCATTGATCAGGGGAAGCAGGCGGCCATCGAAGCGATTCAGTATATCCATGATTCGGCTCGGAAGGGGTAATCCCTTCCTTTTTTATTCAACTTCTCAAAACATACAATAGATCTGTCTCCAACCCGATCCCTTATCCCTCCCTCTCAGCATAATGGTCTACTGCAAAACTGTATATCACTTTTACTACGTAAAAAAGCAGCAGGATAAAGAGAAATTTCGGAATGGGGTAAAAAAGCAAGAACAGGCCCCCGATCCCGCTCGTTAAAAAAACAGCCGCAATCACTCTTTGGGCAGGATGGTTGATGAATCGGTTCACGAACAAGGCTGAAAGGATGGTGTAACCCCAGACGGCGATGCAAGCTGCAAAATAATTCCACAGTATGAGAGCGAAAATAACCGGTTGGACATGGATGAACAGGAAAATGTACCGTGCAGTTGGTCGATGCTTATAGTAGTGATTCGTTCCAAATGTAAGATTGGCAATCACTCCCCCGGTTATATCCAGTGCCAATGATGCGAGAATGACTATTTTCCAAAGCTCAAGCTCCCTCCACTCGGAGTAAGTGAAAGCAAAGAGAACGACCGTCATTGTAACGCTGAAGATTATAGTGATTCCTAACTCCAGCTTGGTCGTTCTTTTCCCCCATACTTCATGGAAAAATGGCGGCACATTGACGGTTTTCATACCGATCCCTCCATTAAAAACTAACCGTCTGTATGGTCAGTTTGTTGATGCGATTTTACTCACTGCTCTGACAGCAGTTGATAAATCATTTGTACTTGGAGTTGCCATGCTTGTTTAAATCGTGCGCCCTCCCCGGTAAGTAAGTAATGTAAGCCCATGCCGTCCATTGTAGACAACAGAATCGTTGCAATCGACTCCACTGTCTCTTGCGGAACAGGATGAGGGGTTAACTGTGTGAGATGCTTGGATAGCCGTACAGCCATTTGATCGGCGCAAGAAGCAAGCGCCTTTTGATACTCCGAATCAAACATCCCCTCGTGATAATAGGAAAAAAAAGCTCTAACCGTTTTGAGGTGATCTTCCGGAAGTTGAAAAAATGATCGGCCCAGCGATTGTAAAAAATCATCCAGATCACGATATTCGGCGTCCAACTGTCCAAGAAGATCATCAAATATAATATAGAGGGCATGCATCCGTATCTCATCGATCGAATGAAAATGATGAAAAATGTTGCTCTTGCTCACACTAGTCGCTTTGGCTAATTTGGCGGCGGATACCTCTTTGATTCCGTCTTCAGCGATCATGGCAATCGTCTCTCTCAGGATCCGCCTGCGCGTCTGTTCCCCTCTTTCCAGGCGTTTGTCACGTGGTCTGTTCCGTTCCAATTGATTCCCTCCTTCCAGTTTTACTATATAACTGACCGATCGAACAGTCAATATACCGGCTGATTTTTCTGATCAACAGCAGCCGTTTTCCTTCAACAGGGTGCAGGAATAACGCCCCCCTCCTGTCCATATACATGGTACAAACCGTCCGCAGACGGGAGGGGACCGCGTGAGTGACAAATGGAAGCCGCTGTTGCGATCACTGCTCATTTATCTCACCATCATCGCAATCACCATATTGGGTACTCAATACTACCAGCAAAAACAGACACAGTCGTATATCCAAAGCTTTAAGGATAAGAAGGGCCAGCATATCCTAAATGAGATCTCCGATACCTACAAAATGACCATCGAGCACTACTCCAACTACAAGCTGAACAAAGAAAGAAAAAAAGAATTGATCAACAAACTAAACCGGTTGAGCAGTGAGCTGCGGAAAGTGGATGAACAGATCAATACCGGCGATGTGGGGGATCGCATTGACTTTTCCTTTATTTATCATGACATCAAGCTGGTCAATATCGCCCTGGCCGATACAACCAAAGACGATATCATCCCTGTCATCGTCCTCCACGGGATGGAGGGGCTCGGAGAACTGAAAAAAGAAATCACCTATATGGAATACCGATAGCGGATGTCCGTTATCGGTATTATTGTCAGGATCTTGCCATATTCCCCTCCTGTTTAAACCAACAAAGTTCGCTATAAATAAAGAGACTACCCATGGAGGAGGAGTCCCAATGTCCAAACGAATCCTGATTATCCAAGGTCATCCCCATCCGGACAGTTTATCGTCATCTCTCGCCCAAGCATATCAGCGCGGAGCCGAATCTACCGATCGGGACGTTCGTTTATTGGAACTGGACAAGCTCACTTTTGATCCTAATTTAGCTTACGGTTATAAAAAACGCATGCCTTTAGAAGCGGATCTGGAAACCGCCCAAGAATGGATTCATTGGTCGGATCATATTGTTTGGACGTTTCCAGTCTGGTGGGGAATGCCGCCTGCTCTGTTGAAGGGTTTTATCGACCGAGTATTTCTGCCCGGCTTTGCTTTTAAGTATCATGATAAGGGAGTCGGTTGGGATCGGCTGCTCACGGGCCGAACGGCGAGAGTCTTCATCACGATGGACGCCCCGTTTTGGTATTATCGTTGGGCATACGGAAAGCCCGCACACCGGGCTTTTAAGAGAATGATTATGGAGTTTTGCGGAATCCGCCCTGTGAGGTTTACCAACCTCTCTTCCGTTAAACACGCTTCGGAAGAACGAATTCGGCAATGGTTGAAAGAGGCGGAGCAGTTGGGCCGACAGGGAAAATAAGCGGCATACGAGGAGAAACGGTGAATGAACAGGAACGCCGCTCAAGAAAAGCGCCGTTCCTGTTAATCATATACGGGAACTTTTAACTCTTGACCCGGATGAATCACGGCTTCCCTCAATCCGTTGATTTCACGGATCACATTTACAACCTGGCGCACATCCCGATCCTGACCGGCCGCTTGTCTCGCAATCGACCATAACGTGTCCCCCGGCTGAACCTGGATTACCTGCATGTGATCGGGAGAAAGCGCCGCCCCCTCGTTCCTCCAAGCAAATGCCAAACATAGGATGAAGATCAAGGCGACGATTCCCCATCCGAATGGATTCATCCCCTTCACGGCTTCTCCCTCCGTTATCATTTTGGTACAAGCTATGTCGATCGATATCAGGTTATTACGGAACACATGTTCTGTCAAGCGGAAATTCGAACCTATGTTTGTACTTTTCCACATCTTCATGTATACTGGAAGAAACCATACGGAATCATGCCTGAAGCTGGGATATCCGCACACAAGAAGAATGGAAAGGGGATGAATGGCGTGTCCAAACTGTCACCGCGGCAACAAGCTATACTCAACTACATAAAGCAGGAAGTACGGGAAAAGGGGTATCCCCCCTCTGTCCGGGAAATCGGTGAAGCGGTCGGGCTGGCATCCAGCTCCACGGTACATGGACATCTCTCCCGTTTGGAGAAAAAAGGACTGATTCGCCGGGATCCCACCAAACCCCGTGCGATTGAGGTGTTGGATGAAGAAGACAGCCTGTTGCCGGACCTCGCCGCCAATACCGTCTTGGTTCCCTTGGTGGGAAAAGTAACCGCCGGTGAACCGATTACGGCAGTGGAAAACGTGGAGGATTATTTCCCTCTTCCCCGTCGCATGGTTGGCCAGGAAGATTCTGTTTTCCTTCTGTCGGTCCGCGGGGACAGTATGATCAACGCCGGTGTCATGGATGGGGACTACGTCCTTGTCCGTCAACAGCAATCCGCCGACAACGGAGACATCATCGTCGCCATGACCCCCGACTCGGAAGCGACGGTTAAACGCTTTTTCAAAGAGAAAAACCGAATTCGCCTGCAACCGGAAAACGATCAAATGGAACCCATCCTCCTGCCTGAAGTTACCATTCTGGGCAAAGTGATTGGCTTGTTCCGGGAGCTGCATTGATCAAACCGCGACAAAGACGTGGCTGCGAAAAGCAGCCTTTTTTTGTTTTTAAGCCATCAGAAAGCCCGGAACTCCATATGAAGGTCCGGGCTTTCTGATGCAGGAAACCACTCCCCCCATCCTTTGTCTACATAATAAGTCCTGATACAGAAATAATATAGTCGTCGATCATATAAGTTCCATAAACTTACACGATGTTTGGAGGGAAAGAATGCTTAGAGATGTTATTCGAACCATGGGGGTTGCATTAGCATTCGCTTTTTTTGTGTCGTTTGCCTTCTTATCACCAGCTTTAGCTATTAAAATGACGGATAAACCCATAATCACAGTAAGTGTGAGATCCAGTTCAACAGCAGCGTTCGAAAGTAAAATGGAATTAAGCAATGCCGAGATGACAAAAGCATGGCGAAAAGCCCAAAAGAAAAAAGCTGACGTTCCATTTTCTCTAACAGATATATATGTAACGATCCGGCAAGCGGGACAGGAACGCCATTTTCGGATGGAGTCCTCCGGGACATTATGGGATGAAACGACTAGGGAACGCCTGATCCTTCCCAAAAAAACGGCCAAAAAGCTCCAAAGTTATGGAAGAAAGCTTAGAGGGCATCATTACGGCAAATTGATCCCTTGGAAAGAAGCGAAGTACATTCTCCCTAAAAAGCACATGTTTACGGTCCTTGATTTAGAGACCGGTCTGTCGTTTCGTGTTCAGCGTCGAGCGGGCAGTAAACATGCCGACGTACAGCCACTTACAAAACAAGATACTAAAATAATGAAGCAGATTTATCACAATCGTTGGAGCTGGAATCGGAAAGCGATTCTGGTTCATTCGGGAAAGGAATGGTTGGCCGCATCCATGAACGGGATGCCTCACGGCGGCGGCGGTATTCGGAATAACGGCTTTTCCGGTCATTTTTGCATCCATTTTTCAGGCAGTACGACACATCGCTCAAAAGATCCGGATTTAACACATCAATTGATGATCAATAAAGCGGCAGGGAACGTAAGAGTGTTCTTACGTTCGGCAACTCCGCAAATGTTGGCGGAAAGCTTCATTGAAGCCCTGTCCCATCAGGATTCGGAAATCCTTCAACTGCTTTCCGAGGGCCTTACTCGGGAAAAACAGGACTTTTTTATGAGAGAGATGAAAAGGCTGACGTTCATTCGCTCGAAAAAACAGACAGGAGCCACGAATGAGAAGATCTCAGCTGATCTATTGTTCACCGAGGTTCGGTTGCCAGTAACCCTTTACCGCGACCGTAAAAAACAGAATACGACTTATTTGTTTCTACTCAGTCGAATCTCGGACCAGTCACCATGGTGTATTCAGGACATATTGACTGATGAAATTCAAAGTGACCGCAAAAAGGAGTAATCCCCCTTTTAGGGTCAACCTTGGGCAGTCATACCAGGTTCCACTTCGCAAAGAGCCGTCCCCTCATTAGGATCCTTCTATTTCCTCCGCAAATCGGCGGATTCGCTCTTCGATCTGGTCACGCACCCGTTGGAAGACAGCCCAGACTTCCTCTTCGGTCCCCTCCGCCTTAGCAGGGTCGTCAAAGCCCCAGTGTTGCCGATTGACCTGTGACGGGGTCATGGGACACTTGTCGTTGGCGTCCCCACACAAAGTGATGGCGTAATTGGCGGTGTTCAGGATCTGGGGGTCGATGATATCAGACGTCTGATCGGAAATGTCGATCCCCTTCTCCTCCATCGCTTTTACTGCCTTCGGGTTTAAACCGTGAGCCTCGATGCCGGCACTGTAGACGTTGAAGCGGTCCCCAAGGATCTTCCTGCCGAATCCTTCCGCCATTTGACTGCGACAGGAGTTGCCGGTGCAAAGAAAATAGATTGTTTTTTTTCCATTGTTGGTCATGATGAATTCCCTCCATCGATTGATATTAGTGGATCAAAATCAGCCAGATATACAGGCCGAACAGCGTAATCAGCAGTGTGGGAATGGTGAGGATGATGCCCACTTTAAAGTAATAACCCCAGGTAATCTTCACACCTTTGCGGGAGAGGACGTGAAGCCAGAGCAAGGTCGCCAGCGAACCGATTGGAGTAATCTTCGGTCCGAGGTCAGAACCGATCACGTTGGCATAGACCAACGCTTCCCGCATCAGTCCATCGGTTGCCGTAGCGTTAATGGCCAGGGCATTGATCATCACCGTCGGCATGTTATTCATGATGGACGACAGGATGGCAGCGATCAACCCCATACCTAAGGTTCCTGCCAATACCCCATGGTCCGCCGTCCATTGAATCACTCCAGCAAGCGTGTCGGTAAACCCGACGTTCTTCAAACCATAGACCACCACATACATGCCGATGGAGAAAACAACGACGGTCCAGGGGGCTTCTCTTACCAACTGCTTCGTCCGAATCACGGGGCTGCGCCGGGCGGCCAAAATGAACCAAATGGCTGCCGCACCGGCAATGATGGAGACGGGGACACCCAGCGGTTCGCTGAAGAGATATCCGATCAGCAAGATTCCCAGCATCACCCACGAGAGGCGGAAGAGACGGAGATCGTTGATGGCCTCCCGGGGCTTTTGCAGTTGAGAAAGATCATAGTTCTTCGGGATGCTCTTGCGGAAAAACAGGAATAAAACCAGGAGACTGGCTCCCAGCGCAAACAGATTGGGAACGATCATACGAGTGGCATACTCGACGAACCCGATTCCAAAATAGTCGGCGGAGACAATGTTCACAAGGTTGCTCACCACCAGCGGTAATGAGGTGGTGTCGGCGATAAAGCCACTGGCCATCACAAAAGCGAGGATCATTTTTTCCTCAAAGCGAAGGGCCCGGACCATCGCTAACACAATTGGGGTGAGAATCAAGGCCGCCCCGTCGTTGGCGAAGAAAGCCGCCACCGCCGCTCCTAACATAATGACATAGACGAACATCCTTCGTCCGTTTCCGCCGGCCAGACGCGCCATGTGAAGGGCCGCCCATTCAAAGAACCCGATTGCATCAAGAATGAGAGAGATCAAGATCACGGCGACAAATGCCAATGTCGCGTTCCACACAATCCCGGTTACGGTCCAAACATCAGATAGCGTCACAACACCAAACAGAAGGGCTAAAACCGCTCCTCCGGTCGCCGACCATCCGATCGATAATCCCCAGGGCTGCCAGATCACAAATAACAAGGTAATGGCAAAGATGAAAAAAGAAATCCAGGCTGATGACGTCATGGTTTCTCCCCTTATTTCTCTTTACTCGCACACCACTTTTTTGCCGCTCGCTTTTAACGCTTTAATCTCATGAGAAAGATCCGGCAGACTGTCCACTACAGACCGGAAATAGGGAAGCCGCTCTCCATCAAGAGAATAAATCACCCATTGACCCTGTCGGCGTTCCTTTACCAGCTTGACGTTTTTTAACTTACGCATATGCTGGGAAACCGCTGGTTGCGTCATCCCCAAAATCTCCACCAGCTCACAGACGCAAAGATCCTCTGTTTTTAACAGAGCCAACATTCGCAGACGGGTTTTATCCCCCATGGCTTTATTGCACTCGGCCAGCTCTTCCCACTCTAACTTCGTCGTGATCATCCCATCACCTCATCTGCATATAACCATATGCTTATTATATTGTCAAACCCATATGTGCCTCCTTCCAAATCATAGACGAAATGATTGGAAAGACAAAATTGAACGATACTGTCCCCCGCCCTGATGTTGTGTATAATTATATTTATTAATGAGTAAATATTCATATCTGGAGGGGTTGTGATGAATCTTTCCTGCCAATCCTCTGTATGGGAGGACTATCTGTCTGAATCAGATGAAGTGGATGTTTTCCATCCGTTAGTCCAACAGCGAGCAAGAGGGATACGCCGTTTGTATTCAACAGCAACAGATCGTATAAAATATACATTTGAATTTGTTCGGGATCAAATCCATCATTCATGGGATATCCAAAGTTCACGGGTCACCCGAAAAGCATCGGACGTACTGCGGTTTGGAGAAGGAATCTGCTATGCGAAATCCCACTTACTCGTAGCCTTATTACGAGCCCAGGAAATTCCGGCCGGATTTTGCTACCAACGGCTGACACGAGGAGATACTCCTGACACGGGATATGTCATACACGCCTTAAATGCTGTCTATCTCGATTCATTGGAAAAGTGGGTTCGGATCGATGCCAGAGGCAATAAACCGGGGGTGAATGCCGAATTTTCCCCTCACGTGGAACAGTTGGCTTTTCCGATCCGCCCGGAAATGGGTGAAGTCGAATATCCCATGATCTATGTAAACCCGCAAACATCCGAGGTGTTAAAAGAACATACCCACGCACTCGAACTGTGCCGGTATCATTTGCCAAGCGAGTTATAAATGCGATTGTTTTTCGATGACAATAGATGTTAGGATGATCTGCTATGTTGGTTATGGAGGTGGATATCGATGAATCACGTTGGAAATGTAACACAAAGCCTCCTCTATTTGAGGAGGCTGATCCTATGTTTAGGGTTGAAACTTTTCTCTGATGCTTGCCGGAAGGTCGTTTTTCTGTACTTCTTCATAGGTTTTCACCTGATCTTCCCCTTCGACATAAAGGCGCAGATAGGCACCTTCCCGAAGCTGACGAGCTTCCAAAGAGTCAAAGGAAAGCTCTTTTTCTTTCCCTTCTTTATCATATCCCTTCAATGTGTATACCCGTCTATTGTCAGAAGTCTCCCCTTCTCCATGAATCTGTACATAATACTCTTCCGTGCCGGACTTTTTAATAGTGGAGATCACTTTATCTCCGGCAACGAAAAGGACACCAACGAACAACACAGCGAGGCACAACAATAGGAGCATGATTTTTTTCATGATAAATCCTCCTTGATTGGTTTTCGTCATCTTCCCTGTCACTGATCACACCAATATTCGTTTGACCTGGACCAGATACCGATTGCAGACGACTCCGAAATACAGGAGTTGCAGCAGGAAGAATAAGCCGATCCCGACTGCCGCCGGTTTCGTAATAGACACATCCAGGACGGATTGACTCAACTGTAAGGCGAAAAAAGTATGGACAACGGCAACCATGAACGGAAGGAAAAACAGGATCGCAATCTGTACCATCACGGAACGTTTCATTTCCCATTCCGTCAAACCGATTTTGGAAACGGCACGATAATGATGTTGATCCTTCTCCAGATCGGCATACAGGCGAAAGTAGAGGAAACTGGCGGCAGCGAGGAAAAAGATCACCGCAACAAACAATCCGACAAATAGAACGGCGTTCATTCCCTGTTTGATTCCGATCAGTGAGGTACCGCGAGCGAAGAAATACTCCCCTTCTCGATCCAGATCGGATGATTGAAGAAATTGTTGCCCCAATTTGTTTTCCAGAGAATCCGTTTGCGGAAATTGGTGCAGCCATTCGGGAACGACGTAGGTGATATACGTGTGCGTCGATTCAGGCGGTGCATGGTCCGACAACGTTTGGTAATCGTTGTCCGGCACCACATAAATCAAAAAGGCTCGGGGTAAAAAGCTCGCCTGAGATTCACCAGAAAGCTGGAACGACTGATCGGCTTTCGTCACGGTTAATTGTTTGGGAATAAATTCCTTTTCAGCCTCTGCCGCCTTTAACACCAGCGTTTCCCCGGATTGAAGCTTCTGCGTTTCCCACCCCAGTGCTTGGGTCATCTGGTGATAGTCCGACCATTTCATAAATGCTTCCGGATCCGGATAACCCGACTCTTCCACCGAATGAAAAACTAGTCGGGTCTTTAATTTGTCAAACGAAACCTCCGCTTTGCCCAATTCTTGATCGATGAGCCGGGTTGCCTCTTCCCTTGGCACTTTTCCTTCGGATAGATAATAAAAAGCGAAGGGCTCATTTTCCATCATGCGCATCAGCGACTTTTCAAGGGCCATAAAATTTCCGATGGCGGTAAAGGCTACAGCGAACACCATGGTCACTAAAAAAAACAAGCGCGTGTTGTCTTTTATTCGGTAGGCCAGATCGGATAACCACAGGATGCGGCTTCCTTTCCAAAAAAAAGACCGTTTACTCTTTAACCAGCGAACCAGATAAACACTGAGTTGAGAGAAGAAGAAATAGGTTCCGACGATCGTACAGATCATGATCCAGAGCAAAGGGGCATTCCGTATTCCTTGGCTGGCCAAGTAATAGGCCATAAAGAGTGTCCCTACAGACAACAACACCAAAAGTAGCGAAGCCTTGGGCTCTGCTTTGGGCTTTATACTTCCTTTCAGCAGACCGATGACATCGCTGTTTTGGATCATCGATCGCGTAAAGAAAGGAATGATTAAGAAGAGAATCAAAAAGGCACCGATGGTTAACCCCAGTGCTTTTACCGGAAAATAAAAGGACAACTCCTTCAGATCGAAAACAGCTGCCGCTGCCAAGAAAAAGGCTTTGGTCAACAAGATGCCCATCAGTACACCGACGAAGATCGACACGACACCGATGATCAGGTTTTCCAAAAACAACAGGCGATTAAGCTGCTGGTTGGATATTCCCAAGACCGTGAGCACACCGAATTCCCTCTTGCGTACTTTTAGAAAATGGCCAACGGAATAGAGAACAAACAGAAAGGAAAACCCGTAAATAATCACCTCCGCCGCAGCCATTCCTTCCCGGATAAAACTCCCCAGATTGGGGTCTTTACCGATATCGGGATGAAAAATGAATGCAGCATAGATGAAAAAGATCATGATGGAAAAAATGCTGCTGAAAAAGAAAGCCAAGTAATGACGGGTGTTGCGTTTGACATTGTTAAACGCGAACTGACGAAAGGTCATGGGTGTTCCCTCCCATCAGGGACAATACATCGATGATCTCCTGGAAAAAAGCCTGCCGCTTATCGCCTCGGTGAATCTCGTTATACAGTTGGCCGTCCTTGATAAAGATCATCCGATTGCAGTAACTGGCTGCCAAGGGATCATGGGTGACCATCAGGGTAGTGGTTCCCAGGGTTTGATTGATGGATTCCAACATTTCCATTACATCTCGGGAGGCCTTGGAATCCAAGTTTCCTGTCGGTTCATCCGCTAATAGCAACGAGGGGGAATGGATAATGGCCCGAGCGATCGCAGCCCGCTGTTTTTGACCACCCGACACTTCATAGGTGCGTTTGTCCAAAATCGGGGTGATCCCCAGCTTTTTCGCCACTTCGGCCAACTTTTGATCCATCTCTTCTATGCTTTTTTTGTCCAAGGTAAGCGGCAATACGATGTTTTCACCAATGGTCAGGGTATCCAGTAAATTGTAATCCTGAAAGACAAAACCGAGATGGCGCCTACGAAAGATCGCCAGTTCTTTTTTCTTTAGTTGATAAGGATTTTTCCCGTGGATCCGTACCTCTCCGGAAGTGGGAGAATCGATCGTGGACACCAGGTTGAGAAGTGTCGTCTTTCCGCTGCCGGAAGGGCCCATGATCCCAACAAACTCGCCTTGATTTACCGTTAAGTTGATATCGGAAAGGGCGCGGTGGGTCACCTCCCCTCCGTAAATTTTGCTCAGATGCTTCACCTTCAGCATTTCCAATGGCTTTTTCTCCTTCCTGTGGGGCGTTGGAACTGCTTTAACTGTAGCGGATTGCCAGGATCCCTTCTATTGATTTACCTTAACCCTTCCTTACTTTCATGTAAGGGTACAGGGGGAACCGGTGACAGAAAGATAATCCGTACCGTTGTTCCCTTCCCCACTTTCGACGTCAGCTCCACACCGTGGTTAAGCCTTCGGCAAACCTCACGGACCAGATAGAGGCCCATCCCTGTCGATTCGGGGTATTTCCTGCCGTGCTCCCCTGTAAAATACGGCTCAAATACCCGCTGGAGATCTTTTTTGGGAATTCCGATCCCGTAATCCGTCACTTGAAGGACTGCATGGGGTCCACGCATCCAGGAAGAGAGGACGATTTTCTCTCCTGTTTCCACTGAATACTTCACAGCATTCGTCAGCAGCTGTCCCAAAACGAAAGCAAGCCATTTTTCGTCTGATTCCACAGTCAGTGTTTCGTCCACATAAACCTCCGGATAGACACGGTTGCGGATGAACAAGCCCTTGTTCTCCTGGATCACCTGATGAACTACCGTGTTCAGACGAACGGGTTCCACATGGAAATCCTGCTCAAAAGAATCCAGCCTGGCTGTGTGTAGAACCGTTTCCAACCCTTTTCCGATTCGATCCGACTCCTCTCGGATACTGTCGAAAATCGGGTCGTCTTCATCCTGGATGGTAAGGTGAATCACAGAGAGAGGGGTTTTCATCTGATGAACCCACTGATTGATAAAGGTAACGTGATTGCGGATTTTGCTTTCGTAATGATGCAATTCGCCTTTGTAATGCTGATATTGTGTTTTCAATAGTTCATTCAGCGCTTTGGACAGAGGATTCCCCCCTCGGTCCCGAATCGATTCATCCAGCGTTTCCATGGGAAAAGTCAACCGGTAGTAAAAAGAGCGCAGACTCCAATAGCGGTAGCACAGATAACCGACAAAGAGAACCGCACTCAACAATGCGGCATAAAGGGCGATCCACCAGTTCTGAAAGCCGGCAAGGCGATAGATGCCCAGGATCAGAACCAGTTGCAGACCATATATGATCAAAAGGGGAATCTGTTCCCTTAGAAACAGCCTCATCCCTGCTCCCCCCAGGTTGCCTTCAGGCGATATCCGGTTCCGCGCACGGTCTCCAGCGCCCCCTCGATCCCCAGCTCCTTCAATTTCTTCCGCACCCGTGTCACATAGACATTCAGGGTGTTGTCATCCACAAACTGCTGGTCATCCCACAGCTTTTCCAAAAGCCGGGTCCGGCTGACCACACGTCCGGACCGTTCCATCAGCTTTTCCAGGAGCATCGCCTCTTTTTTGGCCAGATGGGCTGTTTGACCCTTCCAGCTCAGTTCCAATCGCTCGGGATATAAGATAAGCCCCGACCATTCCACCGTCTTTTCTTCCGCTTGCATGGCATAGGACCCGTAAGCTCGACGCAGGTGGCTTCGAATCTTTGCGATCACCACCTCATAGTAAAACGGCTTGGTGATATAATCGTCCGCCCCGTTTTCCAAAGCCATCACCTGATCCATTTTGCTTTCCCGGGCGGAGATGAACAATATCGGGCACGTCGAGACGGCACGGATTTGCCGGCACCAATAATAACCGTCAAAGCTGGGCAGGTTGACATCCAACAATACCAGATCCGGACGGTTCTCATGAAAGTAATCGATCACTCGTTCAAAGTCGCTGACGACCAGGGTTTGATATCCGTACTTTTCGATATGAGACTGAAGCAATTCGCATATTTTCGGATCGTCTTCCACGATCATAATCGTCGACATCCCGATCTCCTCCTATAAAGTTTTCGTATACCTTCAGACATTTCGGATGAACTAAGGATACCATGTTGTCTAATCCATCCATACTCTTCCCTCCGCTCCATTAAAAATAAAGCCCGGCCCCTTCGCTTCCAGGGTGCCGGGCTTTTCTCAAATGTTTGTTACATCCTTTGAGCAATATAAAGCAAATGCGGCGATATCCCAAGAACAGAAGGATCGGGTGAAGTTTCCCTAGTCCCCTCCCCTACTGCAACACTCCTCCTCCAATCGTCTCTTTTGGTGCAAATGATGGCGAAAATGCATGGGGATCAGTTGGAACCATTCCAAGGCGTTTAACCAGCCGAGCCTGGGGTGATGTAACTTGTTTTCTACCGGGGCGGAAGCCAGCTTGGGTTCCGCCCCCCTCACTTTTTCAACCAAATCCAATAGCTGTTCTTTTGTCTGTTTGGGGTCTGTTAGATTTTCAGGCGTAAACTCGGGCCGATCCGGAAGCTTGATTTTTATCGGGGGAAAATCGCCCTTCTCGAAGAGTTTCTGGCCCCAGTCCGTTTTTTGTCCACCGGGTTCCCCTTGACCGTTTGCACATTTCTCGATCAAACTGATTTGATACGTGGTGAAGGTTAGTAAATGTTGATACATTTGGCCCAGAGACCATTCGTCTGGTGCCGGCTTCTGTGCAAACTGCTCAGGGGAATATTGATCCAACGTATGGATGTATTCCGTCGCTGTCTCTTCAAATTTTTGCAAAACGACTTTTGTGTCCATTTGAGTTAATCCTTTCTATAGGAGGGTTTTTATAAGACGGTTTGGTTGGGGGTATTCTCAAGGGTATGGTGAATAGTGATTATTAGTTTGTTTTGCAAACCAGTCTATTGATTTAGATAGCAATTTCCCTATCCCTTTCTCCGAAAAATCACTTTTTCCCTTCTTGAACACGAAGGTCATTTTCGCTTTGGACTTACTTGAACAGAATTGAAAAAACATAAAAAAGAACCTGGTTGATTCCAGGCTCTCCTCTTCTTCCGCCTTCCCCTCAGCTTGCTCTTCTGCAAGCATGATCCGTACATAGTCCCGATGGTTATAGATTCCTCGGTGTACCAGGGGCTTCACCACTTGAGAATGGATCCTTTTTGGGCCGAATACCTGTCTCATCATTTGCTTAATCATGTGTGACAACCCCTTTCACCTATGGAATCAAGAGGCTTTTCCTCTTCTATATCGGGTGTATCACTATCTATATTCCCCCTGTTATCAGGATGAAACCTTTATTCCGATTGATTCCTCACTTTTTTTAAATATTTTCACCCTTTGACGGAAGGGAAAAGACGCTGGAAGACAAGCGTGGTATAGTTAACTTAAGTAGACGGACTGGGAGGATTCGGGATGAGCACCAAGCGAAATCGTTTTTTTCGGTGGATGGCGGTTTGGGTGAGTGTAGGAATGATGGCAGCGTGCTCTCAAGAAAAAGCACCTGCTGCACCGGAAAAAGAAGACATCGAACTTTCGGTGTTTGCCGCCGCCAGCTTAAAAGATGCCGTAACAGAAATTCAAGAAACCTATAAACAAAATCAACCGGAGGTCCGATTGGTTCCTCATTTTGCATCCTCCGGGAAGCTACAAAGGCAGATCGAACAGGGAGCATCGGCGGATTTGTTCCTCTCTGCCGGAAAAAAAGAGATGAACGCGTTGTTGGAAAAGGATCATATCGATCCGGATCACCACATTGACCTGCTCGAAAATCAGCTAACTTTAATCGTCCCCAAACAAAACGGGAATAAATGGACCAGCATGGAAGATCTCACCGAGGCGGAAAGAATTTCGATCGGACAACCGGACACGGTACCGGCCGGGAGCTATGCCAAACAAGCCCTGGAAGACTTGGGACTATGGGAGGAATTGCATTCCCGAATCGTGTTTTCCGGTGATGTTCGTCAAGTTCTTACCTATGTGGAAACCAACAATGTGGACGCCGGACTCGTTTATCGGACCGACGCCCAACACTCAAACAAAGTCACTGTGGCGGCGACCGTCGATCCGGACAGCCATCAGCCGATTCGTTATCCGGTGGGAGTATTAAAAGCTTCTAAACACCCGGAAGAAGCCCGCAAGTTGTATGAGTGGCTGCAGGGAGAAAAAGCCCGGGCCATCTTTGAAAAATACGGATTTGATGCCCAATGAGCCCGGATTTTTGGTCCCCCATTCGCTTATCCCTGGAAGTCGCATCAGTTGCCAGCATTCTCGTTTTTGGGTTGGCATTGGCGGCCGCCGGGTGGATGAAGGGTCGCACATTTGCCGGCAAGTCGGCGTTGGAAACCCTGTGGATGCTGCCGTTGGTATTGCCGCCCTCAGTCGTCGGGTTTGGTTTGTTGGTGATGCTGGGGAGAAACAGTACAGTGGGACAAGCGATCGAGTGGGTATTCCGCCAACCCTTGGTATTTACATGGTGGGCAGCGGTCATCGCCGCAGTGGTTGTTGCGTTTCCGTTGGCCTATCAAACCATCAAAACAGGATTGGAATCCGTTGATCCCGATTTGGAAGATGCTGCCCGGTCCATGGGTGCCGGAGAAATCCAGTTGCTGTGGTATATCAGCATTCCCCTCGCTTGGCGTTCCATGATCACCGGTTATACACTCGGTTTTGCACGGGCACTGGGTGAGTTTGGGGCCACTTTGATGTTTGCCGGAAACATCCCGGGAAAAACACAAACCCTGCCTACTGCCATCTATATCGCCACCGAATCAGGTGATATGATGTTGGCCACTTACTGGGTGGCAGCGACTGTCTTGGTTTCCTTCGGCCTGTTGAGTATCGTCCACTGGTTGAAACGGCGCTCTTAACCTCCCTCCCCTCCTGTATTTGGTTGTACATCAGGACTTCCTGAAGTTTTGGATGAGTTCGGTGCTCTCCGCCGGACAGGAGCATACTTTTCCAAGCAAAAAGGGGTAGGTGATGAATGACTTCTTCCGTCGGATGATCCAATACCGCAATCGATAAGAAACCGTCACTTCTCTTCTATGTTATGGTGAGAGCACACAATAACTTGAATGACAAGGAGAAACGTGTGATGAATAAGTGGTGGGCATACGCAGGTTGGATCGGAATAGTGGTCATTGCTTTACTCTTTATTCAGGCAGGAGTTCTTAAACTAATCGGTGAACAAACAACCGTGGAGGGCTTCGAGCAGATGGGTTATCCCGCGTGGTTCCGTATCGCAATAGGTGTATTGGAAATTACCGGTGCGATCGCGTTAATCATACGGGCTTCCTCCCGTTACGGAGCAGTGTTATTGGCGTCGATTATGGTCGGTGCCATTCTATCCGTTCTTTTGAAAGGTCAGGCTGGAGAGGGAATCCTGCCCGCTCTTTTTCTTTGCTTTCTTATATGGATCGCAGTAGTAAGAAAACCGACAAATCGTTGCAAATCAAAAGAAACCATGATTTCCTGAAAAGCCCCGGACTAATGCGGTACCGAGGACAACACTCCTTTGCACCGCATTTTCCTCCAATATGTAAAAACCCCCTCTCTACCCAATGGGTGAAAGGGGAGTGTTCTATCGATGGACGGCCTCATCCAAGATAGAAGCCGCTTGTTCTTCTGTCAAATTCTTTACTAAAGCCAATTCACTGACTAAAATACGTTTGGCATCGTCCAACAGCTTTTTGTCTCCTGTCCCCAGGGATCTTTTTTTACAAATGTGCTCCAAATCGCGAATCACTTCTGCTCCTTTGTAGACATCGCCGCTTTTGATTTTCTCCATGTTCAAACGATATCGTTGATTCCAAGCAATGGAAGAATCGGATTCCACTTCGTCGAATAGGAGCAACACCTGATCCATCATGCCGGCACTGACAACCTTGCGCAAGCCTACAGACGAGACCTGATCCCTAGGAAGCATGATCTTCACTCCGCCGACAGGCATCTTCATCACGTAATACCATTGTTTTTTGCCCAAGATCTCTTTTTCTTCAATGGCCTCAATGACCCCCGCACCATGCATCGGATAAACGACTTGATCCCCAATCTCGAACAGAAAACCACCTCCATACAACCCTTTATAACCATGATACCACAATCAATCACAAAAATAAAATATTATACCACACAAAAATAATAATGGTCAATCATTATTATTTGCAAAAAAACCGCTTTGAAATTACGGAGGAGGTGTGCTATACTCATCTAAGGTTGTAATATTGAGGTATATAATTCGCATGTAAGAAAGGATTATGATCTCATTTTGTCATCCTTTCTTACATGCGAATTTTTACTGGAAAATATTTTCAACACACTATTTTTGGAGGTTTTACCCATGATTGAAGGTACCGTGAAGTGGTTCAATGCTGAAAAAGGGTTTGGGTTTATCGAAGTGGAAGGCCGGGACGATGTATTCGTCCATTATTCCGCAATCAGTGCTGAAGGTTTCAAATCCCTGGACGAAGGCGACAAAGTCCAGTTTGAAATCACCCAAGGCAACCGTGGTGACCAAGCTCAAAACGTGGTGAAGCTGTAAGGCGGATCCCCTTACGGAATGCTGACATTTTGTCAGCATTCTTTTTTTTGGGGTCCCGCCAGCCATTTAACAAAACCTTACACCATGCGATTCATGTTTTTGCTTCATATGCTTTCTTCAAACCTTCGATATCAATCTTTTTCATTTGAAGCAGTGCTTGCATCACTCTTTGTGATTTTACAGGATCGGGATCATTCAACATCTCCCCTAAGACGACAGGAACAATTTGCCACGATACGCCATACTTGTCTTTTAGCCAGCCGCATGGTTCTTTTTCTCCCCCTCAGAAAGCTTTTCCCACAGCTCATCTACTTTCTCCTGGGTCTCGCAGTTAACGAAAAACGATATAGAAGGCGAGAATAAGTCGTGATTTCTTCTGGATTGCTCCTTTTATATCTTCAAGCTTCCCATCGATTCCCGTTTGAAGCAGGTTATGTTGAATCTCCTTATTTCCCATACGGGAAACAAGGAAATGGCTCCTGTAGAATACAGGAGCCATTTAGAGAGAACGACTGATGAGATTTTTAAGGGTTTACTTTTAAAGTACGTGTACTTACAAAACATAAGTCTCGCCTAGGTCACTTCGCGATAAAGGACTCCATGCGATCCATTGCTTTTTCCAGCTCTCCCATGGATGTGGCATAAGAGAGACGTACATGGTCAGGAGAGCCAAAAGCGGATCCCGGAACCAAAGCCACTTTTTTCTTCTCCAGCATGGCTTTCACCCAATCATCCACCGAGTCGAAACCCGCTTCGGCCGCCGCTTGCGCCACGTTGGCAAACACGTAGAACGCTCCTTGCGGGGTATCAACGGATACACCGGGCATCCGGCTCAATCGTTCCACCACATAGTCGCGCCGCTCGCGGAAGGCTTTTTTCATTTCCGCCACCGGTGTCTGGTCTCCGTTAAGGGCCTCCAGAGCAGCATATTGAGCGACAGAGGTGGGGTTGGAAGTGCTGTGACTGGCCAAGCTGGTCATCGCCTTGATGATGCGGGCGTCGCCGGCAGCGTAGCCGATCCGCCACCCCGTCATGGAATAGGTTTTGGAGACGCCGTTGATGATGACCGTCCGGTCCTTCAGTCCGTTTAGGGTAGCGATGCTGACGTGGTGTTGATCCCCGTAAATCAATTCTTCGTAGATTTCATCCGAAAAGATCAAAAGGTCGTTTTCCCGGCAGACTTCACCGAGTGATTGTAACTCTTCGGCGGTATACATCGCTCCGGTGGGGTTGGACGGACTGTTGATCAAAAAGGCCACGGTACGGTCAGTAATCGCTTCCTTCAGCTGCTCCACCGTCACCTTGAACCCATTTTCCTCCCTGCTCTCAATCACCACGGGCACACCACCAGCCAGCTTCACCTGCTCGATATAGCTCACCCAGTACGGCGCGGGAACAATGACTTCGTCTCCCGGATCCAGGGTCACCTGAAACAAGTTGTAGAGGGCATGCTTGGCGCCCACTGTCACCGTCACTTCGTCACGGCTGTAGGTGAGGCCGTTATCCCGCTCGAACTTGGCGATAATCGCATCCTTCAGTTCCGACACGCCGCCTGCGGGTGTATACTTGGTCTGCCCCTCCCGCATAGCGCGGTCAGCGGCTTCCAGGATCGGTTCGGGAGTGTTGAAATCCGGTTCACCCGCACCCAAACCGATGACATCGTGGCCCTGCTGGCGCAACGATTTGGCCATGGCTGTTACCTCAATCGTTTTGGAAGGGGTTAACTGTTGCACGCGTTGAGACAATTTCATCGATGAAAGGGCTCCTCTCTGCTTCTGGTCGCCATCATTGTACCACAGACCGTCTTACAATGCGCTTTCCACCAGTCGTTTTGTCTCACGAGCAATCATCAATTCCTCATCTGTGGGAATAACCAACACCTTCACCTTTGATTCCGGCGTGCTAATCACCTGAGGACCGCGGGGAAGGTGAGCATTTTTCTCCTTATCCAGTTCTACCCCGAGGTAGGTTAGTGCGCGGCAGGTCCATTCCCGGACCAGCGATGCGTTCTCCCCCACTCCGGCGGTAAAGATAATCGCGTCCACTCCGTCCATCGAGGCTGCATATGCGCCGATGGTTTTTCGCAAGCGATACGTATACATCTGAAGAGCCAGTTTGGCTTGCTTGTTGCCTTCAAACGTACCTTCCACGATCTCCCGCATATCACTGGAGAGGCCCGACACACCAATGAGACCGCTGTGTTTGTTCATCATGGAGGTCACTTCCCCCAGGGTCAGCTCCTCCTTGGCCATGACAAACGGAACAATGGCCGGATCGATATCCCCGCAGCGCGTCCCCATCATCAATCCTTCCAGAGGAGTCATCCCCATACTGGTGTCCACCGATTTGCCGTCTTGAATGGCGGTACAGCTGGCCCCGTTTCCAATATGACAGGAGATCAGCTTTAAGGTTTCCAGAGGCTGTTCCAACAGAGCGGCCGCTTGTTGCGACACATATTGGTGTGATGTCCCGTGGAATCCGTAACGGCGTACCTTGTGCTTGTTGTACAGCACCCGAGGCAACGCGTAAAGATAAGCATAGTCCGGCATGGTCTGATGAAACGCCGTATCGAACACCGCCACGTGCTCCGCATGGGGCAGGTGATGACGGGCAGCATGGATTCCCGACAGATTCGGGGGGTTATGTAGCGGAGCCAGGTCCACATTCTCCTGTATGGCCCTCACCACATCGGCATCAATCCGCACCGATTCGGAAAAGGACTCCCCTCCGTGCACCACCCGGTGCCCCACGGCTGCCACTTCCTCTACCGACTGGAGAACTCCCGACTCCCGGTCCACCAACAGGGCCAGTACCTTATTCAACCCTTGCCGATGATCCAAGATCTCCGCGGTCTCCACCCACGGCTCTCGGTCCGTCACCCGGTGGGTCAAAATAGAGCGGTCCGAGCCGATGCGCTCCACCAATCCCTTAGCCAATACATCTTCCCGATCCATATCGAACAACTCGTATTTGATCGACGAACTGCCGCAGTTGATCACCAGCACTTTCACCGCGGTCCCTCCTTCCCGATACGATCCCCGTCTTCGTCATACCGGAAAAACCCTTCTCCTGTTTTCACACCCAAGTGTCCCGCCCGCACCATCTTCTTCAGAAGCGGAGCGGGCCGGAACTTGTTGTCTCCATATTCTCGGAACAGTCGTTCCATCGCCGCCAGAACCGAATCCAACCCAAAACGGTCCGCCATTTCCAACGGACCGTATGCAAACTGATATCCGCGCTTCATCGCCGTATCGATCGCTTCCGGCGAAGCCACCCCTTCCATCAAGGTGTATAACGCTTCATTGATCAGGATGACAATCAGCCGTGTCGTCACAAAGCCGGGGGATTCGTATACCTCCACCCCAACCAGATGAATTTGTTCCAGCAGCGCTTTCACTTCGTCCACGGTTTCCGGACTCGTCTTCAACCCGCGGACCACCTCCACCAGATCCACACGGGTCGTGGGGTGAACAAAATGAAGGCCGATCACCCGTTCGGGGCGCCGAGTGACGGCCGCCAATTCGGTTAAACTTAAAGTGGAGGTATTGCTGGCCAATATCGTGTCTGCAGGACACAAGCGGTCGCAGCGGTCAAACACTTCTTTTTTGGCTTCCAAATCCTCCGTAATGGTTTCAATTACCAGATCGGCGTGATGAAGCGGTGTATCTTCATCGGTAAAATGAATGCGGGAAAGAATCGCTTTTTTCTCCGCCTGGGTAATTCCCCATTTGGAAAGCTGCTTGTCCAGACTCAACTCAATGAAGTGACGCGCCTGTTCCGCCAGCGCTTGTGTTTTTTCGATTACACTCACCTCAAAACCTTTCGTGGACAACAACTCCGCGATTCCTTGGCCCATCGTGCCACCGCCGTATACGACGATGTGTTGAATATCCGACAAAACCCATTCTCCTTCCTAACATTCAGCCCCCTGATTATAAAAGGGAACCTTCCCGCAGGATTACGTGTTGGCCGCTGCGGGTTCTTGCGTATAAGGCTTCAATATTTCCCGGAATTGATCTCCTGACAACACCTCTTCTGTTAACAGGATCGGAAGAGCAGCGTCAAAGACCGGGGAATAACGATCCAACAGCCGGACCGTCTGATCATGAAGTTCCTTTAGTATCTTAGCAGATTCTTGATGGAGTGTCTCATGGGACACCAAATCTTTATCAATGATTCCCAAATCCGACAAACCTGCTTCGATTAACGATCGGGTGTAGCGATTCGCTTGTTCGTAATCGTTTTTAGCACCAGTGGAGCGGTTGCGGTATACCTGTTCTTCTGCAGCTGCACCGGCCAAACAAATCATAATTTGGTCTTCGATGTGCTTTCGGGTATAAAGATAACGATCCTGTCCAGGATGGTGGCGTACGTATCCCAATGCTTGTCCCCGGGGCGACAACGATACTTGGGATACGGAGCCAGGGCGTACCCATTCGGACATGATGGCATGTCCCAATTCATGGATGGCCACCCGTTCCCGCTCTTCCTGGGTGGTTTCCCGGTCCGTTTTTTCCCCCATCATCACCTTGTCAATCGCCAGAGAAAGGTGCTCCTGACGAATCGTCTCACTGCCGTCCCGCATCGCATAAATGGCCGCTTCATTGGTCAGACTCTCCAACTGGGCCCCGGAAAAGCCGAATGTTTCCACGGCGACTTGTTCCAACTCCACCT
The DNA here is from genome assembly GCF_031454155.1 of Desmospora profundinema. Classification (GTDB taxonomy): domain Bacteria; phylum Bacillota; class Bacilli; order Thermoactinomycetales; family DSM-45169; genus Desmospora; species Desmospora profundinema. Next base: position 447,187 of record NZ_JAVDQG010000001.1, read on the forward strand.
CGTCCGCCAGAGGTTTATTCTGGATATGCAATTCCAGGATGGACAAGCGTGCTTTTTTATCCGGTAAGTCCACCGTAATGTGTCGATCGAAACGTCCAGGGCGCAACAACGCGGAATCCAGCATATCTTTACGGTTGGTTGCTGCCACCACCAACACTTGAACCTCTTGGTCGGTGGCGATCCCGTCCATCTCGGTCAGCAATTGATTTAATGTCTGGTCATATTCCCGATGCTGAGCACCTGCCCGTTGACCACCGATGACATCAATTTCGTCGATAAATACGATCGCACTCTGTTTCCCGTTTTTCTTTGCCTCTTTACGGGCTTCCTGAAACAACTCCCGGATCCGTTGGGCACCCACACCCACATACATCTCGATAAATTCGCTTCCCGATGTGGAAACAAACACAGAATCGGTGTAGTGAGCAGCCGCTTTGGCCATCAGCGTTTTACCCGTTCCCGGAGGGCCGGACAACAGGATCCCCTTAATGGGTCGAATCCCGTATTGCCGGATCCGATTCCGGTGAATCAAAAAATCGAGTGCTTCCCGCAGTTCTTTTTTGGCTCGTTCTTGCCCTCCGATCTGATCAAACGAAATCGTCGGAACCGCGTCCTTTTGATAGAGACGTTTCTTTTTTCCTGTCCCCAAACCGGGGCGAGAACGCATCACGAACCATACCAAACCGGCAATCGCGGCAAGAACCAACACCGGTACAGGGCTAAATCCCAAGTACCACAAAAAGACCAAGACAGCCGGGGCTGTTCCCGCCGTGATTCCTTTACCCATTATCCTTCACCCCACTTTCCCTCTTATGCAGGGGAAGAATTTGATACATCCGCGCGTCTCCCCGCTTGATTTCCACATACAAATGGGTCTCGTCCATAGCAACCTGACTTTCGGCTCCGGAGGGAGTGAATGTTTTCACCGCTTCCGGGATATTCGAATACTGTTGGTTAGCCAGACCCTCCTTTACACCAAAAAGCATTTCGTTCCATGCTTGTGTAAGCACATCATCCGGCCGATCAATCAATTCTATTTCCAACAGGCGCCCTCCCGCAATCGTCGTCAGTTGTTCCCGCAAGGATGGATAATCCCGTGTTAATGAAAAATCGGAATCGGTTTCCAAGCGGATGCTGATCCGGTCGGGAGACACCTCTTTTTTCTTCAGTGTGACATGAGGGGTTTGTGCCACCGTCTCTTCAATGGGACGGTCCACCTGTGTCCATTGGTAGGCCGTGTATCCCCCGAACAGTACTGCCAAGGCCACAACGAGAGCTGTCACGGCCACGGGCCAACGAATGGACATCACCTTCCCCCTCCTTTCTACCCGATATATCAGAAATAACAATAATAGTATATCACATAATATATACTCAGACAGGAGCACCGCTGGAATCCTGCGGTGCTCCTGTCTGGGGTTATCGCCCTATTTATCGGATTTAAACGTGTATCGGATCGTTTCGCTGGAATCACTCTCTTCTAATGGAATGATTTGCATGACCATCTCACGTAACTCGGTTTCATCAAATTGAAACCGATAACGAAAGATAAACTTGCGACTGGCTTGGCTGGCAGCCCCTTCATGGTATGCTTCTCCCATCCACCGACCCAGTTTATCCCCCATCTCTTCTTTATTCAGATCCGCCACATACCAATCCTGACCGTCTTTTGTCTCCGTACTCACCCGTTGAACGGACTCGCGCACCAACTTCATATGGTCCCGGGGAGAGACCAATCCAAATTGACGGGTGGTCAACGTTTCAGTCTGCTCTCCATGAGTTAAATGGATGGTTCCATCTTCCTGTTCAATTCGGATCGTTTCCTCTTCCTCATCGGCACTGATCAGTATCCATTTTCCGTCCGTTTCTTTCCCTTTAAAGGGAGTGCCGTCTTGTAGCTTCAACGTGAATACCACTTCTTCCCGCTCCATCTGTTCATCCACCCGTTTTAAAAACTGACGACTTTCCCTTTCGGAATGTTCCTCTTTCGTGGATTCTTTCTGCGTCGGTGACGGTTTGGCCGCCAAATCATCGTTCGTACACCCCAGAAGCCCCGTACAGAGGAGCATGGACAACAGGATCCAACCGATTCGCACCGCTGTCCCTCCCTCCAAACACACTATAGTCCCAATGTACGAATCCACTGTCCCATATATCACCGAAAGTAAAAAAAGCACCATCAGGTGCAAACAGGAAAATGGGATTTCAATCTGTGTCGAGGTCAGCACGTACCTTATGAAAAATCACAAAAAAGGCGGAGGCAGCAACAACCTCCGCATCATCCGGATATTCCGCATCCCATTAACAAAAATGTGTTAGTCATACTCCCTCCGGGGGAGGTGACAATAACAGTACACAAGGAGGTGAGCCAATGGATGCTTTTTCGTCCCCCGGCCGGATCTTGGAGGAGCTTCACGGGCACTTCCCCGCCGAGGAACTGGAAGCGATCCAAACCCTTCTCCAGGTCGAGGCTTGGGCGTCTCCCTCCTCACGCCAGAAGAGGGGGGCGGAAGTGAATATCCCTTTGCGCTATCACCTGGAGATTGAGTTAAGTGAGTAACTTATTTCTATTGTAACTTGATTACTCCTGCCTATACCCCATCCCAGTAATTACCTGCCATCATCGGGCAGGTTTTTTTCTGGGGCAATGGCATGAAAAGCCTGTTGGGCCTCCCAGCGTATTTTTTCTTCATCCAGGGTAAGCAGCTGGCGGTTCCGCATCAACGGACGGCCATCCACATAAACGTCTTGTACATCGGCGCTGGACGCGGCGTAAACCAGGTGGGAGACGAGATCATGAGCCGGTTGCATATGGGGGCCGGTCAGGTCGACCGAGATGAAATCAGCTTTTTTGCCGGGCTCCAGCGTTCCAATTTCCTTTTCCAGAAAAAGGGCCTCTGCCCCAAATCGGGTTCCCATCGCCAGTGCCTGAATCGCCGGTACCGCTTCCGGGTTCTGCTCGGCTCCTTTGTGGATGAGTGCAGCCAACTGGATTTCACCCAGCAAGTCCAGATTATTGTTACTGGCAGCTCCGTCCGTGCCTAGAGCGGGCTTCAACCCATAGCGGAACATGAGGGAGATCGGTGCGATTCCGCTCCCCAATTTTAAGTTGCTGCCCGGGTTATGGGAGATCTTGACGCCTCTGTCCGCAAGCAGGGCGATCTCTTCATCATTGACATGGACGGCATGAGCCACCAACGTGGGGCGCCGAAAAACACCCAACCGATCCAAATGCTCCACCGGTCGGACTCCATAATCGTTCACATTTTGCTCCACTTCCGCCATCGTTTCCGACAGATGAGTGTGAATCGGTTGATCGAGGGACTCCGCTTGCTCTACAATTTGGCGGATATAATCAGGAGGACAGGTATAGGGAGCGTGAGGCCCCAGCATGGTTGTAATCCGTCCATCCGCTCCACCGTCCCAATCCCGCACAAACTGTACAGCCTCTTCCAGTTTGCTTCGTCTTTCCACCTCCGACCCCAGACCGATCACCCCTCTGCACAGACGCGCCCGTATACCGGAATCCGCCACGACTTGTGCCACTTCATCCATATGGTCGTACATATCGGCAAAACAAGTCGTCCCTCCCCGGATCATCTCCAATACGGCCAAACGGGTACCTGCCTGCACTTGCTGTGCTTGAAAACGGGCTTCCATCGGCCACATGTGTTTCTCCAGCCATATCTGTAGTGGCAAATCGTCCGCATACCCTCGCAGAAGTGTCATAGCGGCATGATTATGGGTGTTAACCCAACCCGGAAGCAACAGCCGGTCCTTCATATCCACCAGCTCATCCCATTCCTGCTTCGGCGGCAACCCGTTACCCACCCAGGCGATCCGGTCTCCATCCACCAGCATCGCGGCGTCGGTGAGCAGGGGCTCCCTCTCCTTCATCGACAATATCGCTCCACGGGTAAATAAACGTTTCATCTTTTCCGCCCCCTTTCTGTCTCCCCCACCATAGCCCAAACCCAAACCGGAGACAAGGTTTTATCCCTTTTTACCGATAAAGGAGAGAATCTCATCGAGAGTATAGCCCCTTTTCTGCAACAAAGGGGCAAACAGGTCGCCGACACGGGCCAGGCGTCGATGAATCGTGGAAAGCGTAAAACATTCCGGCCGCAGGGAAGGACGCAACTCCTCCCAATGTACCGGTGTGGAAACGGTGGCTTCCTCCCTGGCACGGGGAGAATAAGGAGCGATTAAGGATTTTCCCCGCCAGTGCTGCAAATAATCGAAGTATACCTTGGTCCCCCGCTTGGATACCATCCGTTCCACCGTAATCAAATGGGGATGCCTCTCGGTCAGATATTGGGAAATGAACCGGCTTACTTGTCGTGTCTCCTCAAAGGTGTACCCTCTCTTTAAAGGAACGTAAATCTGTAAACCCGTTGCCCCCGAGGTTTTCACCACACCGTCTAAACCCAATGACCGCAATGTTTCTCTGGTGAGGAGTGCCGTCTCCATCGACTGCTGGAACCCCACACGACCTCGTTGGGACGGATCGATATCAAACACGAGATCCGACGGTTGATCCGGATGGGTAATCCGGTCAAAGGACAGGTGGTATTCCAGACAGGCCAGGTTGCCCAGATAGATCAATCCGGCGGTGTCCTCCAGCCGCATGTACCGAATCTTTCCTGACTCACTGACCGGCATCCAATCCGGGATATGGGAAGGGGCATTTTTTTGATAAAATGATTTGCCGTCGGGACCGTCCGGAAATCGAATCGTGGTAAGAAAGCGGCCCCTGCAATGTGGGATTAGGTAAGGAGCCAGTCGGGTCAAGTGCATAATCCAATCCCATTTGGTCAGAGGAATTTCTTTGAACAATACTTTATCAGGATTGGAAATACGGATTTCCTTGCCATCAACCGTAACGGTCTTAGCCGTAACCGGCATGTGGATTACCTCCATCGGAGCCCAAATTCCAGGCGGATGCCAGGGGACAACCGTCCAAGACGGGTTTCGGTACATACATTGCATTGTGCCCATAAAACAACCAAGGAGGGAATAATGTATGGCACAAGAACAAGGCTTTCCGGATCACGCTCCCACACCGGACTATCTCCCTAATGATGGGTTTGGCCCATCCATGTATCCCCAGTCCGGCCCCGGTTACACCCCTTACTATTCCGGCTACGATCCATACGGATACCCGGGGTATCCAGGTCAAGAGGATGTGCAAAACAGTCAATTCTTCCCGTTTTTCGGCTTTCCTTTCTTTCGCCCGTTTCCCTTCTTCCCTTTCTTCCCCCCGTTTTTCAGACCCTTCCCTTTTAGAAGACGCTTCTTTTGGTAAGGACTCTGTCATTTCCGGCCGTTGGCCGGTTTTTCTTATTATCCGGAAAAGTGAAGGATGGTGGGTGATCGCAGGGTGCCATGGGGAGTCCACTCCAGGTAGCGGACCACGACAGAGACGGTGGGACGGACCCAAACAACACCGGTTTCTGTCGGGGGATTGATGACGGGGGGATCCGGCACTTGCATCCGGGGCCACCATGTTTTTAACAGCATCCACTCCTGTTCCCCCAATCCCGATGCAGCCCGACCGATATAACGCCATCCCCTTTCCTTGTCATCCTCCACCCCCAACAGAATCGCATTCACTCGTTCTCCCTTTAGAGACACTCCCACCATTTGTGCCGTCAGCGTACGAAAGTGTTTACACTTACGCCAATCGGCATGCTTCTGTCCCAATCGGTAGAAGCTGGTTTTCCGTTTCATAACGATCCCTTCCCAGCCCCGCTCTTCCGTCGCCCGCCACAATGCCTTTCCATCTTCAAAAGAGTCCGTGACCCCCACCCGCTCCAGCGAATGATCCTCCATGAGGGAACGCAGGAGAAAATCACGTTTTTCCCACTCCTGTTCCAGCATCGATATTCCGTTTTGTTCCAACATATCAAACAACTGATACTGAACGGGGATTTGTTTACCAACGGCCTCCACTTTACGCGGATCCTGAAGAAGATCGCGTTTTAATACTCGGAAAAAATCGGGTCGACCTTCATGAACGGCGATTACTTCTCCATCCAGAACGGCGGAACAGGAAAGGCCCGCCAGTTCCGCCGTCAGTTCGGGGTATTGAGCGGTTCGCTCCTGCCCCCTTCGGTTCCATAAGCGGACCCGACCTTCATCCAAATGGGCCAATATGCGAACACCATCCCATTTGACCTGATGGATCCATTCGGCGGAAGTCAGCACGCGGTCGGTTTGTATCGGTTCCATCGGTTTCAGGGGGGGAATCATCCGGCTAATCTCCTATCGCAACAAGTTCGTGAATAGTCTGCCCTGATCCGGTTTCCTTCAAGCATGAAACAACCTTCATTCCACATAGGGTGAAGAGGGAGGTGATAGAAGGATGCCTGAACTGCTGGTCCAGATTGCACTTATCATTATCTGTTTCCGTTGCGCTTACCAACTTGTCCGGATGATTCAGGGAAACCGTCAACCCATCCTGGAAGTCCTGTACCAAATTTCTATCTTTACAGTCGCCCTTTGGTTGCTGCTGGGCATCTCCTGATTCGATTACTCCCCTTTTTTCCGTATCTCTGTCCAAACCCTACATACACTGGTATAAAACCAGGGGGGAGACCGTCATGACTAAACCAATCCGATTCCAGTGGATACCGGTGATTGTAGGCACGTTAATCGCAGTCAATTTGATGCTAATCGGTCTGATCGTTGCCAGAAACGTCACTGTTTTTCCGGAATCCGTACCCACTTGGGCCCAGCCGGGAACGCCTCAATTAACCACCGACTACCGAATGGAGTTGGAAAGCACCACCCGGGAAGGAAGTTGGGTGGTGGAACATTATCGCAAGATAAAGATACGCCTGGATGAAAACGGGAAAGAAGTCGAGCAGAGCCCCACTTCGGAACAGACCCATATTCGATATTGGAACGGGGAGTAAACCGCCTTATTTGGCGGCTTTTTTCTTTCCTCTGCCCGCTCCTTTTTTCCCTTCCGATTGTTCCAGGCTGGCTTTCAGCGCTTCCATCAGATCGACTACCCGTTCCGGCTTTTTCTCCGGCACTTCCACCACTTCTTCTCCCTTTACCTTCTTCTCGATCACTTCTTCCACCGCTTGTCGATAGGTGTCCTGATACCGATCAGGATCAAACGCGGTCGTCAGGTTTTCGATCAGTTGCTGGGCCATCGTCGTCTCCTTCTCCGGTAGCTCCGTCTGCCCCGGAACATCCGGAACTGCAGCCGCATTCCGGACTTCATCGGGGTAGTAGATCGTTTCCATCACTAAACATCCCTCATAGACCCGAACCACCGCCAATGATTGTTTGGAACGGATCGTGATTTGCGCCACCCCGATCCGTCCCGTCTCTCGCATCGCTTCCCGCAGCAGTGCATACGCCCGATCTCCATGATCACCAGGGCCGAGATAATAGGTTCGGTCGAAGTAGATGGGATCGATCTCTTCCAACTGAACAAAGTCCAGAATTTCGATCGACTTGCGATTTTCCGGCATCACCGCTTCCAACTCGTCCTTCTCCATCAGGACAAACTGGTTATCCGCGTACTCATATCCCTTAACAATCTCCTCCCACGGCACTTCGGTCTCACAGTGGGGACATGTCCGCGTGTATTTGATGGGGGTCTTACACTTCCGATGTAAGTTGCGAAACGACACTCCTTTTTCCTTGGTGGCAGCATACATCTTCACCGGTATATGGACCAAACCGAAACTGATCGACCCTTTCCAAATCGTATGCATGGATGATTCCCTCCTACAGCGTCATGGTTGCCCCTGCGGGACTACCATTGAGGACTGTTGCGCCATTACAGACAACAATTAAAGGCTGTGCGGCTGTTCCGCCAGGGGAAGGGATTCCCAACAGCGGCGTGTCGCGTCCGGGTTCCCTTCCATCCAATGGCACAACCCTTCGAAAAACAGCGGCTCTCTCCAATCGGGAGCCATTACGGCCGCATCGCGAAAGTGGTTCCGCGCCTCGCTTGGATTTTTTTGCTGCAACAAAATCCGCCCCATTTGATAATGTCCCAACGAACATGTAAATGGGTCCGTATGGGCCTGCTGGATTACCTGATGCGCCAATTCCTTCGCCTCGTTCCATTCATTTGCCCGGGCATGGAGGCGCGAGCGGAGAATCAGCCATAACGGTTCATCCGCCAGGGGAGCCGGCAATTGATTCATCACCCGTCGGATGCCATCCATCTCCCCCTCCTCTCCCTCTTGTAACTGAAACCAGACGAATGTAAACAATAGATCGGGATTACGGGGAGCCAGGGTGAGAGCTTTTTTTAACATCGCCAATGCCTCTCCAAGCTGTCCGTGCTGCCACAGATGCCAGCTGATCCCGTGATAGCCTGCCACGCGTTTGGGATCCTGCTGAAGCAATTTGCGGTACCATCTCACGGCTCCTTCCCCATCGCCGGAGGCTTCAAAATCCCGTGCGATCTCCTCCATCATTTCCGGTCGTTTGATCTCTTCAAAGGCGGCCATCCGCCAGTAGGCGGCACTTTCCCACCGTCCTGCCCGCTCGTAACAACAGGCCAGATAATACATCGCTTCCCAATCCCTTTCACCCGTCCGCAATGCATGAAAAAAGCGGGGGACCGCCTCATGGTATTCCTGTAGGCGGTAATAGCAGGCTCCCAAGTTGAACCAAGAATCCCCATGATCCGGATCGATCGCCAATGCTTTTTCAAAATGTCGGATCGCTTGTTCATCCCCGCCCCGTTTAATGTGAACACACCCCAGCATGTGGTGGGCAAACGCTTGGAAGCGAGCGTGCTCGGCCGTCTCCGCCACCAACTGAAAATGTCGCTGTGCCTCGCTCCATTGACCGGACTGAAATTGGGACAGGGCCAGGTACACCCTTCCCAGCAAAAATTCCGGTTCCGACTCCACAACCTGATCGAAAAACGGACGGGCTTCCTGAAACATTTTCAATTGATAATATCCCTGACCCTGACGAAACGCCCGAACCACCTGGCCATCCAGCCAAAACTCTTCTCCCACTTCTTCCTGCTCGTTCCCATCCAGATCGGGGTGTGTCTGAAGAAGGGCGGCCATTGCCTCCTCCAAGGCAATCCACCCTTCCAACAGTTCCCCCATCCCATTCCGAATCCCTTGTACTTCTTGCCTCATGCGGGACCGCTCCGGCGGCTGAGCAGTGGGGTATTCCGATTGAATGAAAGCGATGCGGGCGCTATAATGTTTCAACCATTCCTGTAACATCTCGGTCACCTCCCCTTGAGTATCTGCTTGTATGGAAGAAACCATGCGGTTGGACGATCCGATCACATGAATGATCGGACTTTAGTCGCAAGGCTCGGACTGGTATACTAGTAGCAGTCTAATGAAGGTGTTTGGAGGGCGAGATATGATCGTAAAACCGAAATTCAAAGGATTTATTTGCACAACGGCGCATCCGGCAGGCTGCGCACAACATGTGATGGAACAAATCCGGCATGTAAAAAGCCAACCGTCGATCGATGGGCCGAAACGCGTTTTGGTGATCGGCTCCTCCACCGGCTATGGGCTGGCTTCCCGGATTGTTTCCGCCTTTGGCGCAAAAGCCGCCACCATCGGTGTTTGCTTTGAGAGACCCGCATCGGGGAAACGGACTGCAACCGCCGGGTGGTACAACACGGCTGCTTTTGAACAGGCGGCTCAGGAAGAAGGACTGTATGCCAAGACCATGAACGGCGACGCCTTTTCGCAGGAAGTGAAGCAGCAAACCCTGGACCTCATCCGTCAGGATTGGGGGAAAGTGGACCTCGTCGTTTACAGCTTGGCCTCTCCCAAACGGGTTCATCCCGTGACCGGTGAAACCTTTTCTTCCGTGATTAAACCGGTTGGAAAGCCGTTTACCAACAAGACTGTCGACTTCCATACCGGAAGCGTCTCCGAAATCACCATCGATCCGGCCACTGAGGAGGAGATTCGGCAAACAGTAGCCGTGATGGGCGGCGAAGACTGGAAAATGTGGATCGATGCCTTGCGGGATGCCGATCTGTTGGCTCCCGGTGCAACCACGATCGCGTATTCTTACATCGGACCCGGGATCACGCATGCCGTCTATCGGGAAGGAACCATCGGCAAAGCAAAAGATCACCTGGAAGCAACCGCCCGGGAACTGCGGGATCAACTGCGGGACCTTGGGGGACGGGCCTACATATCCGTCAACAAAGCCCTAGTCACCCAATCCAGCTCCGCGATCCCCGTCGTCCCGCTGTATATGTCTCTGTTATTTAAGATCATGAAGGAACAGGAGCTGCATGAAGGGTGCATTGAACAGATGCAACGCCTGTTCGCAGAGCGGCTGTATGCAGAGGAGACACCGGTGGATGACGAAGGACGGATCCGAATGGACGACTGGGAAATGAAAGGTGAGATCCAGGAAGCCGTCACACGCCTGTGGCAAGAAGTGAACACGGACAATATTGATGAACTGTCCGATCTGATCGGGTACCGGACCGATTTCTTCCGCCTCTTCGGCTTTCAATTTGATGGCATCGACTATGAACAGGATGTCGATACGGAAGTAGCCATCCCAAGCCTCACATCTGACCGTGGATAAACATATCAACGAACCGACTCCTCGTTTGAGGAGTCGGTTTTTTAATTTAAGACGACAGTTTTTAGGTCGAAGAATCATCCTTTCTCGTATCTTGGTTCAAATTTAGTTAGAATAGTCTTTCTTTTAAAGTGGGTCACAGGATACAATAGGAACAAAAAAGGAGGGATTAATTTTGAAAGATCTAACGTTTTTTGTCAAGGATGATTATGCTCGGGAACCGATTCCGCTGTCGGAACGGCGTGGATGGATCGCGATCGCATTCGTCTGGTTTGCCGCTGCAACGGATATGGTAGCCGTGTTGATCGGCAGCATCTTGGCTGAAGGACAAACGGTTTTAAACGCGCTGATCGCTGTGCTGATCGCGAATATCATTTTAGGTGTGATCGGCGGCCTTTGTTGCTACGTCGGCGGTGCAACCCGTCTATCGACCGGAATGATCACCCGCTTTGTGTTTGGTGAATGGGGATCTCGTCTGATCACAGCTTTAATCGTCATCAGCTTTTTCTTTATGTTTGGCGTGGATGTGGGACTGTTCGGGGAGATGTTTCAATTCTTGCTGTTGGAGGTGGTCGGCATTGAATTAACCGTCTCATGGGCCGCATTCATCGGCGGGTTGCTCATGACCATTACTGCCACGGTCGGATACATAGCGATTGAACGACTGAGCCTCGTTGCTTTCCCCCTTATGCTGTTCCTGATGGCCGGGTTGATGGGTGCTGTCTTGGGATCCGAAAAAAAGAAAGAGTGGCTGACCACCCTTCCGGATGCCGGTATAACCATGAGCATGGGTTCGGCGATCTCTTTCGTTTTGGCAAGCTGGATCATTATTGTGGTGATTAGTCCCGATATTGCTCGCTGGGCAAAAACAAAAAAAGATGCTTTTCTGTCCGGATTTTTTGGTTTCTTAATCGGAAACAGTGTCATGATCAGCTTGTCGGTCATCCTATTCCGGATTACCGGGGCGACAGATATTGTGGATATCTTCTTGGCATTGGGCTGGGGGATGTTCGCTATTCTCATCATCATCCTGGCTCAGTGGACGACCAATGATAATTTTCTATACACCAGCGGCCTCGGTTTGGCCACATTGTTCCGGAATGTCCCCAAGTATGTATTAACCTTAATCATCGGTTTTTTGGGGTCCTGCCTTGCTTACATGCAACTTCAAGATTATTTCATGGTCTTTACAGCCTTATCCGGTGCTCTACTCGCTCCGATTACAGCAATCTATCTGGTCGATTTCTTTTTGCTGAATCGGAATCGTTTCGCTTTTTCCTTTATCCAACAAAAGAAATTACCCCCTTTTTATTGGAAAGCCTTTGTTTCATGGGGTATCGCTTCCGCCATCGGATTGATGACCGTTCCTGTGGAAGAAGGAGGCGTGGAATGGTTCCAGCTTACCGGCGCCTCCAGTTTGGATGCATTCATCATCGCAGCAGCTTTACATTGGCTTTTGGGAATAATCGGTAACCGTTTATTCACTCCTCAACCAAAGGAAGAGGAAACCGCTCATGCATAAGCCGTTTGAAATTCGAACTGCCGCAGATAACCTGATGCTATTGGAAAAAGTGGATCAATTGGCTCGTCAATCGTTCACTCCGTTTTTTTTCGAAGGCGATCAAGCTGTCGTTCGTTATTGGAAGGAGATGATGATACGATGCCGTTCTTTTCAGTTTGCATTATTTCAAGAACAGGAGCTGGTGGGAGCAGGTGTTACCGTTCCTCTGTACTGGGATGGAACATTAACCGGTTTGCCTGAAACAGCAGAATCGATATATCTTCCGTCGGCAAAAGAGCCCAATGTCCTTTGCGCTTTAGCTGCTTTGATTCCACCTGAACATCAAGGAAAAGGAATCAGTCCGTATGTCCTGAACGCAATGAAATCCCTCGCCCGGCAGCACGGGTTCTCATCCTTGATTGTCCCCGTCTATCCTCACCATAAATCTAACTATCCATTGGTGCCGATGGAACGGTACATGCACTGGCGGCGAGGTGACGGCCTTCCTTTCGACCCGTGGATCCGGGTTCATTGGCGCTTGGGCGGAAAGATCTTAAAAATCATGCCGAAAGCATCCGTGGTACGGGGAACGATTGAGCGATGGGAACGGTGGTCCGGCCTACGTTTTTTGGATAGCGGTCTGTATATCGTCCCGGAAACGATCAACCCGGTGCAAATTGATCTGGAAAAAAATGAGGGAATCTATATCGAGCCCAACGTATGGATGGAACACTTTGCTTAATTGCCGGATGAATAGGAAATCCATTTCGGATAATCAAACAGGCAAGACGCATGGCGTTTATCAAAAAAAGCTCCTCTAGAGGCCTCTAGAGGAGCTTTTTTTGATGTGTTAAGGTTCGATTTACATCACTGTATTTTCAAAAAAGAGACAACTTCCGCAGTTTCAAGGCTACCTGATCCCCAGTCTTAATCTGAAGCTCGGCGTATTCCTCCCGGTGCAACTCTGCCAAAATACGTTCCTTGTTATCCATGCGTCTCAATTCCAAACGAACAGTGGGGCCGATGGGGTGGATGTAAACCACTTCCGCTGCTAAATCTGCTTCCTTACTTTGGGGAACAATGACTACATCGTGCGGACGAACAAAGCCGACAATGCTCTCACCGTTCGCTAGCTTGTTTTCCGGAGCACTAACCTGAATGGGACCCAATCGAGCTACCCCTTCTTCTACTCTGCCATGAAAGACGTTTGCACTTCCCAAAAAATCGAAGACAAACGGATTGATCGGGTTTTGGTACACATCTTCCGGTGTTCCAGCTTGTTCAATCTTTCCATGATTCATAACAACGACTCGATCTGCCAGCTCCAAGGCTTCCTCCTGGTCATGAGTGACGAACACGGTTGTAATGGACAATTCTTCATGCAAACGTCGCAACCATTGCCTAAGATCCCGCCGCACTTTGGTATCCAATGCTCCAAATGGCTCATCCAGAAGCAGCACCTTGGGCTCAACAGCCAATGCCCGTGCCAACGCCACCCGTTGCCGTTGACCGCCGGACAATTGATCCGGATATCGCTCCGCTAAGCCGGTTAATTGGACTAAATCAAGCAACTCCAACACTCTCGATTTTATTTCCCTCTGGGATGGACGGACTCGCCTAGGTCGGACACGTAAACCGAATGCGATGTTTTCAAATACCGACAGATGTCGAAATAACGCATAGTGTTGAAACACAAAACCAACCTGACGATCTCGGGCACCGTGGTGCGTAACAGGAATTCCGTTAATGTGAATCTCTCCTTGATCGGGGTGTTCCAATCCTGCGATCACCCTCAGCAACGTCGTTTTTCCCGACCCGGAAGGACCCAACAATGCCACCAATTCCCCCGCCGCCACTTGTAACGAAACCTTATGGAGAGCATAAAAGGTGCCAAACTGTTTAGTCACTTGATCAATATGGATTTTCATCCCTTTCACTCCTTCACTGCTTTCATCCATCCCGGAGTTCCACGGGCGGCTTTCCACTCCACTATGTTCTTGGCGACCAATGTCACCAAGGCCAACAATGTGAGAAGCGAAGCCACCGCGAACGAAGCGGTAAACAGATATTCGTTATAGAGAATTTCCACATGGAGCGGCACCGTATTTGTCAGCCCTCGAATGTGTCCGGAAACTACCGATACAGCCCCGAATTCTCCCATCGCCCTCGCGTTGCAAAGAATGACCCCATACAAAAGCCCCCACTTGATATTGGGTAACGTCACTCTCCAGAAGGTTTGCCAGCCGCTCGCCCCTAAACTGACAGCAGCCTCTTCATCATCGGTTCCTTGAGACTGCATCAGTGGAATCAACGTCCGGGCCACAAAGGGAAACGTAACAAACAACGTCGCTAGTACAATTCCCGGAACGGCAAAAATAATCTCGATTCCTCGATCAGCCAACCATGCACCCCACCACCCTTGGGCTCCAAAGAGCAATACAAATATCAATCCCGCAATCACGGGCGAAATCGAAAAGGGTAAATCAATCAGACTGATGAGAACCTGCTTGCCCCGGAAAGAAAACTTGGCAATGGCCCAGGAAGCAACCACTCCAAAAACCAGGTTGATCGGAACAACAATAGCAGCCGTCAGCAGAGTCAACCGAATCGCCGCCAGTGCATCAGGATCCTGGATCGCCTGTGTATAACCAAACCACCCCTGCTTAAATGCCTCGACAAAAATGATGGCCAGCGGGGCGATCAAAAACAGGCTTAAAAAGAGGACGGCCACTGTAGTCAGGATCCATGGAACCGAGGACTTTGCCAGAGACAATCGTCTCTGAGACGGCGTTGCCTTTGGTCGCATGGGCGAAATGTTGGGATTTGTCATGCTACTGTGCCCCTTTCCATCGGGATTTCCGCTGTTCCTGCAAGGTTTGGAAGCCATTGATAATAATCAATAGAACAAAGGAGATCGACAGCATGACCAAAGCGACTGCTGCTGCCCCCGTATAATCAAATTGCTCCAGTTTTGTCATGATGATCAGCGGGGCAATCTCCGTTTTTAGCGGCATATTGCCGGAGATAAACACCACCGATCCATACTCACCCAGCGCTCGGGAAAACGCCAGAACAAAACCGGTAACTACTGCTGGAAACAACTCCGGCAATATCACTCGAAAGAAGGTTTGGCGGGGAGTCGCTCCCAAAGACAAGGCCGCCTCTTCCACCTCTCGACTAATAGATTGTAATACCGGCTGAACCGTCCGCACCACAAAAGGTAATCCGATGAAAACAAGAGCAACCGTAATTCCGATGGGGGTAAACGCAACTTGGATTCCAAAGGGGTCCAACCACCGCCCTAACCAACCATTGGAGGTATAAAGAGAGGTGAGTGCAATCCCGGCAACAGCCGTTGGCAAGGCAAAGGGCAAGTCAACCAAACCGTCCATCAACTTTTTTCCCGGAAACCGATAGCGAACCAACACCCATGCCACTAATACTCCAAATATGACGTTAATGCCAGCAGCAGCCAAAGCAGTCAACAAGCTCAACCGATAGGATGCGACAACACGCGGTTCTGTGACCACACTCCAAAAATCGGACCAGCCGAGGCTGGCCGTTATAACAAAAATGGCGGACAAGGGGATCAATACAATCAGCGTGACATAAAGAAGGGTAAAGCCCATTGCCGGCCCGAAACCAGGCAACGGGCTGA
This sequence comes from Desmospora profundinema, assembly GCF_031454155.1. Taxonomy (GTDB): domain Bacteria; phylum Bacillota; class Bacilli; order Thermoactinomycetales; family DSM-45169; genus Desmospora; species Desmospora profundinema. The sequence goes on from NZ_JAVDQG010000001.1 coordinate 462,906, forward strand.
TACGCCAGCTTTTTTGATTCATTTGGGATCGCTCCTCTAATTCCGAAGGTAAATTTGGTCAAAGGTACCGCCATCATCAAAATGCCGTTGTTGAGCCTGTCTCCAACCGCCAAAAATGTCGTCCACCGTGATCAGCTTTAAATCTGGAAATTGATCTTTATATTTCTCCTGTACTTCCGGATCAATGGGGCGATAATAATGCTTGGCTGCCAATTCCTGTCCCTCCTTGGAGTACAAATATTCCAGGTATGCTTTCGCGACCGCGCGCGTTCCTTTTTTGTCCACCACCTGATCGACGATGGTAACCGGTGGCTCCGCCAAAATGCTGAGGGAAGGCACAACGATCTCCAACTGATCGTTCCCTAATTCATTTTGGGCAAGGAACGCTTCATTTTCCCAAGCCAGCAAAACATCTCCGATCCCTCGTTCCACAAAGGTGGTGGTAGAACCCCGGGCACCCGAATCTAATACCGGAACATTTTTATACAACTGCCGGACAAAGTCCTCCGCTTTGGCTTCGTCTCCCTCATAGTTTTCCATTGCATACGCCCATGCGGCGAGATAATTCCAACGGGCTCCCCCGGATGTTTTCGGATTAGGTGTAATCACTTCCACATCCTTTCGGATCAGATCATCCCAATCTTCGATCTTTTTTGGATTTCCTTTGCGGACGAGAAATACGATGGTCGACGTATAAGGGGAGCTGTTGTGATCCAAGCGTTCTTGCCATCCATCCTTCAGCCTTCCTTTTTCCTGGATTGCATCGATATCATAAGCTAACGCCAGTGTGACCACATCCGCACCCAAACCATCGATGACGGAACGTGCTTGTTTTCCGGATCCTCCATGGGATTGCCTGATTGAAACGGACTGTCCGGTCTTTTCCTTCCAATGCTTAGTGAACACTTGGTTATATTCCTGATAAAACTCCCGTGTCGGGTCATAGGACACATTAAGCAGCTCTACAGTCCCTTTTCCGTCTTGTGAACCTCCTCCAGAGCAGCCAACCAACACTACTAATCCCAATACGATGAGCAAGAACCGATACTTTTTCAAGAACAATCTCTCCTTTCAGGTGAAGACCCATTAAAATCCTTTTTAAAAATCGAGAGCCCTCACCCCCTCTGCCATCGGCAAAGGGGAAGAGGGCCTCCGTTGGAACGGTCAGCAAACTCTGATAATGCCTATATGTTTAGTTGAGATTGAATCATATTTTAGTGCTTTTCTTATCCACTGTCAACAGCTTTTAGGCTCCTTCAACAGTATATGTAGGCGTTTATCATGCGACATAGGCGTACACCCAAAAAATGGCGTAAAAAAAGTCCGTCAACATAGAAAAAGGCAAGACACCACCATTCCGTGCCGTGCCTTACCTTTTATGAATATGAGACCTGTTTACATTTTTTAACGAACCAACCCGTGTACTTCCGTTCCCATCCACTCTACCACTTGGTTGTTTTCCCCCATAATGGCCACCTTGGGATGGTAGTGGCGGGCTTCCGCCTCATCCATCATCGCATAGGAGATGATGATGACCGTATCACCGGGCTGGACCAATCGGGCGGCGGCCCCGTTTAAGCAGATGGTCCCGCTGCCGCGGGGGCCCGGGATGACGTAAGTTTCGAGTCGGGCGCCGTTGTTGTTGTTGACGATTTGCACTTTTTCATTAGGCCAGATATCCACTTTTTCCATGAGGTCCTCATCGATGGTGACACTGCCCACATAGTTAAGATTGGCTTCCGTCACCGTCGCCCGGTGGATTTTGGATTTCATCATGTTGCGGAGCATGCGGTTTCACTCCCTTCCCTGCCAAATGCGGTTGTCGATTAAGCGTGTGGAACCGACACGAGCCGCCACCGCGGCTAAGACGAATTCTTCTTTATGAAAAGATTCCACCGGTTCCAGTCCCGGATAAGTCAATACCTCGGCGTAATCCAATTCCACTCCCGGTTCCGAAGTGATGGTTTCCCTGAGGTAACGGGCCGCCTCCGTTCCCCGCTGCCACTCTCCCGTTTTCCAGCGGCGTGTCGCTTCTTCCAAAGACCGATTCAGGATCAGCGCCCGCTCTCGTTCGGATGGAGAAAGGTACACATTGCGGGAACTCATCGCCAAGCCGTCCGGTTCCCGCAGCGTGGGGCAGGGAACGATGGTGACAGGCATGTGCAAATCCTCCACCATACGCTGAATCACCGCCACTTGCTGGGCGTCTTTTAAGCCGAAGTAAGCGCGGTCCGGCTGAATCAGATGGAACAGCTTGGTTACCACCGTCGCCACTCCGTCGAAGTGGCCCGGACGGGAAGCCCCGCACAGCCGGTCCGTCAACCCTGATACGGTTACCTTCGTTATGGAAGGCCGAGGCAGCATCTCCTCCCGGGTGGGAGCAAACACACCATCAGCCCCCGCTTCCTTTACCAGCGAAACATCTCGTTCCAAATCCCGAGGATAGCGTTCAAAATCTTCTCCAGGTCCAAACTGCAACGGATTCACATAAATGGATACGATAACGGTTTTGCATTCTTTCCGCGCCTGGCGGATTAAGCTGAGATGTCCTTCGTGCAGAGAGCCCATGGTCGGAATGAATCCCACCGGTTGGGGGACGCCGGACCGGTACTGCCGCAAACGGTCCCGGTCATAAATCACTTCCATCGGATGTTCTCCCTCCATAAAGCCCTTCCATGACAGCAGGGTCCAGACGAAACACATGCTCCTCTGTCGGAAACCGACCGGACTTTACTTCCTCCACAAAAGAGTGGACCCCCTGCCGGGCGGCTTCCCCGATGGAAGCGTACGTTTTAACAAAGGAAGGAACCCGCCCTCCACTGCCATATCCCAACAAATCGTGATACACCAGCACTTGACCGTCACATCCGCGCCCGGCCCCGATCCCGATCGTGGGAATCGTCAGTTCCTGGCTGATCCGTTGGGCCAGCTCTTCAGGCACGCATTCCAACACCAGTGCGAACACTCCTGCCGCTTCCAGTGTTTGTGCTTCTTCCAGCAGTCTTTGAGCCGTCTCCGAATCTTTTCCTTGGATACGATAACCGCCCAATTGGTGAACCGACTGGGGGGTCAGACCGATGTGTCCCATCACCGGAATTCCCGCTGCTACACAGGCTTCAATTCCGGATAGAACCGCATGGGCTCCTTCCACCTTTACCGCTTGGGCACCCCCTTCTTGCAGCAGGCGTGCCGCCGCCTTTAACACCTCGTCTTTCTGGAGATGGGCGGTTAAAAAGGGCAGATCCGTCACCACCAACGCCCGTTGGGATTTTCTTGACACCGCTTTCGTGTGATGCGTCATCTCCTCCATCGTGACGGGAACCGTGGAATCATACCCCAGCACCACCATCCCCAATGAATCCCCCACCAGCAGGACATCGGCCCCGCCCGCTTCCGCCACAGCGGCTGAAGGGGCATCATAAGCCGTCACCATCGCAATGGGCTCGTTTTGTTCTTTCATCTTTTGCAGAGTCGTCACCGTTACCCGTTTGGTTGCAGCCATTCATCAACCTCTCCTTTTGGGAGCTCCCCCCGGTTGTTTTCCTAAAAGGGCAGCCCCGTGTTGTTGTCCGGGAGGCAGAGGCTGACATCAAAAAACGCCTGGCAGCCACGACGGGACCGCAAGGCGTTGGATTGCCAACTCACCTCTGTCTCCGTCCCTAAGGGCTCGAAGCAGGATCATAACCATTTACGGCTAATCGGTTGCCATCATTCACCCAACCGTCGTGCGACTCCTTCCATTAGGATGCCGCCGACACTTTAAGGGTAAACCATTTCGTCAAGAAAGACAATGTTCTTTCATTTTCAAACGTCGATATCCGATGAGAAAATCGGGATCTTAGTATCTCCCTGCCGCAAGATCAGCGCTCCTGTCGGATCTAATCCGATCGCTTCCCCTGTTACTTCCCCATGGGGAGTATGCGCACGGATGGTGGTACCCAACATCGCTGCATATTCTTCCCACAAAATCCGGATCGGTTCAAAACCGTGGGTGAGGAAACCTTCATAAATCCCTTCCAACTCCTTCAGAATCGCCGTGATCAGTTCCACACGACGATAGGTGCGTCCACCGGCAATCGCCAGCGAAGTCCCTTTCCCCTTCAACTCTTCCGGCCAGAAGTCGGGAGTGACGTTGACATTGATCCCCATTCCCAACACGACGTATTGAACTTGATCCTGCTCTCCCCGCAACTCCGTGAGGATTCCACAAATCTTTTTCCCGTCAATTAACAGATCATTGGGCCACTTGATGCGAATATCCAGCCCGGTCACTCGGCGCAACGCTCGGGTCACCGCCACGGAAGCCATCAGGGTGAGTTGGGGCGCCTGAGTCAAGGGAATGGCGGGGCGCAATACCAGACTCATCCAAATACCGCTGTAAGGAGGAGAATGCCAGATACGTCCCAGGCGTCCCCGCCCCTGTGTCTGCTCCTCCGTAATCACCAGTGATCCCTCTGCCGCTCCCTCACGCGCCCACTCATGAGCCAGAGGCTGGGTGGAGGCAACTTGACGCCAGTATCGGATCTCTTTTCCAAAACGGCGCGTGTGGAGCTCCGGCTTAATCTCCTCCGGAGCCACCCGGTCCGGTCGATAAACCAGCCGATATCCGCTGCGAGGGCGTGCTTCAATCTGATATCCCTCTTTGCGCAGCTCCTCGATGTGTTTCCAGATCGCCGTTCGACTGCAATTGACACGCTGGCTGATCTCTTCCCCCGACACATAGGAATCACCATGCTCCAACAGCAGGGCCAGCAATGATTCACGAATCCGGTTTGCCAATGCGTCCACCTTCCTCTTCCTCGGGCGAAGCCCCCCTCATTGTCGCCCTGATCGGGCTAAATCTATCAACGCCTGCTCGTTATTAGGAATTTGCCCCAGAGCCACTTGTTCTAGTAAAAACTCCAACATCGGTTTCAGCCACGGGCCTGGTTGAAGCTCCAAAGCATCAGCCAGTACCCGTCCATCGACTGCCAGGTCTTCACGGCGCTGAACAGGCATCTCCTTCCACCAAGTCGCCACTTGCCGTTCCAGCTGTTTGGCCGTTTCCGGTTCCAGTCGGCCCAATGCGGACAAAAGGGAAATCGCCTGCTGGTAACCTTCCCCACCAATGTCCAACATCCGCCTTTTTGCTTCCTCTTCTTCGAGAGGCACAGAACTGGCGGCGGCAATCCGGGCGATGACGGCAATCCGCTTTACCCTGCGTCCCGGCAGACGCAAGGAGCGCAACCGTCTACCCATCCTTTCCTCATCTACACCACATGCAAACAGAAAAAAAGCCCAGCGGACATCCGAATGAGAAAGCGCATCCAGACCTGATAAAGGGTGGAGCGGCTCATTTGCCACTCCTTCTCCATCCCATGCGCAAAACGGAGGCAGGTAGCGAAACAATTGGTGCTTCCACAGGAGGACGGCTCCGTAAGCAGGGTGCGGAGCCGTCCACATTTTGTCTAACTCCGCTGCTACCCGTTCCACCGCCAATGGCTGCAACCGATCCCGGCAGGCGGAAATCGCTGATTCGGTCATCGGATCGATGGCAAAGCCCAGCTGAGCCGCGAAGCGGACGGCTCGTACCATCCGAAGCGCATCTTCTGTAAATCGCTCCGTCGGTTGCCCCACAGCCCGAATCCTTCCCCGCTCCAGATCTTTCCTTCCATCGAAAGGATCGATGATCTGCCCCCGTCGATCTTCCGCCATCGCGTTTATGGTGAAATCCCGCCGTGCCAAATCTTCTTCCAAACGGGAAACAAACCGGACTTCATCCGGACGGCGATGGTCGGAGTATCCCGCCTCCCGCCGAAAGGTGGTCACTTCTATCGGTGTTCCCACCGCCGTCACCGTTACCGTTCCGTGGCTCAGCCCGGTGGGAGCCGTTCTCGGAAATAACACCATCACCTGTTCCGGGTGGGCATCGGTTGCCACGTCGTAATCCGATGGCTCTGCTCCCCTCAAACGATCACGTACAGACCCTCCTACCAAAAACGCCTGGTGGCCGGCTTCCTCCAGTATTTCCATGATTCGATGGGCAGCATCCCAGCCGGTCGGCATCGCGATCCTCCTTTCACGTCTCCACCACGTTCTGATATAACCGCTCATACTGGTCTGCGATCTTTTCCCCGCAAAAACGATCCCGTGCCCGTTGCAAGCCTGCTTCCGAAAACCGACGGTACAGATCTCCATCAGACAGCAACCGGATGGCATCACGGGCCATGCTGTCCACATCGCCTACAGGCGAGAGAAACCCAGTCTCTCCCTGCCCTACCACTTCTGGAATCCCCCCCGCTTCCGAACCGACCGTCGGTACTCCGCACGCCATCGCTTCCAACGCTACCAGACCAAAGCTCTCTTTCTCAGAAGGCAAAAGCAACAGGTCGGCCAGAGAAACCAAACGGGCAACTTCATCCTGCTTTCCCAGGAAACAGACCTGGGATTCCACCTTCAATTCCTTGGCCAGTTGGACGGATCGGGACAACTCCGGTCCCTCCCCCACTAAAATCAAGCGGGATGGAACCGTTCGCTGTACTTTTTCAAAGGTGCGAATCACATCGGGAACCCGCTTCACCCCGCGGAAATTGGAAATATGCAAAAGAATCTTTTCGTGAGGAGCGGCGTATTTGGGGCGGATATCGGAAACATCCAACGGACGGTAGATCCGTTGATCTACAAAATTATAAATGCGATGTAAGGGATTTTGAATGCACAACAGATCCGCCGTCTGCCGAATCAAACTGTCCGAAACAGCGGTCACCGCATCACTCTGATTAATACCAAAACAGATGATGTCCTTTAAGGACGGATCTTCACCCAGAACCGTGATATCCGTGCCGTGAAGCGTGGTTACTACTTTCAGCCAATCCCCCACCATTTCCTTTGCCAAATAGGCGCAAATGGCATGAGGGACTGCATAATGAACGTGAATCAAGTCCAACCGGTGCATCTTCGCTACCTGAGCCATCCGGCTGGCCAATGCCAAATCGTAGGGAGGATAACGAAAAACCGCGTAACGGTTGGCCTCCACTTCATGATAATGGATGTTGTGGTAAAACCGGCCCAGGCGAAAGGGCATATCATACGTGATAAAGTGGACCTGATGACCCCGTTCCGCCATCAGCTTGCCCAACTCCGTCGCGACCACTCCGGAACCGCCGTGACTGGGATAACAGGTAATTCCGATTCGCATATGAAGGCTCCTTCCTCTTCCCCCGGCGCGTCTGCTCCTATGCCCCTTTGCATCAATCCCGTTCCGGTATCAGTGTCCCCATGGCGATGGGGCGGGGACTGACCAGTCCTTCCCCGTACAGCACCCCGATCTCATGCCCCCACAACTGATCTCGCCCCCGGATCATAGGCAAATACGTGGGCCGATTGAGAGGAGTCTCCACGCGTCCGGGGCCGGGGACAAACTGGCTTTCATAAGCCAGGATCGCCGCTTCCTTCTGTTCATACCCTTCGCTTACGTCCACGATTACATCCGCTTTTCCCGTGTGATTGATAAAGTAATGGAACAGTTGTTCCACCCGATGCGGCGCTTCCCCTGTATCCAGTTCCCTCTTGCGAATGGCGGCATCAAAGACCGCCTCTTTTACCATGCGGGCACAAGCCGTGTGATCCGGATGACGGTCCTCCCAGTGGGGAGCCAGCACCACACGCGGCTTTAGCATCCGGATCACCTGCACCACCGCATTCAGCTGTTCCGCTGTTCCCGTCAAGCCGCGATCCGGCAGGCCCAGCCGGAGACGGCGGGTCAATCCCAGAATCTCTCCGGCCCGGTCGGCTTCCGCTCGTCTCCGAACCACATCCCCGTTAGAGGACAGCTCCCCGTCCGTCAAATCGCAGATAGCCGTCTTAAACCCCTGTCTTGCATGTTTCCACAGGATACCGGAGGTGCCGATCTCCACATCGTCCGGATGGGCTCCAAATGCGAGCAGATCCACTGTCGATGTCAATTTAGTCACCTTCTCTGTTTACAATCTTCCGCCAATCCAACTCCCCTTGTCGGATGGAGCGAATCAGCACTTCCGCCGCAGCCAGGTTTGTGGCGACGGGAACATTGTGAACATCAGCCAGCCTCATCAAAGCCAGAATATCCGGCTCATGGGGTTGAGAAGTCAGTGGATCCCGCAGAAAAATGACACAGTCCATGCGATTCTCCGCCATCATGGCACCAATCTGTTGGTCTCCCCCAAGGGGGCCTGACAGAAAACGGTGAACCTTTAAGTCGGCAGCTTCCGCTATTCGCTTGCCAGTCGTCCCTGTGGCATACAATTCATGGTCCTTCAACAATTCCCGGTAGGCGATTGCAAACCGGACCATATCCTCTTTTTTCTTGTCGTGGGCGATCAACGCAATCTGCATCTCTTCTCCCCCCATTTTTTATTCAACCGTGAAAAAAACCCACCCGGTGATACCCCTCCACCGCGCGGGAGACAGTTCTGCCTGGGATGTCCAATTTCCCCTTCATTATATGCCATCCGCAAATTTGAAATCAAGAAAGCCGGCTCCGGTGTTTTGATGACATTCGACCGCTGTGATAGCTTGGTGGCGATAAGAAAACAGAGGAGGTTATTTTGCTTTGGATTGGAACCAATGAGAGCAAATCCGGATGCGTTTTTTGGATGCGGTGGACCGGATGGATCAAACCAAACTGGCTCGTGAAGCGAGGATTCAGTGGAACCCTTAAAAACGACATGACGGATTTCAACACGAAAAACCATGGAATCCTGCTCCTGCTTGACACGAGCGGGGACCCCATGGCTTTCATACTTGTCTATCTACCGCACCATGGACTGTCGGAGGTTGCGCAAATAGCTCTGTCTTACCATGATAAAATACGCCAACTGTAATACAAGGAATGCACCGATGGTCAACATCGACGGAATTAGAATCGATTTCAACACAAGGATACTTTGCAATGCGACTAAAGCGACAGAAGTATGAACGACAGCCACCAAAAAGGGAACAAAGAACAATAATGCGATCGGTACTGTCGCACTCCGTTTCATTTCCTTCTCGGTTAAACCGATTTTGGATACCGCGTGATAATGCCGTTGATCCCGTTCCTGATCGGTATACAGCCGAAAGTAGATGAAGCTGCCTGCACAAATGAAAAAGATGATCGCAATGAACAAGCCGACAAACAAGGTGGCACTCAGCTGTTGTTTGGTTTCCACATAGTACGCGTCGCGGGCTGTAAATGTATACATAAACTCGGGCTTCTCCAGTTTTTCTTTCAACGCTTCCCCCATTTCACTTGCTTGCGGATGGGGGAAGGAACGTTCCCATCCCGGCACGTGGTAGCCGATATAGGTATACGTATACTCCGCTTCCTTTTCTATTTGGTCATAAATCGCGTCAGGAACGACAACAATCAACCCTTGGTCGGACATCATGGGTTCATCTGTTTGACCCGCCACTTTCAGGGATCGATCGCCCAAACGGATGGATTCACCAATCTCTTCTTTCTGTTTCAAGCCCTCCGGCACCGTGTCCACCAGGAACGCTTCCTCGGATTTCAATGTCTGCGTCGGTTGCTCCAGAGTCGCTGCCAAACGGTTGTAATCCGTTAGTTTTACAAAATCAAGATAGAGAATTTCATCCGAAGATAGTGGATATAAGATGTGATTCGCCTTCACCTTTTGAAAATCGACACCGGCGTCACGCAGCTCGTTTTCAATGATTTTCTGACCATCCCTGTCCGTATTCAGCTCCTCCTCCCCTACTCGATAACTGATCGCAAACGGAGAAGCGTTTCTCGCATAATCCAACATTTGATCCAGGTAGTTGACCAGTGTCCCCGTGGCCGTAAACGCCACTGTAGACACCATGGTGACCAGGAAAAACATACGGGCATTGTCCTTCATGCGATAAGCCAGGTCGGACAGCCACAGAATGCGGGTCCCTTGCCAAAAGATCCCTCGATTTCGTTTCAGTAAATGAATTAGAAACACGCTAAACTGGGTGTAGAGAAAGTAGGTACCGATGCAAACCAATCCGATAATCGGGAAAAACAAGTTCTGCATCGCAGCCATACGATCGCTTGCACTGACATAGAACGTGAATCCATATCCGCTGAGCAGGCATATCGCTGCTAACAGAGACAAGAGAAAGGAGAATTTCGGTTCTTTTTTCGGCTTCCGCGATCCCTGCAGCAAATCGATCACCTGGTGATGCCGGACGAATAACATACTTCCCATCGAGATGACGAAAAACAAGGCGAAAAAGGCCAAAAGCGTCAACAACAGCGCCTTAGTGGGAAAATAAAACGGTAATTCTACCAAATCTAACACCCGTGCTCCCACAATCAAAAATGCCTTGGAAAACAAAAGGCCCGCCAAGACTCCCGTCCCTATGGAAAGGGTCCCGATAACCAAGTTCTCCAGGAACACCAATTGATTCAGTTGTCTCCGTGTGGCTCCCAACAGGGTTAAGATCCCGAATTCTTTTTGCCTTACCTTGAGAAACGCGCTTACCGAATACAGCACAAATAGAAAGGAGAAGACAAAGATGACGTACTCCCCCGCCGTCATCCCCTTGACCACCATGGCTTTCATCCCGCTCTCCGCCATGTCCGGATGGAAAATGAAGATGGCATAAATGAAAAAAATCATGACAGCGAAGGCACTGCTCAAAAAGTATGCGAAGTAGGAACGAAAGTTGTGCTGTACATTGTTAAACGCGAACTGACGAAAGGTCATGGGTATCCCCTCCCATCAATGACAGCACATCGATAATTTGCTGGAAGAACAGTTGCCGGCTTTCGCCGCGATGGATCTCATTATACAATTCACCGTCTTTGATAAAGAGGACGCGATGACAATAGCTGGCTGCCACCGGATCATGACTCACCATCATCATGGTGGTGCCATCCTTTTCGTTGATGGTCTCCATCGTTTCCATCACCTGACGGGATGATTTGGAGTCCAGGTTCCCGGTGGGTTCATCCGCCAGCAGCAAAGACGGTCTATGGATGATCGCCCGGGCGATCGCCGCCCGTTGGCTCTGTCCGCCGGACACCTCATAGGTGCGCTTTTCCAGGGTCTCTGTAATCCCCAGCTTCTCCGCCACTTCCTTTACCTTTTGCTCCATCTCTTCGATTCCTTTACGGTCCAAAACCAAGGGCAGAACGATGTTCTCCCCGATCGAGAGCGTGTCCAATAAATTAAAGTCTTGAAAGACGAAGCCCAACCGCCGCCGTCGAAATTGGGCCAGCTGATTTTTCTTCAGTTGATGCGGATTTTTCCCATGCAAGAACACTTCTCCCGATGTAGGAGTATCGATGGTGGCGATTAAATTGAGCAGGGTCGTTTTCCCACTTCCAGAAGGCCCCATCACCCCTACGAATTCTCCCTGCCGAATGCTAAAATCGATATCCGATAAGGCCCGATGCTGAACATTTCCACTGTACACTTTACTCAGATTGTTTACCTTCAATACTTCCATCGACGCTTCACCATCCTCTCAGCCGTGATGAATTCGTACACGATTGAGTGTACTCGATCCCCGAGTGACGGGATATCGATCTGGCTTTCATCTGAATAACAAGATTGTCACCTGGAGGAGGGGGTAAAAAAAACAAGGCGAACCGTCGTGCCTTTTCCCTTTTCTGAATCCAATTCGACTCCGTGCCCCAATCGTTCACACACTTCTCGGACGAGGTAGAGACCCATGCCGGTGGATTCGCTGAACCGTCTTCCGTTTTCTCCTGTGTAGTACGGATCGAATACCCGATCTCGATCTTGTTTCGGAATTCCAACCCCATGATCCCGGATTTCCAACACCTGATTTTTTCCGCGGTGATAGGAAGAAAACGTGACCGTTTCTCCCGTTCCCGATGAATACTTCACCGCATTGGTTACCAATTGATTCACCATAAACGTCAACCATTTGGCGTCTGACTCGACAGTTGCCGTTTCCTTCACCCGCAATTCCGGATACACCCGGTTTTAAATGAAAAACCGCTTGTTTTCATGGATCACCCCTTGCACCAACAGACGAAGGGGGATCGATTCCACATGAAAGTCCCGGTCAAACACATCCAATCGTGCCGTATACAACACCAGATCCAGCCCTCTCTTTATTCGGTCCACTTCCTCACGGACGCTTTTTACATCCAGGCGGTTTCTATCTTGCAGTGTTAATTGGATCACGGACAGCGGTGTTTTCATCTGGTGGACCCATTGTGTGATAAAGGTGACGTGATCCCGCTGCTTCTGTTCATAATGATGAATCCGCTCCTGATAATGTTGATACTGGGAGCGCAAGAGCTCATTCATTGCAGCTTCCAGCGGAACTCCCCCCCCTTTTTGAAGCGATTCATCCAAGGATTTCAACGGATCGGACAGGCGGGCGTATACACAGCGATACCGCCAATATCGGAACCACATAAAGACCAGAAGCAAACAGGTGCTAAGAAAAAACGTATAACCAATCGTATCCACCCGATCGAAACCATCTGCCCAGTGCAGGATCGAAACCAACGTAAGCTGGACGATAAAGAAAAAAACAATGGAGAAATGATCCCGCCAAAACAGCTTCATCCCTCGTCCCTCCATGTGGGTCGAAGTCGATAGCCCACACCCCTGACAGCTTCGATCGCATCCTCGATCCCCAAGTCCTTCAACCTCTTTCGCAACCGTGCAACGTTGACGTTCAGTGTATTGTCGGCCACAAACTGCTTGTCATCCCATAATTGTTCCAATAAATCTTCTCGAGTCACCACACTCATGGGGTTTATCATCAGTGCTTCCATCAGAACCGCTTCCTTCTTACTCAACTCCACTTTCTTTCCCTCAAAGGTCAGTTCCAACCGTTCCGGATACAAAGCCAAGCCGGCATGGCTGACCGAACGAACATCCGTTTTCGGTGAATACGAACCATAGGCTCGCCGCAGTTGACTGCGGATTTTCGCAATGACAATCTCATAATCAAACGGCTTGGTTATGTAATCATCGGCCCCATTTTCCAACGCCATCACCTGATCCATTTTACTGTCGCGGGCGGAGAGAAACAAAATGGGGGAAGTAGACAGGGTTCGGATCTGCCGGCACCAGTAAAAACCGTCAAACCGCGGCAAATTGACATCCAACAATACCAAGTCCGGTTGATGGTATTCAAATGACTCCAATATAGCAGAGAAGTCCTCCGCCAAGCGGGCATCATATCCGTACTTCTCCAAATGCGCTTGTAACAATCCCGCCATTTTCGGATCGTCTTCCACAATCAAAATTTTGTACACCGAATGCCCCCCTCTGTTTGGCCTCCGTATCCCATCATCGGTTTTCACTATACCTGTCTCTTTACAGCCAAACAATGACAGCAGAAGAAGAAATGGCCGGCTTTTGAAGCCGGATTGCCAAAAGGAGATCTTTGTTTGTATTGCAAACTTGTTTTTATTACTATACTCTACTTCACTTCCGTTGCGATCAGTAGAAAACAGCAACCTTGAATTGCAACATTTTCGTTTTCTAACGAACAACCCCCCCACAAAACGGGAGGTTGTTCGTTATCGTTATGGGATCAATCATACCAGGGTCACCCAAAGGTTCCGAATCCGATTAACAAAATGGGCCATACAATCGGGGCAAAGGATTGAAAAGTGGTGGGGAGACGTCCATTTAACCGTTATCTGTCCATCTCCACAGCCCGAATGAGTCTCCCAATCTCTCTCGCCGTTTCGTATAGCAACGTTTCGGCGTTTTTCATGGCTTGTTCCAGCAACATCGGCCGCCGAAGAATCGAATGCATGCTGACGAAATGCCGATACAGGGGTTCTACGTCTGGTCCGATACTACCGGAGATCAGGAGCGGCTTGGCCCCGTGTCTGTTTGCCACCTCAGCTACATAGACAGGAAGCTTGCCGTAAAGGGTTTGATGGTCGGTCCTCCCTTCTCCGGTAATCACCCAGTCAGCCTGGCTGATTTTTTCTGCAAACCCCGATGCATTAGCGATGATCTGAGCGCCGGGAGCGATTTTGGCGCCTAAAAATAACAGAGCAAAGCCCAACCCGCCCGCAGCTCCCGCGCCGGGACGGTCCTGCAGGGACTCTCCTCGATCACCTTCCAGCAGTCGGGCAAAATGAGCAAGCCCCTGGTCCAGCTGCCGAATCTGATCCTCCGTCGCCCCTTTCTGCGGTCCAAATACCCTGGAGCTTCCTTGCTCACCGCAGAGAGGATTGGTGACGTCTGTAGCCACGAGAATTTCGCATTCTTTCAAGCGGGAATCGAGAAGGTCCAAGCGAACATCCTCGATTATTCCGAGGGAGCCTCCCGCAGGTTTGACCGATTGGCCGGTTCGGTCACGAAATTCGGCACCGAGAGCCTGTAACATCCCCAGGCCTCCGTCGTTGGTGGCACTTCCTCCCAAGCCGATGATAAACCGGCGGTAGCCACGGTCGAGGGCGTGCATCCACACTTGGCCCACACCGATAGTCGATGTATGGAGCGGATTTCTCTTCTGTTCATCCACCATGGTCAAACCCGCGATGTTGGCCACTTCCATGACAACCGTATCCCCGTCACCCAAGATCCCGTAGCGGGACTCGACCGGTTGTAACAACGGACCCGTTACCCATACCGTTTCAAACTTTCCACCCCTTGCACATACAAGCGCCTCCACCGTGCCCTCACCTCCGTCGGCCATCGGAACAACGGTGATCTGGGCTCCTTCCAACTCTCTGGAAAACGCCTTCCAGATCGTCTCGCCCACCTCCTTTGCCGTTAAGCTGCCTTTGTACGAATCCGGTGCGATCACGATATTCAACTCTTTTGTTTGGTTGGATTTCACATTTGTCGTTTGATGGGTGATCCGCATGGGAACTGCCCCTCCCCATTTCATTCATGGTGATCGCATGCTTTCTTATGTTGTCATGATTATATCGTAATCGATTCTTTCGAATATAACATCCCTTACTTCCGATACCACACCATTATCGGAAGTAAGGGAGCCATAGTTTGATTGCATGAAAATGGTGCAGACTCCCACATCTTTGAATGTTCATCATTGAAATCACTCATATCATTCATTATCCTGGTATGGGGGTGAGCCAAAGTGGACGGGTATCAACGACGCACGGAAAAAAAGAAAAACACCATCAGGGAAGCGGCCCTGCGCTTATTTTCCGCCCATGGGTTTGACAAAGTCTCTTTGGCGGAGATCGCCCGGGAGGCTCATGTTTCTCCCGTCTCCATCTATAATTATTTTGGAACAAAGGATGGACTGATCCGCCACGTCGTCCTCACATTTTTAGAAGAAGCTTGGCAAGACCGGGTGAGGCTGATCCAAAGTGATATGCCTTTTGAGCAAAAGGTTGAAAAGATGATCTTTGATACAGCGGATACGGCTGCGATCAATCCGGAATTTTTGCACGTCCTGATGTCAAACGACCCGGAAATTAAAGATATGGTTGAAACGATCTATCAGAAATATCTTCCGGACCTACTTCGGTTTATCGATGCAGGAAAAAAAGAGGGATATATCGATCCCAACATATCAACGGAAACGATCGTGATGTATTTCAATCTGTTGAAAGAAGTCAAGACGACGGATTTATTCCGGGAAGTGACGGCCAACCCCCGAATGCTGGAAGAATTAACGAGACTGTTTTTTTACGGGTTGCTGAACAAAGACAAAAAGTGATGGTTAACGAGAAACCATCTCCCTAGTGCCCGTCTGGTAATTCAATCTTCCGAGAGCAGAAAAGAGGGTCGGTATGGCTGGCGGAGAGCCTTTGCGCTTTTTGCAACGAAACGAAGACAGCCATACCGACCTGGGATCACGCTACGGAATGTTCAGACACGCCCTAGAATCCATTGAAACTATTGGGGAAGAAGCATCGTCTAATGGATAGGTTGAATGGAGACAGGAGGATCGATCCCGTGAAACTGTCCAAGATCCCAAATCGATGGCTGGTGATCGTCTGTATGATGTTGTTAATTTCCGGATGCGGAAACAGTAAACAAGCCTTTCAAAGAGAAGACATCGACAAACGCCTTCCGACGGCAAACAACGAATTCGCTTTTCGGCTGTATCAAGAAGTATTAAAGCAAGAGAAAGCAAACAATGTCTTCTTATCGCCCTTGAGCGTCTCTCTGGCGTTGTCCATGACGGTGAACGGCGCGGATCAAGAGACCCGAAGCGCCATGGTCCAGGCCCTGCAGGTGCAGGATTTGACATTGGAAGACCTGAATCGGTCGAATGCCGCTCTGCAATCGGTTCTGCAACAAGCAGACCCCGATGTGAAGGTAACCCTCGCTCATTCCCTCTGGGGGCGGGAAGGAACCCTCTTTCGGCCGGACTTTCTGGAACGAAATGAAGCCTATTATGATGCCCGCGTAACCGAATTGGATTTTCAGGATCCCGGTGCTTCCGATACGATTAATGAGTGGGTCCGCAAAGAGACAGAGGGGAAAATCGGCCCCATCATCGATGGCAACATCGACCCTGATACGTTCCTCTTTTTAATCAATGCCATCTATTTTAAAGGGAAATGGTCGACCCCTTTTGATGAAGCGGCCACCACGGATCAAGATTTTCACCTGCCCGATGGAACCACCCGAACCGTGCCGATGATGGTTCAGTCCGGTGAGTTGGATTACTACAAAGGAGACAACTTTGAAGCAGTCCGATTGCCTTACGGAAACAAACAATTCGAGATGACCGTCTTCCTTCCGGATGAAGGCATCAGTCTGGAACGGTTTTATAAACAGCTGAACGCGGATCACTGGAAAAAGTGGATGGCCGGCTTTGAAACAACGGCAGGAACCATTCAACTCCCCCGCTTTGAACTGGAATATGAAAAAACGCTAAACGGCGCCCTAAAGGCGTTGGGGATGGAAGTGGCATTTGACGAACACCGGGCCGATTTTGGACAGATGGTCTCCACCCCTCCGCGAGCGTATATCCATGAAGTGAAACATCAATCGTTTATCGAAGTGAATGAAAAAGGAACAGAAGCCGCCGCTGCTACATCAGTAGAAATGAGAACCGTATCGGCTCCCCTCGATTTGTTCCAGATGCGGGTCGACCGCCCGTTTTTCTTTGCCATTCACGATCAAAAAACGGGTACCCTCTTGTTTATGGGATCCGTGATGGAACCGGAAACTTCATCGAAATGATGTGGGCTGAAACGACTGAAACAACGGAGACCCTTAGATGCAGGGTCTTCGTTGTTATTTTTTCAGTTTGTTTCTCAAACAAGTTTATCGTGTGGAATACATCTATACGATGGATTTCAGCCATTGACGTAAAAAGTCGCTATTTTTTCAAGGGTTGGCTCCCTTTCTGGATGCCAAGTATGTTTTCATGGAAAGGAGAGTGATTTTCTATTGGAGGTGTTATCCTTGTTCAAGACTGCTTTTGATCGCTTTCGCATCATCAGCCTGATCGAAGGGATTTCTTTTCTTTTGCTCCTGGGAATCGCCATGCCGATGAAGTACCTTGCCGACATCCCGATGGCTGTCACCGTTGTGGGATGGATCCATGGGGTTCTTTTCATTCTCTATATGGTTGCGTTGGCTCATGTGACTTTCACCGATCGGTGGCCGTTCAAACGGGTGGCGGGGGCTGTGATCGCATCGGTCCTGCCGTTCGGCCCGTTTGTGTTTGATACCCGGCTCAAACGCGAGGTGCAAATGTAACAAATCACCCGCTTGCTACTCATCCGGTGATCACGGGTGGGTTGCTTCTTCTCTATGCTGTTTGCTTTGCAAACTAGTTTAAAGAGTTAATCGGACTTTACGGCTCCTGGGATAAAGACCCGATTCACCCCTCCCGGTCGTCGATGATGGTTCTCTGCCGCAAAATGACAACGAACAAGCACCGCTCCCCTCAGGGAAAGACGGTGCTTGTTTTTCTTGGGGAGTCCTCTTCATCTTCGTCGATGTCGTATCCGGGTATCATGATCGGGACATATTAATCGGGAAGTCCACACACTGAAAGCAGTGATCCATCATTAGCAACCCGATCTCTCCAACCCTATACCACCGGTTGATTCGTCCGAAATGGTTTACCAAAAAATATATCCATGATCTTCTTTTGGATCACTTTTCCGTTCAAGGAAAGAGAATTCTCGATTTTGGTTCCGGCACAGGAGCCAATTGCCCCATCTTTTCTTCTGAACGATATATCGGCATCGATCCTGACCAGCGACGGATTGCCTATGCCAAAAAGCTTTATCCTGAGTATACGTTTTATATTCTCCAATCCGAACGATTCCCTTGTAACGATAAGAGCTTGGATTATATCTTAATAGTTGCTGTCTTACATCATATTTCTTCGGAAGAGATCCATTGCTATATGGAGGAGTTTAAACGGATCTTAAAACCAACAGGAACCATTATCGTGATCGAACCCTGTTTATTTGCCGATAAACCGTTCTCCAACCGGATTATGTCCTGGTTTGATCGAGGGGAGTATATCCGTAATGAAACAGACTATCTCCATCTATTTCAACAACATCACTTTGATTGCCAAGTTTTGAAGCGGTTTAGGAAATGTCTTTATCATGAATTATTTTTCTGTGCACGACCCACCTGATCCGGGTTTTAGGGCGTGTCAGAACAATCCGTAGGGCGAAAACCGGGTTGGGTATGGCTGTCTTCGTTTCGTTGCAAAAAGCGTAAGCGAAGTGACCTAGGCGAAACTTGTGCTCTATGAGTGCAAAGGCGAACCAAAAACTATACCCAACCCTTCCTTGTTCTCACGGAAAGATCAATGATCAGACAGGCCTAGGCTGTTACCCAGCACCCGAACTCACGAACAGCGGAGAACAGTACTTTTACCCAACAAACCCGCTCTCTATCACATCAATCCAACAGTGCCGAGGCGTGGGTGAATAATCCTGGAGCTCCTCCCGTATGCCAAAACAATACACGCTTATCGGACCAGTCCTCTTGCTCAGCTTGGTCGATCAAACCGGCCAAGGCCTTACCGGAGTATACGGGGTCCACAAACAACCCCTCTGTCTCCGCCAACAACCGGATAGCACGTTTTCCCTCCTCAGTGGGACGTCCGTAGCCCCGCCCCACCTGGTCATCGGTCACGTGGATCTCCGCTTGCGGGATATCATCCATACCCAAGACCTGGGTGAGGTTGGCGGCGAGCTGAAAAACCACTCGGGCCACATCCGCTTGTTTCATCCACACGCTGACTCCCAGGATCTGTTCCGCCCATCCGGGGAAGCGATATTTACCCACCAATAAACCCGCCAGCGTGCCGCCGCTGCCAACCGCCAATACCACCCGATCAAAAGGCGGCAGATTTTGCTCCGTCATTTGGTCGGCACATTCCTCCGCAGCCAATACGTATCCATAATCCCCGCGGACAGTCGATCCTCCCACTGGAACCACAAACGGACGCCGACCCGATGCCGCCGCTTCCCGTGCCTTTTCTTCCATCGCTTCCAGCAAGGCGGAGGAACCGTATACCCCGGATAAAAAACAGCGGGCCCCGGTTAATCGGTCCAGCAGGAGATTCCCCTGCTCTTTCCCAAAGCGATCCCCGGCAAAAACGAGCCAAGCGTCCATGCCCGCCTGCCGGGCTGCCCCCGCCGTCAGCCGGGCATGGTTGGATTGCGGGCTGCCGCCGGTAATCACGAGGTCGCATCCTGCCTCTTTCGCTTCCCCCAGCAAAAACTCCAACTTTCGCACCTTGTTTCCACCTAACGCCACCCCGGTCAGGTCATCCCGTTTCACCCACAGCTCCCCCACCCCAACCCGTTCCGCCAGTCGGGGCAACGGGTGGAGAGGTGTCGGCCCCCATAAAAGGGGAAACCGGGGATAAATCTCCCGGTTGTTCACAATAATCAATCCCCCAATAAGTGTTCCAGTCCGTATACCAATCCTTCCAACTCCATCGCCCGCTCAACGGCCAGCTTCACACCCGGCATGAAGGATTCCCGGTTGAGGGAATCATGGCGAATCGTAAGCAATTGTCCGGGACCGCCCAATAATACTTCTTGGTGAGCCACCAACCCGGGCAGGCGAACGCTGTGAACGCGGAATCCGTTCTTATATGCGCCCCGGGCTCCGTCCCATGTTTCCGTTTCTTCGGGATGACCTTGCTTGATTTCCTGGCGGGACTGGGTCACCATCTCCGCAGTCTTCACCGCTGTGCCCGAAGGAGCGTCCAGCTTCCGATCATGATGCATCTCGATAATTTCCACATGAGGCATGTAACGGGCGGCCTTCGCTGCAAACATCATCATCAAGACTGCACCGATGGCAAAGTTGGGAGCGACCACTCCACCCAACCCCTGTTCCCGGAATCGTTGGGACCATGTTTCCACGGTTGTTTCATCCAACCCGGAGGTTCCTACCACAGGACGGATCCCTGCTTGAAGCGCCAGCTCCAGATGCTTTTCCACTGAATCAGGAACGGTGAAATCCACCAGCACGTCCGCTTTCGCCGCAAGCAGCGCTTCCGACAGTGTAGCGTGGATGGGGACTTCCAAACGGCCGATTCCCACCGCTTCCCCGATATCTTCACCGATTCCGCTGCGGGAAACGGCTGCAGCCAGTTCCAGCCCTTCTTCCCGCTGGATCAATCGGATCACTTCGCTCCCCATTCGTCCTTTAGCTCCTGCTACAATTATTCGGATTGGTTTCATGGTTTGCATCCTCCCTTGTTTCGGCTTATGTGGCGTCGTTTTCGTCCAATCGGGTCCAACGATCCGCATCTCGTACTTCATATTTGTCCATCACTAATCGAAACGCTTCCTCCAAATCGATATCCAAAGAGTTGGCAAAACAGATCAGGATAAACAGCATATCACCCAGTTCCATCTCCATACTCTGTTCCGCTTCCTCCGGTTTTTTCGGTTTTTCCCCATAGCGGTGGTTCACTTCCCGGGCCAATTCCCCCACTTCCTCCGTCATGCGGGCCAGCATCGAAAGAGGGTGGAAATATCCTTCTTTAAACTGGGATATGTATTGATCCACTTCCCGTTGCATCGCTTTTATCGATTGTTCCTCCACCATCGTCCCTCCTTCCGATTCCACTTAATCGTACCCGATCCGGTCGCGGAAGACAAACCCGATGGGAGAGCGGTTTCTCTGCCCCGGACTGATCGGCAGATGGCTCCACCGCCCCAAGTTACCCTGGGGTCTTTTTCCCTAAAGGAAATGGCGGTCCTCCCGATTGCTCCTGTTGAATCCGCTATGTATAATAGAGCGGGACGAGACACGCACTTGGAAAAGGAGGCGACAGGAATGGAAGCATTATTGCATAAAGCAAAAGATTTTGCGAAAAACCACCTGAAAAATCTGATTGCTATCGTGATCGGGTCTTTTATTTTTTCCTTAGGTATTAATTATTTTGCAATTCCCAACGAATTGGCGGAAGGCGGCTTTACCGGAATCGCCCTCTTACTGCTCTATCTATTTGAGATTTCTCCCGCCTTAACCATATTGGTCCTAAACATCCCGCTCTTCTTTGTCGGCTACAAAGTATTCGGCCGAAAGACGTTGGCTTATACCATCTTTGGCACGGTGGCCGTCTCCATCACCCTCGTCCTAACCGAAAACTGGGGAGCACCCATCCCCGGCGACCCGCTGTTGGCTGCTCTTTATACCGGGGTGCTGGTGGGAATCGGCCTAGGGATTATCTTTCGTACCGGCGGCACGACTGGTGGCGTCGATATCATCGCCCGTCTGGGTCACAAATATTTTGAGTGGAGTATCGGCCGGACCATGTTTTTATTCGACCTGATGGTGATCGGCGTATCCGCTTTTTACATCGGACGGGAGAAGGCGATGTACACCGTCGTGGCAGTGTTCGTAGGAGCCCGTGTCATCGACTTTATCGTCGAAGGCTTGGACACCAAAAAAGCCGTCACCATTATTTCCAACTCCGCCGTCGCCATCTCGGAGAAAGTGACAACGGATATGGACCGGGGCGCCACTTTGTTAAAAGGACGCGGTGGATACACCGGAACCGATAAGGAAGTGCTTTATATCGTCCTCAGTCGTAACGAACTGCCTCGCTTGAAACACTTGGTGAATACAGTGGACCCCTATGCGTTTGTCGTCGTCCATGATGTACGAGACGTATTCGGAGAAGGATTCACTTTTGACAAGGCCTGACCGGTGTGGCGGCGTTATCCGCGAGATGTGAGTACTCTTTGTTCGTGCCTGTATTTTAGGAGCGCCACGTATCCCAATACGATGGCAATCGCGGTTCCCAAAAGGAGAAGCGATTGCCCCACAGGGGGCTGTGATCGAGAAAAGTGTTGGAGTAACTCCTTTTCCGTACCCCCGAATAAAGCTGGAAGGAGCTTTTCCCATTCCTCCACTTGCAGACGGACGGTTTCCGGATCGCCGTTTGACACGTCCATTCGCGCCTCCAATTGCTGGACCGACTGATCGGAAAAGGAGACGGATAAGGCAGGGCGAATCTGCTCCATATGATGGGACCATGTATCCAAGGCCGACCGAATCTCCGCCGGTCGGCCTGTTTGAATCGCCTTTTGCACGATCGATAGATCCTGTCGAAATACTTCCTCATATTCGTGCCACAAGGGTTGATGGGAGTGGATGCGGGCATCCAATGCCAGCCACAGCCGTTCTGCTCCGTCCCACGCTTCCAGGGGGCGCAGTGAAGCGGGATTTAGCGCCTGGTCCAATTCCACTACACAATCGGAAACGGCAGCAATCGCAGTCGGTTCCCACCCGGCTTCCGGAGCTGTTGCAACAAACTCTTCGGCCAGTATCCTCAGCTTCTCCCGTGCTTGTCCCCACTCTGCCTCCCGCACCGACTCCCGGATGGAGCGAGCATCCTGCAACCACTCCTCTTCCGGATCGGCTGCCATGGCTGATCCCGTCCCGAACCACCACCCCCACCAAATCACTCCACACAGCACCAACCATCCCTTTCGCATCATACACCTCTCCTTTGGGCGTAACCCTCCCAATTGTCGTCCTAGGAGGCATTCTCTCTGGACGAGCTCTCCTTTCCATCCTATGTTGAAGCCTCTTCCGGGATGAGCGAGAAAAAAACTCCCTTGAGGGAGTTTTCAGATTGCTGACATCATTGAACCCTAAGGGACTACCTTCTCGGGATTCTATCATTCTTTCCCGGTCAAAAGCGGCAAGCTCCACTTGCGTTCAGGGCGGGGAGGGAGGACCAAACGGGCAAACAGGGCCAGACTGATCAAGCTTAAACAGACCGTAAAGACTGCCACCGCCGGCAGAAACGGATACAGGGATGCGGGTAACCAAGGATGGATTCCCAGTCCGTAATCCAACCCGTCATTTAGCAGGGTCCAGGCAGCTACCAAACTCAGCTCACGTGTACCGAAGGTAAAGAAGCGGCTGTATAATACCGCCTGCCATGCCATCCCTAAATGAGAAGCGGCCAACATCCAGTCCGTCCAGCGAAGCGCCTGTAAAAAAGGGAGGTCTTTGGTCCAGGCACCGGCGACAATCATCGCGACAGCCCAGATTCCGTATTTAAACAGGGTGACGGCCGCAAATGCTTCCAGCAAAGGGCTTCGCCGTCCTATGATGTACATCAGGAGAACCAGGGTGAATGCCGCACTGGCGGTGGGGCTGTCCGGGACAAAGAGGTTCAACCAGCTTCCAATGTGAATCAATTGGTTTTTATACCAGTAGAAACCGTAAAGGGTACCCAAGAGATTAACCGTAAACAGCACCCATAAAAACCATCGATGATCCAGCCAAGCCTTAAAGGTTTCCCAATACCATTTCCACATGCCGTGTTCCTCCCATGTCGTCCCGTAAGGAATCTTGCAACTCCTATCCTGTGTCCCGGAGGACAAACAACCCGGCCTGTCTCGGCCGGGTTGTTTGGATTGTTCGGTTTATACGCCGTTTTCGTCTTCTTCTGTTTGATCCGGTTCATCTTGGTTTTTCTTGGCAGGACCGCTCGTTTCCTCTTCGGCTCCGGCATTGCCTTCGCCTTCATCATCGGCGGGTTTCTGCATCAGCAACCAGTCGACCAAGACTTGTTTCTCTTCTTCTGTTCCCTGGAACATACCGGCGGGCATGGTGCCTTTCCCGTTGTCGATGAGATCGATCATCTCTTCTTCGGTATAGGCTTCACCAATCCCCCGCAGGGACGGACCTTGGAGGCCTTCCAGCTCCTGACCGTGGCAGTTGACACAGGCATTGTTTTTATAAATCTCAAAGCCCGGATCCTCCACCGCCACGATCTCGGTATTTTCATCTCCACCCTTAGGCAGGGAAGCCAGCTGCTTCTGGTGCTCGTCTTCCGCCACCCATGTCAGAGCCACCACCGCAACCAAAGTGAGCAGCATGATCCCAGTAGCGATCGGGCGCTTGAAAGGACGCCGCTCTTTGGAGCGGTCCAGCCAGGGTACCAACAATAAAGCGGTGAACATCACTCCGGGAACGACCAGAGTTCCGATCACCACGAACGGACCGGAAGCCCATTCGAATTTGAGCAGCTCGTACAGAAACAGGAAGTACCAGTCCGGCACGGGCAGGAAGCTGGTGTTGGTCGGGTCGGCCTGTTCACCCAACGGCGGCTCGTGCGCCATCACGAGACCCAGGAAACCGACCAGCACGACGACCGCCACCATCCATTCCTTCAAGAGGAAGTTTGGAAAAAAAGCTTCCGTTTTCCCGGGGAACGCGGAGTAGTCCGGAGGATACAGCTTTTTCTCAGATACTTTAACCCGGGAATCACCCACATAATGGACTTGTTTGTCTTTCCCGTCTTCGTTATGTGCCATAAAAGTTTCCCCCCTAACGCGTTAGGCTTATAGCGGCCCCGAAATTCCCTGTCTACGGATCAGGATGAAGTGGGCCCCCAACAGACCAAGCAAAACAGCGGGGAGGAAGAACACGTGTAATGCGAAGAAACGGGCCAGCGTCTGAGCTCCGACCACTTCTCCCCCCTGCAAAAAGACGGCGATGCTGTCACCGATATAGGGTACGCTGGCGGCGATTTCAATCCCCACTACAGTGGCAAAATACGCTTTGTTGTCCCATGGCAACAGGTAACCGGTAAAGCCGAGACCCAGCATGGTGAAAAAGATCAGCATTCCGACCACCCAGTTGAATTCACGCGGATTCTTGTAAGATCCGGTGAAGAACACGCGCAGGGTGTGAAGAAACAACATGACGATGGAAACACTAGCGCCCCAGTGGTGCATACCCCGGACGATTTGCCCGAATGCGATTTCATTCTGGAGATAATTCACACTGGCCCATGCGTTCTCGATGTCCGGGACATAATACATCGCCAAAAACATTCCGGACAAGATCTGGATAACGACGATAAAAAAGGTCAACCCGCCAAAGCAGTAGATGAAAGCCGAGAAGTGATGGGCTGGGTTGACGTGTTCCGGTACCTCGTGGTCGGCGACGTCACGCCACATGGGGGTGATGTCCAACCGTTTGTCCAACCACTCGTATGCTTTGTTCAACATGGCCTACACCCCTCCTCCTCGCTGGATGGGGCCCAGCAACAGTCTTCCGCCTTCCACGCGGTAGGCGTAGCGGTCCAACGGCGCGTTGGGCGGGGTTCCCGGAACGTTTACTCCGTCCCGTTCGTACAAGCCGTTGTGACAGGGGCAGTAGTAACGATCCTGGTTACCTCCGCCCTCCCATGTGACAGTACAACCCAAGTGCTTACAAATGGGAGAGAGAGCCAAAATATCCTCTCCGTTTCTCGTCACCCAGGCGGTCGCCCTTTCCCCTTCTTCCGGTTCATACCAACCATCTTTCCGTTTGATGTTGAATTGGACAGACTTAGGCTTTTCACCGAATTCGTCAACGGAACCGACGTCCACAAATTCAGTCTCCGTCCCCTTCTGCAACATCGGGTCGATGGCGAAGCGCACCATGGGGTATAGTACGCCTGAAGCGAGAAAACCGGCTGTGCTGGCGATCGTGTACGTCAAAAACCGACGCCGCGAGATGCCTGGTTTACTCTCTGATTGTTTGCTTTCGCTCACGACTCGTCCGACCTCCCTCTATACGGCATAACGTCCAACCGGACCGGAACCATGACGGATTACTAGGACATTTTCAATGATAGCCAACCGCCTCAGCCCATGTCAAGGATAGGGCGGACACCCTTCCACAGCCCTTTCATTCGGTCAGGCTATACTATTTCCCTTCGTCGGTTGAGTCATACCTCTTTGAAGTTTGCCACATCGACACAATCTGGTCAATCACGCGATTGACGGCGGTTTCAACTTCTTCATCCGCTGAAATGTTTACTCTTAATACACCTGGTTCCATCGTAAACGCTGTCCAATTCCATTCTGCCGGGGCCAATATCACGACATGGGGAAACGGAGATGCCGCGAGATCATGGACCACCTCTTCCAGGTAGCGGTGCCACACGTCCGTCTGCTCAGTCGTGTACGGGATAGGTGAAGTCAGGAGCAACCGACCTTGCAATTCCGCTTCCACCTTGGCGGCTACCCGGTTGATCCGTTTGGCTTCTTCCACATCCAATCGTTTGTCTGGAAATCGGATACGATAGACCGGCAATAACACAGTGTCCACATAGGCGGCCAACTGATTCCACTCATCGGGATCCACTTGGGAAAGCCGCACCAAACCACCTCCCTGCACCCTCACTCTTCGGGGAAACCTCTCCCCATTATTGCCCTGGAAGAACACAAAAAAAGCCCGGCCTCTGCCGGACATTATATTGGATCGATCATTTATTTTCCACGATTTTCAGCCATTGTTCGGTTAATTGTAAGAATTCCTGTTCGTCGCCATTGGCCAGTGCATCGTCGATTCGACGGTACAGTTCCTTTTTTCGATAGTCCCGGACCGCTTGATCGAGGATGATCTCCGCAAACAGACTGCACAAGGAATCGTGAACGAGATCTTGTCTCTCCATGGGATTAACCTCCAATACAGCGGCGTATTCTGGACAGCTGGTCTTTTCCTTGAAGTGAAGACTGATGTACAAATCCTCACTACAGCCGGAACGGATATCGTAAAAGGCGGTTTCCACATCGGAAGTTACGCGCTTTTTCTTTGAATACTGAAACGGTGTCATCGAAACACATCGGGCGGAAACGATCATCGTTTTGGGCAGGTTGCGCAAATTATCGACGAAATGGGTGCGACGAAGTGCATCATCATCAGAACAAAGATAGTTAAGGAGCCAGGCTGCTTCCCGTTTCTGAAGTTCGTGACTGTTGAGGAACCACTGGATGAACTCTTTTTTTTCAGAAACCGTGACACAATTGCCCATACCCATCCCCCCATCCCGATCAAATCGAATATTGCGAACTTTATATGACTATACGCTGCTTTCCCCCAAACATGCGGCGGAAAGCGACCTTCTTGCTACATCCTATTCCATATTGAATCTCTTGTTTCCTGCCTGTGAACCAAACTGGATTTTGTTTCCGGCGGCAACAGGACTAAATCGATTGTCCAGCTTCTTTTCGACAAACGCGTTTAAGCCCGTAAGCCATGTGTGTCCGGCCGCGTTCATACGGACAAAGGAACGTTCATCTTTGTCCCGCCCCACCGCAACCAGGCCCAGGTGGGTCATCATCCGAATCACCCGCTGAAACAGTGATGACGGCGTTTCGTAATAAAACGGCTGCAACCAGTGGGATACCGCTTCTTCCAATCGGTCCAGGGGAAACCACCGATCATGGGAAAGGAGATCGATCCAGCGAACAATCACCGGCAACTGCGGAATCGGCTTTTTATACAGCCGCAGCCAGAACCGGAATAATTCGATTCCCTCGCAAGGAGCATCCTTATTCTCTATTTTCCCGACCCCCTCACTGGTTAAACATAGACGAAGGTCCGTCTCCTCTTCCCGGATGTACCCTCGAAAAAAAGCGTAATCGTACAGGAGGGAAAAACGATCAGGATACAAGTGGTAACGGCGGCCGAAACCGAACCGCCATCCTTTGCGATCCACCGGCTTTTCGGGAATGGAAAATCGTTTAAACAACTGCCGCTGCTGTTGCCGATATATACTTCCTTCTGATGTGAGGGTTACCTCTTGCTCCATTATAAAACGGAGAAAATGGTGTAAATCATCCACCATCATCCCTTCTTCATTCCGATGAAAAACGATCTCTTCCCTCTGTTCGACATCCATCCGCTCCGCAAACAACCGCAGAAAGCGATGTCGTAAATCATGCGGCACTTGAAACAGCATCCGGTCGTCCCGATGGACCCCCGGAAAAAACCAGCCTCTATCCAGCCCCATTCGGACCAACGAACGAGGATTCTTCTCTTCTACCTCTCCCAGAGCCGCCCGTCCTTTGGCGATCAGGTCCTCCTGACTGAAGCGGTCCCGCGGGTCAAAACAGAGTTGTTCCAAAAAACGAACCTCTTCCTCATCCAGAGATTCCACTACTGTCCTCAACTGTGAGGGGCGCCCCAAATAATTCAGCAATGAGACGATCAAGTCCCCTTTGGAGTGATAATCTTCTCCGCAACGATAATGACGTGCCAGCTTTTTCAAATGTTCGATATCGGCATAAGTCAACAAATCGGCAAAGTTCATAATCTCGCTCCTCGTCGGGCCACTCTTTCTATCTATCTTGCCTTTTGAAAGAGGGAATCATACTCCGAAGAGCCCCTGTCATGCAAAATGAAAAAACAAAACCCCGTCTGTATATACCAGCGGAGATGGATTGGGTCGGATATTCCTCTTAGGATGCCGCACGTCCTTGTATTTCTCTTATCTTTTCCTCCGGCTCTTCAGAAACACGAATTCCCCGGCCCAGCCAAAAGAAGAAAAGGGTCATCAAGGGTACGATCACAGATTCCAGAGGGAGTTTTGGAGCAAAGAGGCGCAGGCCATCTCCAATCAAGCCGTTCCAGGCGTGGGAAATCTCTCCCAACAGCGGAGCCGAGTGCAGGGGGGAGAAAGCTGCCGCTATCAATGGAAGGTGGATGAGAAGCCAGACGGCTGCCGCTTCCTTTCCGGAAGTACCGTGGAAGTGAGCGGAAACAGACCCAAAACCGATATAGGAAAAGCAGGTGACCACTGCCACCATGATCACCATCCACTCCAACATTCGGGCAGCATCATCTCCCATAGGAAACCATTGCCAGATCAACCATGGGAACACCCATTCCTTCAGGAGAAGAACAGCCCCCAACACAAACAACATCTCTCCCGTTAAGGCAGCCGATCTCCTCTGACCCTTCGGCTCCATCCTTCACACCCCCCTGCATGTACATCTATGATACGGAGGACAAAAAAAGAACCGTCCCTGAGGGACGGTTGCAATGGATAGGAGTGGAGAGAAACCATACTATGAGTTTATTATACGCAAGGGTTGATTACGGGTCAATGGTTTTTACCAAATTTTCTGATTCAACTTATCGATGGGCCAATCGATTTAATGTCTCGAAAAATCCGGGGAAAGAAACATCGATGGCACCTGCACGGCTCACGGAAACCCCGCCGTCAGCAATCAGCCCCGCCACCGCGGCTGCCATGCCGATGCGATGATCACCGTGACTGTCGCAACGATCCCCTGTCAGGGGAGTGCGCCCTTTGATGATCAAACCGTCCGGTGTCTCTTCCACCACCGCTCCCAACCGGCGAAGCTCTTGCGCCGTCACCGAGATTCGGTTGGTCTCCTTCACTTTCAGTTCGGCTGCATCGCGAATTACCGTGGGGCCGTCCGCTTGTGTCGCCACCACAGCCAAAATGGGAATCTCATCGATCAATCGGGGAATGCGATCTCCTTTTACCTCCACACCTCTTAGCGAACTGGCTGTAACCGTGATATCCCCCACGGGTTCCCCGGTCCATTCGCCGGTTTCTTCCACTTCCACCGCTCCACCCATCTCACGGAACGTATCCAGAATCCCTGTGCGGGTCGGGTTTAAGCCCACATTCCGGATCGTCACTCGGCTGCCGGGCACGATTAACGCCGCCGCAATCAGAAACGCGGCGGAAGAAATATCACCGGGCACACGCACATCCCGGCCGGATAACTGCTGCCCACCGCGCAGGGAGACTCCGCCTTCCTCCCGTGTCAATTCCACCCCGAATGCAGGCAGCATCCGCTCGGTGTGATCGCGGGATCGATGAGGCTCCCGGATGCGGGTTACGCCGTCTGCCTGCAGACCGGCCAGGAGCAGACAAGACTTCACTTGGGCGCTGGCCACCGGACTGACATGCTCCACCCCCTCCAGATTGCCGCCACGGATCCCCAACGGAGTAAACGATCCGTTTTTCCGTCCTTCGATCCAAGCACCCATTTGGCGCAAGGGATCCACCACCCGATCCATGGGGCGGCGGGCGATGGATTCATCCCCGATCACCGCGGAATAAAACGGGAGACCCGCCAATATTCCCAGCATCAAACGAATAGTGGTACCGGAGTTTCCCACGTCCAGAAATGATTCGGGTTCTGTCAACCCTTCCCAGCCCCTGCCGTGAACCGTCACCACCGTCTCCGATTCCTGTTCGATAGCTACTCCCATGCGACGAAAGCACGATATCGTACTAAGGCAATCGGCACCTGGCAAAAACCCTTCCACACGGGTGGTTCCCCGAGCTACTGCGCCAAACATCACCGCCCGATGAGAGATGGATTTATCTCCGGGCACGGTCACATCCCCCCGCAGCGAATCGGCGGGTTGAATGGTTAACGTTTTCACAACTACCTCTCCTTATAGGGCGAAGCCCTCCCAAAATTGTCGTCCCAAAAGGGCCACTCTCCTTTTGGGCAAAACCCCCTGATTGTCGTCCTTGAAGGGCAGCCTCCTCTAGGGCCTGACTGGTCATTCAATCTTCCGTGAGTAGAAGGGAGGGTCGGTATGGCTGGCGGAGAGCCTTTGCGCTTTTTGCAACGAAACGAAGACAGCCATACCGACCCGGGATCTCGCCCTACGGATTGTTCAGACACGCCCTAATCAGCCTGCTTGTCCCTTCCTCATCCCGCCGGATCCGTGTCCGGATCAAATACGGAATACCCGTGTCGCTTCAGACATTCTTTGGCCCTGGCCCAATGATCTTGATCCGTAAACACTAACCGCAGAGCACCAGGCCTTTCCTCCCGGCTTTCCATCACGCCGATATTGGCGATGCTGATTCTCTCCTCCCCCAATCGGGTAGCCACTTCGCCAATCCCTCCCGGACGGTCGGGAAGATCGACAAAACACTCCCAGGAAGGCTGGATCATGCCCTTTTTCCGTTCCGGCAATCCTTCCCTGGCCTGTTTGGCCTGGCGGAAAAACGCTTCGATGGCCTCCCCCCGCCCCGCCAAAATCGCCTGACGGATCCTTTCCATCCCGTCGGTCCAATCATCGAGGAGATCCAGAAGGGGTTCCCGGTTGCTCAACAGGATATCCCGCCACATGACCGGATCACTGGCGGCGACACGGGTCAGATCCCGAAAACCTCCTGCCGCCAAACGGTGGTACCATTCATTGGTTTGATTGTAACCGTAAACCTGGTTGACCAAGGCGGCGGCCAACACGTGGGGAAGGTGGCTGATCGCCCCCACCACGCGGTCGTGATGATCCGGATCCATGATGACCAGGCGGGCCCGCGTGGAACGTTCCAACAAATCGCTCAGCCGCCGCACCCGGTCCAGGGGCGTACCGGGGAGAGGGGCCAGCACATAATAGGCATTCTCAAATAGGTGAGGGCGGGCAGCTTCCACCCCGGATTGATGGGATCCTGCCATCGGATGCCCACCGATAAACCGCGTCGACAATGAAGGATAGGAAGCCGCCGTGCGCAGGATATCGCCTTTCGTACTCCCCACATCGGAGATGATACAGTCTTCCTTGAGGGGCAGCCGCGACAACTCCCTTAGGATGGCGGGAGCCACTCCCACAGGGGCTGCCAGGAAGATGGCATCTGCATCATGCACGGCCGCTTCCAGCGAATCGGCACCGTAATCGATCACTCCCAGCGATTGTGCCCGGGAGACGGTTTCCGGGGAAGCGTCATATCCGCACACCGTCACCCCTCCCCACTCTCTCAAGCCCCATGCGAGGGAACCGCCGATTAGGCCGATCCCGATTACGACTGCTTGATTCACGCGATGAAACCCGGTTTGTCCAGACATGCCGCCAATCCCTCCAGGAACTGCCTGTTTTGTTCAGGCCGTCCCACTGTTACCCGAATATGTGTGGGGTACCCCAAAGCCGAACCGGAACGGACGATGATCCCTCTCTTCAACAAACACTGGAACACTTCATCCGATGAACGTCCGGTATCCAGCATGAGAAAATTGGACTGCGACGGAAACCAAGACAATCCCCAGCGATCCAACTGGATTTCGATTTCCTTCAGCCCCTGCCTGTTGGCATCCCGGCAGTGTTGTACAAAGTCCTGATCCCGCAGGGCCGCCAGCGCCGCCCGCTGTGCCAAGCGATTGGCGTTAAACGGTTCCCGAACCCGGTCCAACTCTGTCACGATGGAGGGATGCGCCACCGCATATCCGATACGAAAAGCGGCCAAGCCGTATATCTTTGAAAACGTGCGCAGCACGATCAGCCGCGGATCGGTTTTAGCCAGGGCCAACGTATCTGGATAATCCTCCGCGGTCACGTATTCGTAATAGGCTTCATCCACCACCACCAGCACATGCTCCGGAACCCGATTCAGGAAGCGGCGCAGCTCACTTTCCGAAAAATACGTACCCGTCGGGTTGTTGGGATTGCAGAGCCATACGATGCGTGTCCGTTCATTCACCGCGTCCGCCATCGCTTCCAGGTCGTGAACACCGTTTATCAGAGGAACCGCCACTGGACGGCTTCCTTCGATCCGGACCTGGGTTTCGTATCGGGGGAAGGTGATGTCGGCCATCACGCTCTCCGATTCCGGTTCCAAAAACGTACGGGCAATCATTTGAATGATTTCGTCCGAGCCGTTGCCAAAAATCAGCCGCTCCTCGGCCACCCCGAGATGGGCCGCCAGCTCTGAACGAAGCGCCGGTGCTTGCCCCTCCGGATACAATGCCAGGCTTTCCCGTTCCTCCAGCAAGGCGTTCCACACGTTTTTGGAAGAACCAAAAGGATTTTCATTGGAGGCCAATTTGATGACCTGGGACAATCCCAATTCCCGCTTTACTTCTTCCAAAGGCTTACCCGGTTGGTAAACGGGCAAGCCCCGTATCGCCGCTTTTGTTTTCATCTCCCGCGCCTCCCTTTTCTTTTTCTCTCTATCTTACAACAGCATGGCGCAAACCCCAAGAAAAAACCCCCTCATGGGGGGAGAATGGGCCATGATGCCATCACTTGCCTGAAGTGGCGGGAACATCCCGGCCCGACAGCTCACGGATAAACCGCCGCACTTCATCCAATGCCTGTGGTCGGCTTTCTGATTGTTTCAACCGCTCCCCGAGGGATTCCACCCTCTTCACCAGCGCGCTTCCTACGACGGCTGCGTCAGCATGTTCCGTCATCCGCTTCACATGGTCGGGATGGGAAATCCCAAAGCCGACCGCCACGGGAACGGTGCTCTGACGGCGAACTTCGTCCAGGAAGGATTCGATTCCGTCGGCAAATTCCCGCCGCATACCGGTCGTCCCCAGGGAGGAAACGCAGTAGATGAATCCACCCCGGCGTGTAGAGACGATGGCACGGATCCGTTCCCTCGATGTGGGCGCCACCAGCGGAATCAAGTGAAGTCCCGCCTCTTGGGCGATGCGATCCAGTTCCCCGCTCTCTTCCAGCGGGAGATCCGGGATGATGAAGCCGTCAAAGCCCGCATCGAAAGCCGCCTTCACCAATGACGCCGGCCCCCACCGCAACACCGGATTGTAATAGGTAAACAGGATCAGCGGCGTTTGCACCCCATCCTGCCGCGCTTCCCGGGCCAACTCCAAGACCCCCGCCAGCGTCATCCCGCCGGCGAGAGCACGGTCGGAAGCAGCCTGGATCACCGGTCCGTCCGCCAACGGATCGGAATAAGGAACCCCCAGCTCAATCGCGGTCACTCCCTCTGCATCCAACAGACGAATCAAATCCAGAGTGGTTTCTTTGTTCGGATCCCCCGCCGTGATGAAAGGAATCAAACGATGGCCGCGGCTTTCCCGTTGAAACGCATGATCAATCCGATTCATGGAGCATCCCCTCCAATCCTTGCCGAATCGATTCCACATCTTTATCTCCCCGGCCTGACAGGCAGATGACCACCACATCTGAGGTCGAGCGGTCGGCAGCCACTTTTAACGCTTCCGCAACGGCATGAGCCGATTCCAACGCCGGCAAAATCCCTTCCGCCCGGGAGAGTGCCCGTACCGCTTCCAATGCTTCCCGGTCCGTAGCAATGGTGTACCGTACCCGGCCCGCCTCCTTCAGATAAGCGTGCTCCGGTCCCACCCCGGGATAGTCGAGACCCGCGGAGATGGAGTGAGCAGGCAACACCTGGCCGTCTTCGTCCTGCAACAGATAACTTAAGGAACCGTGAAGAACCCCCGGGCTGCCTTTGGTGAGCGTTGCTGCGTGACGATCAGTGTCCACTCCCTCGCCGGCTGCTTCTACACCCGTGAGACCAACCGCCTCATCTGCGAGAAAGGCAGTGAACATGCCGATGGCGTTGCTGCCCCCACCGACGCAAGCCACCACCTCATCGGGA
Organism: Desmospora profundinema; assembly: GCF_031454155.1. GTDB lineage: Bacteria > Bacillota > Bacilli > Thermoactinomycetales > DSM-45169 > Desmospora > Desmospora profundinema. The sequence continues at coordinate 497,433 of NZ_JAVDQG010000001.1, forward strand.
AGGCGTCCTTCCCGTTCCAGCAGCTGAACACGGGCTTCATCACCGATCACCCGTTGGAACATCTTCACCATCTCCGGATAGGGGTGGGGCCCCACCACGGAACCGATCAGATAAAAGGTGTCCTCCACATGGGAAACCCAGTGGCGGATCGCCTCGTTGGTGGCGTCTTTCAACGTGCGGGTGCCGGATGTGACGGGAACCACCTCGGCCCCCAACAGCTCCATCCGAAACACATTGAGCCGTTGGCGCCGCACATCTTCCTCCCCCATAAACACGCGACATTCCAATCCGAGCAGGGCAGCCACCGTGGCCGATGCCACGCCGTGCTGACCGGCACCGGTTTCAGCGATCAACTTCTTTTTTCCCATCCGCTTGGCCAACAGTCCCTGCCCCAAGGTGTTGTTAATCTTATGGGCCCCGGTGTGATTCAGATCCTCCCGTTTCAGATAGATCCGGGCCCCGCCTGTGATCCGGGTCAGATTTTCTGCAAGGGTAAGCGGAGTAGGACGCCCCGAGTACTCCGCGAGCAATCGGCGGAGCTCCTGTTGGAACGATTCATCCGCCAACGCTTCCCGGTAGCCCGCTTCCAACTCCGACAAAGCATTCATCAGCGTCTCCGGGACGAATCGTCCTCCAAAGTCACCAAACCGTCCCCGTTCATCCGCTTTTTCTTGTACTGCTGAACGACTGGTCAACCTGCCTCACCCTCTCCACCAAACGTTTCATCAAAACCGGATCCTTCCGCCCGGCCGTTTCAATTCTGCTGGAAACATCCACACCGTCCGGATGATAGCTCAGAAGTGCCGTTACATTGTCCGCGCTCACTCCTCCGGCCACCCACAAGGGAACACCTAAGGGCTTCCATCGCTCCCGGATCGCAGGGATCTGATCCCATGCAAACCGCTTTCCACTCCCTCCGCGGACCCCTCCCACGGAAGAGTCGAGGAGTGCCCCACCGATCCAAGGAGCGTAGGCTTCCGGAACGGCGTTCCCGTCGACCGATTCTTCCATATGGAACACCTTTACCACCGTGATGTCCAACTGCTCTTTGATACGACGGCAAAAGGAAGGGGATTCCCCGCCATGCAGCTGGATTTCGTCCAGGGGTACCGTTTCGAGGAGGGATTCCACCTCTTGCACGGAAGGATCCATCATCACCCCGACAGACCGAACACCCGCCGGCAGCAGCGACTGTAATTGACGGACCCGTTCCGGCGTAACGGTCCGTTTTCGCCCCGGCACCAGGATAAAACCCGCCGCATCCACATCCAATCCATAAAGGGCCGCTACATCCTCTTCCCGTCGCAATCCGCACAGTTTAATCCGGGTCCGCTTCATATCGTCACCCCGGCCAACAACCCTTCCACTCCGGCGCGGGGAGACGACTGCCGCATGAGATACTCTCCCACCAATATGCCGTCCACCCCTGCCGACCGAAGACGATCCGCATCCGCCGGGGAAGATACTCCGCTTTCCCCGATCACCGGGATTCCTGCGGGAATCCGGGGACGCAGCCGCTCCGTTACCGCCAGATCCGTTTCGAAGGTGGATAAGTTCCGGTTGTTAATCCCCAGCACATCCGGCTCCGCCGCCAGTGCCCGCTGCAGTTCGTCTTCCCCGTGGACTTCGATCAGCACTTCCAATCCATGATGACGGGCAGCCCGTCGCAACGAAATTAGCTCTTCCTCCGTCAGCATCGCCGCAATCAACAAAATCGCATCCGCCCCCAGAAAGCGGCTCTCTTCCACCTGCAAAGGGTCCAGGATGAAATCTTTGCGCAGCACAGGGAGGTTCACTGCTTGTCGCACCCGGGTGAGAGACTCCTTGTTCCCCTTAAAAAACGGTTCATCCGTCAGCACGGACACCGCCGCGGCTCCTCCCGCTTCATACCCTTGTGCCGTTTTCACCGGATCCACTTCTTCCCGGATCACCCCTTTGGAGGGGGAAGCCGGCTTCACTTCCGCGATCACCGCTAATCCCGCTCGATTGACTGCCGCCGCCAGGGAGCGGATTTTACCCGTTGCGGCAGGGAACGGGGCTGTCTCTACCTGTTGGCGTAAGCGCTCCACTTCCGCCCGTTTCGCTTCGGCAATCCGATCAAGAAACATGGCTGAACGCCCCCTTCATCTCCGCCAACTTCGCTTCGGCTCCTCCCTGGTCGATCACCGCCGCGGCCGCTTCCACTCCTTCTTGAAGCGAGGCTGCATGACCTGCCAAGTAGAGAACGGCCCCGGCATTGGCTGTCACCACATCCCGGGGGGCACCCGGCTCCCCGCGCAACACCCCGCGGATGATGGAAGCATTGACGACGGCGTCTCCACCGGCCAGCGCAGCTAAAGGATGCCGTGTAAGCCCCAATTCTTCCGGTGTAAGTTGGAAGGTGCGGATCCGGCCCTCCCGGGATTCACTGATGCGGGTTTCCCCCGACACCGAGATCTCGTCGATTCCTTCTAGGCCGGCCACAACCAAAACCCGCTCCGCGCCTAGCCGTGTTAAGACTTCCGCAACCGGTTCAGTCAATGCCGGATCGTAGACACCCACCAACTGCCGTTTTACCCCCGCCGGATTGGATAAGGGACCCAACAGGTTGAAGCAGGTTCGAAACCCCAGCTCACGCCGGACCGGCATGACATGTTTCATCGCCTGATGAAACAGCGGGGCGAACAAAAAGCAAATCCCCTGCTTGTCAAGCGCCTTCACCGCATCCTCCGGCGACAGCTGAGTAGGAACTCCCAGTGCCTCCAACACATCGGCGCTTCCGCTTCGACTGGAGACGGCCCGATTCCCGTGCTTGGCTACCGGCACTCCCGCCGCTGCAGCTACAATAGCGGCAGCCGTGGAAATGTTGAAGGTTTTGCCGCCATCCCCACCGGTCCCGCAGGTATCCACCGCATGTGACGCGGATTGAGGCAACCGTGCCGCCTTGTCACGCATGGCGGAGGCCAACCCCGTCAATTCATCCACCGTCTCCCCCTTGACCCGCAAACCGGTCAACGCAGCCGCGATTTGGGAGGGAGGAACCTCCCCTTCCATCATCGCCCCCATTAAAGCTTCCGCCTCGCCCCGTTCCAGGTTCTCTCCGTCGATAATCTTCGCCAGACTCTGCTTAAACAGGCTCATGCTCATCTCTCCTTTGCTCCAATTGCTGGGGCGGAAAACAAGCGTTCCGCCATGGCCAACGCGCGCAGCATCCCCCGCGCCTTGTTTCTCGTCTCTTCATACTCATTCTCCGGCCGAGAATCGGCGACAATCCCGGCACCTGCCTGTACATATGCATGGGAACCGCGGAAGTGAATGGTACGGATGGTGATACAGCTGTCCAGGTTGCCGTCAAAACTGAAATACCCGATTGCACCGCCGTAACTGCCCCGCTCTTCAGGCTCCAGTGCGGCGATGATCTCCATCGCCTTCACTTTGGGAGCGCCGGATAGTGTGCCGGCGGGAAAACAGGCGCGGAACGCATCCAATGGCGTGCGGCCATCCGCCAATTCCCCCTTAACATGGGAAACCAGATGCATGACATGGGAGTAGTTTTCTACTTCCATCTGTTCCGTCACACGAACCGTACCGTAACGGGAAACCCGTCCGATATCGTTGCGCCCCAGATCCACCAACATCACGTGCTCGGCCCGCTCTTTTTCATCCGCCAACAAATCCAGCGCCAGCGTTTCATCTTCTGCTGAGGTGCGGCCACGGGGGCGGGTGCCTGCGATGGGACGGGTTTCGACGGTACCGTCGGTCACTTTGATCAACATCTCAGGAGACGTACCCACGATCGACTCGTCCCCCAGCGACAGGTAATACATATACGGGGAGGGATTTAACGTGCGAAGCACCCGATAAACCGCAAAGGGCGGGGGAGCATCTACCCAGCACCAGCGCTGAGACAGAACCAACTGAAAGATGTCCCCCCTGCGGATGGCCTCCTTAGCCGCCTCCACCGACCGGTAAAAGCGCTCCCGGCTGGTATTGGACTCCGCCCGATCAAAATCAACCGCCATCTCCTCCCATGCTCCGAAAATGGACGGCTGCGCCTCGGAAAAGGGAGTTGTCAACTCTTTTTCCCATTGGGACAAACGTGCGCACGCGTCCCGGTAAGCTTGATCCAAACAGCCTGGGGCGTCGGGCACATGCAAGTTGATCACCAGTGTCATGGTCCGCTTCAAATGATCGAAAATAATCAACTTATCACAAAACATCAGGTGGATATCATCGGAATCCGCCTGCGCCACACGTGGAACCGGCTCCAGATGAGTGACCGATTCGTAGCCGATCATGCCCACCGCTCCGCCTAAAAACGGCGGATACCCCGGATACCGCGGGGAGCGGTAACGTTTAAGAAGCTCCTCCAACACATCAAAGGGATTGCCGGTCAACGATTGGGGTTGCCGCCCCCGTTCCGTCACCCGGATTTGATTGTCCCGGGCTTGAAAGATCAAAAACGGATCGGTGCCGATAAAGGAATAGCGCCCCTGGCGCTCCCCTCCATCGGCACTTTCCAACAAAAAGGATTGGGAGGGTTCACCCAGGCGGCGATACAAACTGACCGGAGTCTCGGTATCCGCCAACACAGTCTGACACAACGGAATCACCGTGTATTCACGGGCAAGGGACCGTACACGGTCAAAGGGGGGATCAATCACGACAACGCCTCCTCTCGGCTGATCGCCGGGAACTTGAGCCGGTCGTGACAGAGGAAATTAGGGAGGAAAACCAAAAAGACCCAAAGCACAGAGGGCTTGGGTCGGATATCCGTACGCCTTTCGCTCCGCTCTCCTCTGCTCGACTCCGCTCATCTCGTCTCCATACTCCACTCATCTACACTTATTTCATACTTTACCGGAGAAGCCATCGGGTGTCAATGCTTTTTCTCCCGCCAAATCGGGGCGCAAGGCTCTGGCCCCACCCAGATACACGTGCCGGATCTCCCGGGGAGAGCGGGTGGTATTGGCCAAGATCATCAACCGGATACAACGGGGAAGCGCATCGGGGACAGCAATCTCACTGGCGCACATCAACGGAACCCACTCCCACCCCGGCATCGTCCGGATCGCCCTGGCAGGAAAGGTGGCGTTCAAGTCGGGGGTCATGGTGACAAAAACGCTGGCAATATCGTCCGGCTGGATATCGTTGGCTTCCACCAGCCTTTGCAGCAATTCTCCCGTCGCCGCCATAATCGCCTTCGATTCGTTGCCGGCAACAGTGGTGGCTCCCCGGATCCCTCTCACCATCATCCCATCTCCCCCTCCAGACGAGACAGCACTTGACGTACCGCTGCCTCCGGCACCTCTTTCACAATCTCCACAGACCCGATTTTACGGGGCAACACAAACGTAAGCGAACCCTGATCCGACTTTTTATCCCTTCGCATGGCACGGATGAGCGCGTCCGCCTCCGCCGCCTCCCGCGCCTGAACCGGCAGTTCGAAGGATTGAATCAGGCGACGGGTTCGCCCGGAAACATCATGGGCCAGCCCGAGGGTTTCCCCTAACATCGCGGCTCCCACCATTCCGATCGCCACCGCTTCCCCATGGATAAACCGGCGGTAACCGGTCACCGCTTCCAACGCATGACCGATGGTGTGTCCATAATTGAGGATGGCGCGGAGGCCCGATTCTTTCTCATCCTGGGAGACGACTTCCGCTTTGATGCGGCACCCGCGTTCAATCGCTTCCGCCAAGAGAGCTGGATCTTTCGCCATCAATCCGTCCCGGTTCTCCTCCAGCCAGGAGACAAAGGAATCATCCCGGATGAGCGCTTCTTTAATCACTTCCGCGAAACCTGCGGCCATTTCCCTTGCAGGTAAGCTTTTCAATGTGTCCACGTCAAAAACCACCAGATCCGGTTGATGGAAGGCTCCCACCATGTTTTTTCCCAATGGATGATTGACGCCCACCTTACCGCCTACACTACTGTCGTGAGCCAACAAAGTGGTGGGCAATTGGACAAATGGGATTCCGCGCATATAGGTGGCAGCCAAAAATCCGGCCGCATCTCCCACAACCCCGCCGCCCAGCGCCAGGATCCCGCTTTTCCGATCCAACCCCTGCCGAATCGCCTCTCCTGCCATCTGTTCCACCATGGAAAGAGATTTTGAGGTTTCTCCCGCCGGAATCACCCAACTTCCAACGGAATAGCCCGCTTTTGTCAGGGAAGCGATAACCCGTTCCAGATACAAGGGTGCTACATGGGTGTCCGTCACCACCATCAGACGCTTAGGCGGAGTCCACTCCACTTCTTCCAGCAATACCGGCAATCTCTTCAACAGTCCACTCCCGATTTGAATCGGGTAGCGAGTTGTTGCTGTTTCCACCCACAAGGTCCGCATCGTCAAAATTCCTTCGCCTTCTCCCGGCGGTGCCGGACTTCCCGCAATAGTTCCTCCAAGGTGTCAGAGGAAAATTGCTCCACCATGGCACGGGCCACTTCCCAGGCCACCACACTCTCTGCCACGACCCCGGCCGCAGGGACCGCACAGTTGTCGGACCGCTCGATACTGGCTTCAAATGGCTCTTTGGTATCAATATCCACGCTTTTGAGCGGTTTGTACAAGGTGGGTATCGGCTTCATCACACCGCGGACCACAATCGGTTCGCCGTTGGTCATCCCGCCCTCAAAACCACCCAGGCGATTGGTGGCCCGATGAAACCCTTTTTCTTCCGACCACAAAATTTCATCATGGACCTGAGAACCAGGCAAACGGGCCGCTTCAAAACCGATTCCGATCTCTGCCCCCTTAAAGGCGTTGATACTAACCACCGCCTGGGCAAGACGAGCATCCAACTTACGGTCCCAATGGACATGGCTGCCCAATCCCACCGGAACATTCTCCACAATGACTTCCACTACGCCTCCAAGGCTGTCCCCATCCTCTTTGGCTTGATCAATCTCCCGGATCATCGCCTTTTCCGCCTCCGGATCGAGACACCGCACAGGGGATTCTTCCGATACCCGAGCAATCTCTTCCACCGTCCACTCTCCAGCCGGCTTCGCTTCCACCGAACCAATCCGAACCACATGGCTCGCCACACGAATTCCGCATGCCTCCAGAACCAGCCGGGCTACCGCACCGGCGGCGACACGGGCAGCCGTCTCACGGGCACTGGAACGTTCCAACACATCCCGCATATCACGGTGGTCATATTTGATCGCCCCATTTAAGTCGGCGTGACCCGGCCTGGGCCGTGAAACCCGTCGTTTTTCCGCTTTTTCTTCATCAGGCTGTGGGCTCATCACTTCCACCCACTTGGCCCAATCCTTATTCTCAATGGCCAGGGCCACCGGCGCTCCCGTCGTCTTTCCAAAGCGAACACCGGATAAAATCTGCACCTGGTCGGACTCGATCTGCATGCGGCGACCACGTCCATACCCTTTTTGACGCCGTGACAATTGTTCATCCAGTTTTCGCTTATCAAAAGGAACCTGACTGGGCAGCCCTTCCACGATCAACGTCAGTTGGGGCCCGTGTGATTCTCCCGCTGTCAAATAACGCATCTTATCTTCCGTCCTCTCCATCCTTCGCCTGTTTTTCGCTTTGCCGCGATAAAAGTTAGGGATATCTTAACACAGGTGGAGGGCGAGAGAAACGTCTTTTTTCCTTCATTCAGTTTGTTATGCAAACTTATTTGGATTAAATCCGTTACCCAGACATGAATCATTCTCTCACCCACCAGCTATTTGTTTCCGGCGTGGACCGCCTCCATCTCCTGTTTGGCACGCAGCGTTTCCCGGATTCCTTCATCCAAAGGTGTGACGGGTATACTGCCAAACTGTTTTTGGTACTTGGCACTGTCCAGGAGGAAGATCCATCCCATCAGCCGGAGCCCCCATCTGGGAACGGAGCGGCCGGACAGGTCTTTATCCAGGACCTTCCCAATTGCCTTCAATATTTCCGTTCCTGCATATTCCCTTCCTCCGATGTTCCATGCCCCACCTCCCGCTTGCCCGGACAACGCCAGTTTGATTAAAGCCTTGGCGCCGTCCGGCACGTATATATATTCCCGTTTGGTCTCCAGCGGTCCCACCCAGTGGACCTTATTCTTGGTCAACGCGGTGGAAAGGATATAATCCAGATAGCTGTTGCAGACATGGGGACCGTAAAAGTCCGGGAAGCGGGCGATCACGCCTTCCACATCGCCGCGGTCGTGGGCTTCTTGCAACATCTGCTCCATTTTTAAACGAATGTTTCCTTTTTTCGTTTTCGGTCGGGTCGGATGTTCTTCGCTAACCAGGTTGGTGACGGGGTGTCCATAGGCGTATACCGGATGAACCAACACAAACCTTCTTCCTTCACCGGACGCCCCTTTTAACAGGGATTGCATCACAGGGATTTGTTTCTCTTCCCACTCCGGATAAGGAAATCCAATGGAGTGAAACACCAGCGAAGACCCTTCGCAAGCGCGGCGGGCAAACGAGGAGTCCGCTGCGTCTCCCATACGGACATCCACCTCTACATCGTGTAACCGCTTTCTTATTTTCTCCTTTCCTCTGGCAACCACACGTACTCGATACCCTTCTTTAATCAACTCCCGTACCACATACTGCCCCATTCCCCCGGATCCGCCGAAAACCGTCGCCAGCTGTTGACTCATCCACACTTTCCTCCCTGTCTGTTCTTCTCGCATTAATTTACCCATCGGGTAAATTATATAGGATGGCACCCTCACCGAAAACTCATCCACTTAAAAACATACAAAAAAACCGGCATCTGGTTGCCGGTTTTTATATAGAAGCTGCACCCCGAATCAGTAAATCCAGCGATCCAACAGCTTTTCCCAGGAAGCGATCTCTTTTTCATCGAAAAAGAGCGCAATTTCACGCTCAGCGCTGGCGGGAGAATCGGAACCATGAATGATGTTTTTACCTACGGTCACACCATAATCTCCACGAATGGTACCCGGAGCCGCCTCTGCGGGCTTCGTTTTGCCCATCATGTGACGGGCGGTTGCGATCACATCATCGCCTGCCCACACCATCGCAAATACAGGACCCGATGTAATGAAGTCGACCAGCTCGCCGAAGAAAGGCTTCTCCTTGTGCTCCCCGTAGTGTTGTTCCGCAATCTCCCGGGGAATCACCATCAGCTTGGCGCCCACCAGTTGAAACCCTTTGTTTTCAAACCGGGAGACGATTTCTCCGATCAGTCCCCGCTGCACACCATCCGGTTTCACCATCAGAAACGTTTTTTCCATGTCTGACCCTTCCTCCATCCATGTGAATATATGTATCGGAAAGCGCTTCCGAAGCACATCAATCGAAATTGTAGCAAAAAGGCCGCAACAAAGCAACGCCCGGGCAAAGCGAGACCTGTACTAGGGCCTGTCTGGTCATCCCGTTTTCAATTGAAAACGGAAAAGAAAGTCGGTATGGCCTTGGGTTCGCCTGATGCGCGTTTTGCATCGAAATGAAGACGACCATACCGACCTCGGCTTAGGATATCGATTGATCAGACACACCTTAATAAGAGCGTTTCCCCACAAACCGGGCAATGAAAAGCAACGAATCCCGCGCTTGCCCGGAAGGCAGCCCCTCCAGGCATACAAGCGCTTTGTCCAAATAACGGCGGGACATCTCCTCCGCGTACGGAATCCCTCCCGAGTGGCGTACCCGTTCCAGCACGTCCTCTATTCCTATGGACAAAGCCTCTTCCAATTGCTGTCCTGGAAGAACATCTTCACTACCAACATCCGTCCTCCGGCGGGACAAATAATCCCTCAGTCGTCGCCGGTCTTCTTCCGATCCATAGTGCAGCAGATAGATCACTGGCAATGTGATGTTTCCTTGACGCAAATCACTGCCGGCGGGCTTGCCCAATTCTTTTTCATCCCCGATTAGATCCAAGACATCATCCGTGATTTGAAAGGCCATACCTACGTAGTATCCATACAGCCGCAAGCGCCGAACCACCGCTTCGTCCGCTGAGGCAACCATCGCTCCCAGCTGGCAGCTGACAGCCATCAGCAGCGCCGTTTTCCGCTTGATTCGCTGCAAGTAGCGGATCAAGCCCTGATCCGGATTATAGAAATCCCGGATCTGCTCGATTTCTCCTTTGCACATCTCCTGAATGGATCGCGACAACACTTGATGGATACGGGGATCCTCCACTTGGGTGGCAATGGAAAGAGCCCGTGCGAACAAATAATCGCCGGTGTACATCGCCACCCGACTGTCCCATTTGGACTTCACAGTGGGTCGGCCCCGCCGTGTCTGTGCATCATCGATGACGTCATCGTGCACCAATGAAGACATGTGGATCAGTTCCAAGGGAACCGCCACTTTCTTCAGCCTTTCGATATCGTAATACCCAAATTGACCAGCCAAAAGCGTAAATACGGGACGCAACCGCTTCCCGCCCGCCTCGAGTAGATGGGCGGAGGAACGATTCAACTCGGTGTGATCGGAACGGACCGAATTGGACAACTCCTGCTCCACCACCCGCAGATCCTGACGCAGGCTTTTGTAAATGTCCGCTAGCTTCATGTTTTTCACCTTGGTTTGCATCGTATTCGCCCCGTTCTTCGGGCTGTTGATCAAATGTTCCTCCTGTCAACACGCCCTGTTTCCCAGGGGGTGCCCTCTTTTGGACAGGAGAAAGGGAGCGGCCGATGGTTACCGATCAGGCCCCTCCCTTGACCCGTCCAATATGAAGAGCGGCAATGCCGCCAGTTAATGGCTTTACGTCCACCCGATCAAAACACCCTTCTTCTTTCATGATCCTGGCCAGCTCTTTGTAATCCGGAAACGTTACCAAAGATTCCGGCAGCCAGCGGTACTGTTCATACCGGTCGGCAAACAATTTCCCCAAACGAGGCAGGATCCGTTGAAAGTAGAAGTAATAAACTGCGCGAAACGGTGGCCAAGTCGGTTTGGACAATTCAAGGGAGACCACTTGGCCGCCCGGTTTCACCACCCGGGCCATTTCTCGAATCACATGGCGATAATCCGGGACATTACGCAAGGCAAAGCCGATGGTGGCATGATCAAACGTGTGATCGGGAAAGGGGAGTTCCATCGCATTGCCGTGAATCAATTCCACTTGAGCCGTTTTCCCAGCCGCTTTCACCTTCTGCTCTCCCACATGGAGCATATTGCGGCTGAAATCCAACCCGACCACGTTTCCGGTACCCGACGCTTCTGCTAGGGATAGTGACCAATCACAGGTCCCGCAACAGACATCGATGGCAGTGTCTCCCGGCTGGACCGCCATTTTCTTCATTGCCTGTGTACGCCAAGCCTTATGTCGACGAAAGCTAAGCAGGGTATTCATACGATCGTAATCCTTGGCGATGCTTTCGAATACCTCGTGTACAAATTGTTGTTTGGTTTCCCCAGTCACTTTCGTTTGCCGGCTCATGTCGTTCACCCTTCCCGTACCAGTACTTCATGGACATGGGGGGCGATACATTGCTGCATCGTTTGAAGCAACTCATGGCGCACATCCAATGGGCGCACATTTTTCGCCAATCGCCATGTATCCGCAGCCACGTTTTGAAGCAAGTGATCCGGTACACCGGCCGTCCAGCCCTCAACCGGTTTTGACCAGTAATCCAGTACCATCAAATGACCCGCAAGCAGCGGCCAAGGGTCGGAATGATCCAAATCCCGGCAAAAAAAAGAAGAGACGGCCGAGATCAGACCCCCGCGCACCTGCCTCACTAAGTCCAGAATTGTCTGCCAGGGAACCGGATCTACCTGTCGCATAAAATAAAGCTCCATCTTAGCTTCATTCACCTTGCAAATCGCTTGGGACAAACAGGCGAGTCCGTCGATTTCCCCCGCCTGTGACAACGTCCGGTAAAAGAGACTGCTGAAATAGTCCCCCGCAAGGACCGTCAATGGACGCAAGTGCATCCGTCCCTCCCCGGACGAGGGTCCTGGCGACACCCGTTCGTGGATATCCAGACCCATTTGCATCAATGTAATTGTAACGCAGTACAAGTGTAGACGATCCGCCGGAAGTTGACGGGAACGCAAGGCGTGGTAGAGAACCGCAACAAAGAAGGCCGGCACCTCCGGTCGCTGGATATGCCGATCCACGAAGGAATGACTGGCCTGCCGTTCAATATCCGATAAAATCTGATTAAGCTGGTTCTCTGTCGACGTCATCCATTGCGCCCCCTCCACCCGTACAGTCCGAAGCATCACGTAGTCTTTCTCACTTAGTATAACACAATTTCAAGAAAGCGGCACCGGACCTTAGCTGTCCCGATCTGCCACCGCCAGGTGAAATCGCCGCTCAAGATATTCCCTCGGGGAAAAGCCCGCCCGGTTTTCCATTCGGGAATCGTTCCCCAGTTGTTGGCGCGATGCACGCAATACCAGAATCCGGGGGGAGTTTCGGATCACAACGGAGACTTGCAGTTCCTGAACATTAGATGTATGAACAAGAGCCGATTGCGTCAATCGAAACAGGTCCTTATACACCCCGTCGGGATCCGAACCGCGCCAGATGGCGGCCAGCTCCAACCGGCCTTCATTCCAATCCGCCCGCTCCCAATCCCAACTTCCCCCTTCACCCAACAAGAAATCAACCATATTGTCCGCTGCCAAGCGCCTCTCCCCGGGAGAACCGAAGGCAGGCACTTCCTCTCCGGCTCCCTTTTGCTCCATCAGAGGGAGAAGCGATAGCAGTGCAGCCAGCAGCACCGATACAAAAATAGAAGCGAACAAACGACGGGCAATCGCACCCACGGTACCCATCCCTTTCCTGTTTCACCTTGTATCATTGTATCGGCTTGGTCAGCGGTTCATGACACTCAGTCTTCCTCTCCAGTCTTTACTTGTCCGAAGGGAGTGACGATCAATGCATTTCCCCGAACCTTAACCGCGGACGTGTGTTCTGTAAACTGCACCACCATCGCTTCCCCTTTGTCCAATTTCTCCGAATGGTGAAAGCGCGTATCTTTCCCTCGCGTTAACCCAATCACACTGACCCCGTTTTCCCTGGCTTTCACGACAAAAAAATCATTGGACTGGTTTTCCATCAAAATGAGACCTCCTGTTCCTATAGAAATAAGGACAGCTTTTTGCCCTCGCCTGAAAGGAAAAAGGCTCTCCACGCGTGGAGAGCCTATCATGTGGTCGGGCTAGCCGGATTTGAACCGACGACCTCTTGCGCCCCATGCAAGCGCGCTACCAAGCTGCGCCATAGCCCGACAATTTCCCGTACAACGCTTGGTTCATTGAAGCGACAATGATTAGTATATAGGGGTTCGACAAAAGTGTCAAGGGTCTTGGCGGCTTTTTATTATTTCTTCTTGCGCAGCATGGCTTGGGTCATTTCCCGATTCCAATCAAGCTAAAAACTTCCGCCCGGGCGGCTGGATCCGTTTCAAAAGCACCCCGGACAGCAGAGGTCACCGTCTTTGCTCCGGGCTTTTTTACACCGCGCATCGTCATACACATATGTTCTGCTTCCACCACCACTACCACCCCATGGGGTTGCAAGGTTTTCATGATGGAGTCCGCTACGGTATAGGTAATGCGTTCCTGCAGCTGCGGACGCCGGGAAACGGCTTCCACGGCCCGGGCTAATTTGCTCAGTCCGGTCACACGGCCGCTCTTAGGAATGTAACCCACATGAGCTTTGCCGAAAAACGGTACCAAATGATGCTCACACATGGAGAAAAACGGAATGTCCTTTACCAGGACCAGTTCTTCGTGATCTTCACTGAATATAGTGCCAAAGTATTCCTCTGGATCTTCCTGAATCCCGGAAAATACCTCTTCGTACATCCGGGACACCCGTGCTGGTGTCTCCTTCAACCCTTCACGGTCTGGATCTTCCCCCACCGCTTCCAGGATCATCCGTACCGCTTGTCTGATTTTTTCATGATCCACTTCCATGATCGTATCCGCCTCCATCCTTACAGCTCAAAGAGTTCCCTGTAACAAATGCAATGATACCCCCCATATCGGGCGGGGAAATGAAAAAGAAGCAAAGGCCCCATGGGGCCTTTGCAGTGTCGGGCCGCATCGCGTTTCCCGCCGGCAGGAAGGAACCGATTATGTACCCTCCGGTTTAGCAACGACTTACAGACTTCAAAGCCCCTTCAAGCGTGCTTTAGGACTTGGAAGCGTTGTTCACATCCTCTTTCAGCGCTTTGCCAGGCTTAAACGCCGGAACTTTGCTGGCTGCGATTTGGATCTCCTTGCCGGTCTGCGGGTTGCGGCCTTTACGGGCAGCACGTTCGCGAACTTCAAAGTTGCCAAAACCGATCAGCTGAACTCGATCCCCTTCGCGAAGCGCTTGGGTGATGGTATCAAAGACGGCATCAACAGCTTGAGTCGCATCCTTTTTGGTCATGTTTGTCTTTTCGGCAACTTGGGAAATCAATTCCGTTTTGTTCATGGACTTTTCACCTCATATCCAACGATTCGTGACTCAAATGCAAGTCTGATCCGGTTGTCCGCAACTTATACGATATGCGGGCGTCACGGACAAACCTATAGTAATACAGGAAACCCGCATAATTCAAGTGTTTCAGCGCTTTCCGGGAAAAAAAGCAAAAAAGCACTCCATAAAAGAGCGCTTTTCAATAAGAGAGAGGATGGATTAAAGGATAATCGCGATCAAACCACCCGAGCCCTCGTTGATGATTCGTTCCAGTGTTTCCTGTAATTTATAGCGGGCATTTTCCGGCATCATGGACAACTTCGCCTGAATTCCCTCCCGCACGATGGAGTGCAAGGAGCGTCCGAAAATGTCGGATTCCCAGATGCTCAAGGGATCTTGTTCAAAATCACGCATCAGGTAATTGACCAGCTCTTCACTCTGCCTCTCCGAACCGATAATCGGTGCAAATTCTGAATGGACGTTGACCCGGATCATGTGAATGGAGGGGGCTGTCGCCCTGAGGCGTACTCCGAAACGGGGGCCCTGTTTGATCAACTCAGGCTCATCCAGTGCCATCTCCTCCAATGTGGGGGCCGCCACCCCGTAACCGGTGGTACGAACCATCTGGATGGCATCCGATACCTTATCATACTCCCGTTTGGCATTGCTGAAATCCTGCATCAATTGCAGTAAGTGATCTTTCCCCTGGATCTGGACACCCACCACTTCGGTCAAAATGCGGTCATATAGATCATCCGGCGCGTACAGGTCGATCTCAGCTACTCCCTGCCCCATATCCATCCCCGAAAGTCCGGCACGCTCGATAAAATCGTACTCGGTAAACTGCCCCACCACATAATCCACATCCCGCAGTCGCCGGATATCCTTTACGGTGTCACGAACAGAGGATTCAAAATCCCGCCGCAGCCAGTGATCCTCATCCAGTACCATCACCCAGCTGGGCAAGTTTACATTCACTTCATGAACCGGGAATTCATAGAGCACTTCCTTGAGTACCGCATACACTTCTTCTTCTCCCATGGTGGCTACACTGATCGCCAATACAGGGATGTCGTACTTCTCGATGAGCGAATCCCGCAGCCCCTGGGTTTCCTCACTGAAAGGACGAGTGGAATTGAGAACCATAATAAACGGTTTTCCCACTTCCTTCATTTCTTCAACAATGCGCTCTTCCACCTCTTCGTAATCATGACGCGGGATGTCTGTGATCGAGCCGTCCGTCGTCACCAGTACTCCCAGGGTGGAATGCTCCTGAATCACCTTGCGCGTGCCGATTTCCGCCGCTTCTTGGAAAGGAATCGGCTCTTCATACCATGGTGTATTGATCATGCGCGGGCCGGCCTCGTCTTCATATCCACGCGCCCCCGAAATGGCATACCCCACGCAATCCACTAATCGAACATTAATGTCAATCCCCTCGTGAACATGAAGCTGAACCGCCTGGTTGGGTACGAACTTAGGTTCAATGGTAGTAATGGTTTTACCCGCACCACTTTGCGGCAGTTCATCGGTTGCACGCACCCGATCGGCTTCCTCACTGATATTAGGGATCACTACCTGCTCCATAAATCGCTTAATGAAGGTCGACTTCCCGGTGCGGACCGCACCGACCACACCCAGATAAATGTCTCCTCCAGTGCGTTCCGCAATATCTTTGAAGATATCGACTTTCTTCACGAATACCCCTCCCTCGATTGATCCGACTGATCAAAAGTGTGTCGTCGGTGCGAAGGCAGCCAGCCTTCCCATGCGCTCCCGCAGGATTTGGACACTATAAATATATGAGGGGGGGACCGCTTTATGATTCAAGAGCATGAAAAAAAGAAACGAGCGGTCCCAAAGACCGCTCGAAAAGGCATGACGCGCGTCACTCTGACAACAAGACGGGATCATCGCCCCGAATCTCCATAGGCGGAGAATAGGCCGGTACGAATAATGAATCCTTCCATAAAAGCTCCCGTAGATCCTGTCGATCCGATAGCTTGTCTTTCTGTTCTTCCATCACTCGCACGACTTCGGCTCGGTAATCCAAAAATAAGACTCCGTCCCCGTCAATCAACACAGGTAAGGACCATTGTGCCGAGTACGGGCTGGGAATCGTCACCGGATCGATGCCCAGTTTCTCAAAGTCCAACTGATATACCCCTTCCCCTTCTCGGTGTCCACGGGGCCATTTTCCAGTCGATTGTTGATGGCGATCCACTCGACGCTTCAGATCACGCATTTTTTCCGTCACACGCAGGTCCATCGCCCGCACCTGATGATCTTCACCTGTTCCCGGATCAGCCACAACAAAAACGAAGTGCCCCCCTTTTTCATAAGAGTTGGATGGTCGGGACCCCAGATACGGATCCAGCTGGTTCAGATCCAATACATACTTTTCATATAAGTGTCCTTGTGCTGACTTGATGGGCAGCACCGGTGTCTGCTCCATATATCGATCCAACGCGGACTGTACTTGCTGTACCTCCTGTGGCAAGTCCTGCATCACCCGTTGGTTGAATTCCTGTGTTCGAACTTGACAGCCAGTTGCGATTAACACCGCCGCCAAGGCCAGTGCCGTGACCTTCAAACGAATCATGGAGTTCTCCCTCCTGCTAACCTTCTCCCGTTACATTAACGCTCGGATGCCAAACAACACCGCCGGCAATAAAAGCATCACCGCAAAGATCGTCAAGACCACGCGGAGCCAACCTCGACTCAGTTGGCGGGTCCACGCCATCATAAAGTTAGCGATTAACAGCAAAATGATACTAATCATGGCGTCCATCCGTTCACACTCACTTCCTGACTAGATATCATCAGTATAGCAAATCCGCGTTCGCCTACCAATGATGCGGGCTGCTGTCCCAATCCAAACCGGGGCGAATGCATAGGATAGGGAGACAACTGCCCGAAAGGGAGGCGATCGATTTGTCGAACCCCCGAAGGCCCCAACGTCCACATCAGGGGCAAAGAAGCAGGGTCCACCCACCGCGGCCACGGGCCAAGCAGACTCCTCGTCCATCATCCCCTGAGTTGAGCAAGATTAATTTATCCACCTTAGTAAATGGATTTTTCACCTTTCGAACCACGGTAAAAGACTTAAGCCAAACGCTACACCGACTGGAAAACATCATGGACAATGCTTATCAGATGTTTGAGATGGCCAGCCAGTGGGCGGGTTCCCGCGGCAGACCCAGACGACGGCCCCCTCTGCGGCTCATCCAGCCTCGAAGGGGACCGGGTGAGGAAATTCCCCATCTCGATCTTCCTATGGAAGAAGGTCCAATGGGAAGGCACCCCGATTCGACCAACCCTCTGTTTAAATTGATGGAAAATGTGGACATGGGTCAACTCTTCAAACTGATGCAATCTCCCGTTGTGCAACAGTTGCTCAGGGGAATGATGCAGGCCCGCACACCGGAAGCAAAAACAAGAGCCAGAAAACAGGGGTAACGCCACATGCGTTACCCCTGTTTCACGAATCCGTCGCCTCCGGGCGGCAACTGGTCCCTTCCCCTTGCCTAAGAGCTGTGATCGGGCGACGGATTCGTTTGCTACATAGCTTATGAACCAACCTGGCTGATTGCGACTCCATTCGGCGGCTTCTTCTCTGGGGCAGAGCCCCTTCTGAAGGAAGAATCGTCAAACCGCTTCAGGAAAGAGACCCTCGAATCATTTCATTCAGCTCGTTCGTTTCTCCGCGGCCCATTAGATCCTCCACTGCTTGGCGTGGATCTTTACCCTCAAACAACACTTCGTACAACTCACTGGCGATCGGCATCTCCACCCCGTAACGATTGGAAAGGTCATGGGCCGCCTGAGTGGTTTTCACCCCTTCCACCACCATGCCCATCTGTTGCAGTATTTCATCCAGAGAATGCCCGCGGCTCAACAGATTGCCCGCTCGCCAGTTGCGGCTGTGACGACTGGTACAGGTGACCACCAGATCACCCACACCGGACAGACCGGCGAAAGTGATCGGTTCCGCCCCCATGGCCATACCGAGCCGGGCCATCTCCGCTAAGCCCCGTGTGATTAGTGCCGCTTTGGCATTGTCTCCGAATCCGAGGCCATCGGATAAACCCGCCCCCAAAGCAATGATGTTTTTCAGAGAACCTCCCACTTCCACTCCCACCACATCGGAATGGGTATATACGCGGAAGGATTGATTGTTCAAAAATGACTGTGCGGCTTTCGCCGATTTTTCTTCCTGTGAGGCGACTACCACCGTCGTCGGCGAACGTTGGATCACTTCTTCCGCATGACTGGGACCGGAAAGGACCGCGATCCGCCCCTGGTGAGAAGGACTTTCTTCTTCCAACACCTCCGAAATCCGCTTCAACGTACTTCTTTCAAACCCTTTGGCAGCATGCACCAACAGCGCTTGATCCGGAATGTGAGGAGAGGCTTTCCGCACCGTTTCCCGTACAGCTTGCGAGGGCACCACCACTAATACCAGATGAGTGTCATCCAATGCTTTTGCGATATCATCGGTGGCATCGATTCCCTCGGGAAGCGTCACGTCCTTTAAATAACGACGGTTTGTTTTTTGTTGATTGATTTCTTCTGCCGTCTGGCGCGAGCGGGACCATAAGGTGACAGGGTGACCGTTGTCCGCCAACACAGCGGCCAATACCGTCCCCCAACTGCCGGCTCCCAACACCGTAGTTCGTTTTTTGTTCAATATCGTAGCCTCCTCATACGCGATTACGGCTTTTTGGCCCCAAGTTTGCTCTCTGTCCCTTGCACCAACCGCTTAATGTTGGAAGCATGGCGGATAAAGGCCATCAACGTGATCACCAGGCTGAGGGTCACATAAGAAGACGGATAATCAAACAGGAATATGGCAATCGGCAACCCTGCCGCGAAAATCAAGGATCCCAAGGAAACATAGCGTGTAAACGCGATCGTGAGAATGGCGAGTGTTCCGGCAGCCAAGGCGGCGGAAAGCGTTAACAGTACAGTGACTCCGATGGTGGTGGCGATCCCTTTCCCCCCACGAAAACCGAGGAAAACCGGCCAGTTATGACCGATGATCGCCGCAACTCCGCCCATCATCATCCAAGTGGGCTCCCCTGTCCAGGCCCAGGCCAA
Source organism: Desmospora profundinema (assembly GCF_031454155.1). Classification (GTDB taxonomy): domain Bacteria; phylum Bacillota; class Bacilli; order Thermoactinomycetales; family DSM-45169; genus Desmospora; species Desmospora profundinema. The sequence continues at coordinate 516,868 of NZ_JAVDQG010000001.1, forward strand.
CCCCACTGCGGCCATCCCCTTCAACATATCCAGCAAAAAGACGATGAGCGCGGGCCCCTTCCCTACCACACGCAGCATATTGGTAGCACCGGCATTGCCGCTTCCATGCTTACGGATATCGGTGCCGTGGAGAATTCGCGTCATCCAGTAACTAAAACTGATGGATCCAATTAAATACGATAAAACCCCGATCCATAAAGCCTCCCCCATGAATCGACTCCCTCCTCTCTCTTAGTCTCTGTTTTTTTTGCGCAGCATCAGGCGGATGGGGGTCCCCTTGAAGCCGAATGCCTCCCGAAGCTGGTTTTCCAGATAGCGAATATAGCTGAAGTGGAATAACTCCGGATCGTTGACAAACAACGCGATGGCCGGCGGTTTGACGGCCACTTGGGTTCCGTATGACAATCGGGCCCGGCGCCCCTTCACCGATGGAGGAGGGGTTGCCATGGTTGCATCCTGCAGCACTTGATTCAGCACGGATGTGGAGATCCGCATCGCATGCTGTTCTGCCGCTTCCTGCACTGCGGGCAATACTTGATGAACCCGCTGGCCTGTCTTCGCCGAGATAAACAACACCGGTGCGTAATCCATAAACGCAAAATGATCCAGCACTTCCCGACGAAAGCGCTTCATGGTTTTTTCATCTTTCTCCACCGCATCCCACTTGTTAACTGCAAACAAGACCGCTCTTCCCGATTCATGGGCGATTCCGGCGACACGCTTGTCCTGCTCGGTCACCCCTTCTTCCCCATCCAGAACCACGACCGCCACATCGGAACGCTCAATCGCACGGAGGGCACGGATCACACTGTATTTTTCTGTGGATTCATATACTTTCCCCCGCTTCCGCATTCCGGCCGTGTCAATGATGACAAAATCCTGGCCCTCACGCCGAAGCGGCGTATCGATCGCATCCCGTGTCGTCCCGGCCACCGGGCTGACAATGACCCGCTCTTCCCCCAGAATCCGATTTACCAAAGAGGATTTGCCTACATTGGGCCGACCGATCACCGACACCCGAATGATATCTTCCCCATACTCCTCTTCCGCTGCGGGAGGAAAATGAGCCACTATCGCATCCAACAAATCGCCGGTTCCCGTTCCATGGAGGGATGAGAGCGGAAACACCTCTTCAAAACCCAATCGATAAAACTCGTACGCTTCCTCATAATGCTTGACGTGATCCAGCTTGTTCACGGCCAGCACCACCGGCTTATTGGATCGATGCAAGAGGCGGGCCACTTCCTGATCCGTAGTCGTCATCCCCTCGCGCCCATCCACCGCGAACACGATCACATCGGCTTCTTCAATGGCCAGATCCGCTTGATGGCGGATGTGATCGATCACTTCATCCTGCTGACCAAACTCCAAACCGCCGGTGTCGATCAGATGAAACTCCCGACCCGACCAATCCCCGCGGCTGTAGATTCGATCCCGGGTCACCCCCGGCTTGTCTTCTACAATGGCGATCCGTTTCCCGGCCACGCGGTTGAATAATGTCGATTTCCCGACATTGGGCCGTCCCACGATCGCAACAACAGGCAATGTCATCAGTATGTCCTCTCCTCAACTGTCGGAGGAAACAACTCCTCCATCCCTATGGATTACTCCAACAGCGTGCAAGCTCGCCATCATGATTCTACCACACGTTCATATCATTTCACTACGCTTCACTTCTATCCAGTTCATTGAAAGGGCTTTGCCATGGAAGGATAGGGTGATCCTTACAAAAACAATTCGTTGGAAATAGATCAAAAAGCCGAAAAATCCTTTTATTACAATTTTGTCACGATGAAGTAACAAAAGAAGATGGTATTTCATTTTTTATTATGCAATTATTAACAGGGCACAACTGGTATGACATGTTAAATCCGGGGGGTGAATTTGGAAAAATTAATGAGATACAGAATAATCGTTATCCTGTCCCTTCACTTTCATTGGTAGCTGGTACATTACTGATTCCAAAAAAGGAGTGTTCAAAAATGAAAAAAGCTTTTCAATCATTTGTTGCCGTTTTGCTCATGGGATGCATGGTGTTTGGTGGATTGGATGGTCATGTGGAAGCAAAAACAGAAGAGATTCCCCGCTACCAAGTATTGACCCACGATTCCAACGGGAAACAAATCTCAATCGGTTTTAATACCAAGGAAACGTTTGATCGGTATATCAAAACCCATCCGGTCCATCCAAAGGGGCCCGTTAAGCCGTATGGCCCGATTTTCTCCACTTTTTATGAACACGAAAATGGACAAGGGTGGCAGTTTTCTATCGATGCAAGCAATCCCCCCATTGTCACCAACTTCATGGGTTACCATAACGATAACGTCTCCTCAGTCCGTACCCATCCCCAAGGAAACTACACATACCTTTATGAACATCACAATGCCAAAGGGTACGCTCTTGCAATCGCTAATAACGGGGGCCTGTACAACTTAAATGGCCGTATGGGAGATGGACGTCGAACATGGAATGATGAAGCTTCCTCGACCATTGTTCGTTCCCGCTGAACAAAAAAAGATCACTACCGGTATAATCTAAGAAGCCGCTCCGTTGAGCGGCTTTTTTTAGGGTGAACCGTACAACTCCCGCTTGACCCGATCCACCAACTCCAACAACAGGGGATAACTCTTGCGGATTCCCCAGGCCGCCAGCGGCCTTCCGACAGACGGAAATCCGAAGTGACGGGATAACGACCCGCCCACTTTTGTCAATAACGTGATGGAGTCCAGCGCACGGACAAAGTGGAAGTCATGGACATCGTGGATTTCCAGCATGGATTGAACCGCCCGTACGCCCGATTCCCAATAAAACCCGAATCCCATGGTGTATACGTCAGTGCCATACTCATCCTTCCCTTTGAAATACAATGTCCCGATCTCCTCGGTACGTGCATAGTCAAAATCAGGCAGCCCCCTCACTTCCGCCAACGTCGGCAAACGGTCCGAAGGAAGCCTTCCCAAATGAATGGCGGCTGCCACCACCGAAGAATGGGCACTGCCGTAGCAGTGATATATCAGACGCATCGTCATCCCCTTTCTCTGGCTTTCACCAACCGGCCATAACTACGGCGAAAGGCTTGCCAGGAATCAATCGACGGCGCGGAAACAGACACCTTCACAAATTGCCAGTGGAGCGGATTGATATCCAGAAGCGGAAGGATGTGGGACCAAGCCCGGACCAGAATGTCAGGATCTCCCGGAAAACCGCAGACGTAACAATCGATACCGTCGGAATCTGCTCCTATAGGGCAAAGAATACCGGGACGGGACCAGGAATACTCATGAGCCTGTCCCCACTGTACCACCTCATCCACATCAGGAAATGGCTGCCCTCTTTCCAAATCCCATCGATCCCATGCCGCCTCCACCCATGCTCCTGCTCCGCGGTCACAGCTGATATAGATCCGTCCCATCATCAGTGCCGAACGATGACCATGGTACGGGAATTGATTTGGTGGGCCATCCCGTCCAGAATTCTTTCAAGCAAAAAGGAGGTTCGTTCCAATTCCTCTGCATCGCCTACCATAAATATGGGAGCGCCCCCTCCAACGGTTTCGGTATCTTGGGTGATGACAGCTAGGATCTGTTTCTTCAGCATCGTACTCAATGACGTTCACGTCCTTTTCAATGAATCGCAATCCATTTAAGAAGACTGTTCCGGCCTTTCCGTCGGCATCCGAACAGCACTTTCCAACACCGGTACCTTTCGAACCACCCGGATTACCCGTTCCGGATCTCGAACTTGAGGCAGCACCAGAATTCCTACCTTCCCTTCATCCATGTCCAGCTTGGACAGAGGCACCAAGGCGGGTTCCCCCGTATCCCGAAACACCCCCAAGATAGAGGAGACATCGTATAAAATCGCTTGTCGTTGACCGATGTTTGATAAGGTGAGTGCACAATTCCGGTTTTTTGGAGTAATTACTACTCCCACTCCCCGCTCCATAATCCGGTCACGATTCTCCTTTAACCCGACGTTCATCAGATAGATGTCTTCCACATATAGGTTGGGTCCATCCATTCTGAGAGGTGCCAAAGAAACATCGGCAATCTGCTCCAGATACTTTCCCGAACGCAGGATTCCTGCCACTGACACCGCGGCGAAACCCACCAGGATCCCCCCCCACACCCACTGGGTCGTGACTACAGTCAGCGAAACCAGAAAAGCGGATAGAATCACCAGGTAATTGCGCCCCTCAAACACCATCGCGATTCCTTCGATATAGGAAGCCCCTCGCTCCACCAACTCCATCCTGTCTAGTTTGGACAGAGTTTCCCGTTCCATGTTGCGCACTTCTCGAAATTGCTGGGCAGCCAAAACCAGAAACGTAATGGCGGTATAATCCTTTTCCAAGAGAGCCGGTACAGCCACCGCTCCTAAGCCCGCCGCAATAAAGCCCAGGGACAGATGGATAATCTGTCCGTGCAGATAAGTAGGGTACTGTCTGTAATCCGTCCTCAATAAACGGATTCTCACCAAAAAACCGGCGATCACGCCGATCATAATCGCCCATGTATAGATGCTCATGTTCTTCCCCCCATGGGTCAGCCGAATGGATTGAGACGACCCAGGCGAACAGCCGCCCAACGAAAAGAATAATGAAAGAGAAGAACGCCGCCCGTCACCAGCCAAAACCGGTCCAACCACGCGGCTTCTCCCCAAACCACAGGAGTCAACTCGTTGCGATGGATGACCAATCGAAAAAGTTCAGATAACATCGCTCCGCCTCCCACCATGAGCAACCGCTCCACTAAGTGGGATGTGGTCATCGCCGCTACCGGAAGTGTCACCGCCAGCCACATTCCGGGAACTTCGCCCCATCGAGACAGCGGTTCCACCCAAAACCACTCCTGCATTAGAAACAAAGAGGAACTGATCACCATCCAACCTGTAAACAGGGTGATCATACTCTCATCCCGCAGACGCCTCCATAAAAGAGAAAAGATCCACATCCACATCAAGGTGCCCACCTGGAGTTCCCACCGGTTTCCCAGCGGAATAAGAACATAAGTTACGCTTCCCTGCAACAGCAAAAACAGACCAGCGATCCGTCGAGAGACTCCCAACTCCTCCTCCAATCCGTGAAACCAGCCCGTCTGGACAAGGACAGCCAACGAGCAAGCGCTGACCAATGCAACGCCACCCGATACCCACAAGATACCCCCTCCTTATCCTGCTTCCATCATTCTGTTGTTAGTATGCCTGGAGAAGGTGTATTTACGCGTAAAAAACAGACCACCAGTGGTGGTCTGTTTTTTACGCGTACGATTATTACTTCAAGCGACGCAGTTGATCCCCAAACACATCGCCAAGGGTTACGTTCATGCTGCCATTGTTATTGTTGCGGTCCAGATTCTCGATTTCTTCACGGTCCGCTTCTTGCTCGGCCTCTTTGATGCTGAGGCTGATCCGTTTTTGATCCGGCTGCATATCAAGGACTTTCACCTTTACTTCTTGCCCTTCTTCCAACACTTCAGAAGGGGTGGAGATATGGCGGCGGGAGATCTGGGAGATATGGACCAGCCCTTCCACGCCTTCATACACTTCGACAAAAGCGCCGAAGGAAACCAGGCGTTTGACGGTACCGGACACCACATCACCGGTTTGAATCGCTTCGGAAACCCGCTCCCAGGGCCCCGGTTGGGTTTCCTTAATGCTGAGGCTGATTCGTTCGTTTTCTTTATCCACCTTCAGCACTTTTACTTTTACTTGATCCCCTTCGGATAACACTTCAGCCGGATGTTCCACACGGGTCCATGCCAGCTCCGATACGTGAACCAAACCATCGACACCGCCGATGTCCACGAAAGCACCGAAGTCTGTCAAACGCTGGACTGTGCCGTCCAGCACTTGACCGGCTTCCAAGCTCTCGAGCGTATCTACTTTCTTGCGTTCCAGCTCTTCGTCCAGAACGGCTTTGCGGGAAAGGATCAATTTGTTTTTCGCCGGATCGATCTCAATCACTTTCAGCGTTAGTGACCGCCCTTTGTAATCGGAGAAATCTTCCACGAAATGACGTTCCACCAACGAAGCGGGGATAAATCCACGAACACCCAGATCAACCACAAGCCCACCTTTTACCACATCGGCAACAGTGGCTTCCAGATTCTCACCGCTTTCAAATTTCTGTTGCAGTTCATCCCACGCCCGGTCGGCATCAACTGCTTTTTTGGAAAGTACCAGTTTATCTTCTTCATCGTTGAGGCGGATCACTTTCACTTCCACCTCATCCCCTTCGGCGAGGACATCAGATGCTTTGTCCACGTGCAGACTCGACAGTTCCGAAATCGGGATTACACCGTCAAATTTGTAATTAACGTCCACTAGTACCTGATTGTCATCCACTTTGGTCACTTTCCCTTTGACCACATCACCGCGGCTCAGCGAAGTCACTTCCGCCATTTCCGATTTCATTTCTTCCACCATGACGACAACCTCCTCGTTTACCTGCAATCATCCTAATTTATAGCTCCCCGGATGAGGGAGAAGAACAAATGAAATTAAGAAGAACAAGTTCCTTAATTTCATTAATCCTACCTAAATTGATTAACCGCCCGCTTGCTCTTTCAAGGATTGGATCTCACCCATCATTCGCTCTGTCACCGCACGCACAGTCTGACTGTTCATACGGTCCTGCCGATATGGGGTCAAATCAATCGGGTCACCGAAGCGGATACGGATTTTTCCAAAGGGTCGGTAGTAACCGGTAATGGCCGCAGGGACTAGCACCGCATCCGATTTTAGTGCGATGAAAGCGGCCCCTGAATGGGCCTGACCCAATTCTCCGGTTTTGGAACGGGTCCCTTCAGGGAACACACCCAAGAGCTCCCCATCCTTTAAGAGCTCTAATGCGGTCTTCAGCGCACGTTTATCGGTGGACCCTCTGCTGACGGGAAAGGCACCAAAACGGCGAATCAGCCAGGATATGACAGGAATCTTAAACAGCTCTTCCTTTGCCATGAACCGAACCTGACGCTTCAATGCCGATCCGACAAGCGGCGGATCCAAATTGTTGATATGGTTGCAACAGACGACAACCGGTCCCTGGGCGGGAACTTTCTCCTTCCCGGTTACTTCCCAACGATACAAACAGAAAAAAAGCATTCGGAACAGCTGACGAAAAAGTCGATACCACATGTTACTCCCCACCGCCCACTTTGGTTCTACTCAGTTCTAGAATCGCCTGCACGACCTCTGGAACTGACCGTCCGGTCGTATCCAGGTGAATCGCATCCTCGGCAGGCTTAAGCGGAGAATGTTTCCGATTTTGATCTTTTTCGTCCCGAAGGCGAATCTCTTCTTTCAATTGATCCCAATCAACACGATACCCTTTTCGGACCAATTCTTCGTATCGACGTTGGGCCCGCTCATCAATGGAAGCGGTGAGAAACACCTTCAGCTCAGCATCGGGAAGGACATGGGTGCCGATATCGCGACCATCCATCACCACTCCGCCGTTTTTCCCCATCTCCCGTTGTTTCTTAACCAGGATTTTGCGTACCTGCGGATTGCCAGCCACCGCTGATACATGGCTCGTTACCTCCGGGGTACGAATATCCCGGGTCACCTGCCGGCCATTCACAAAAACATCCACTTCCCCTTTAGAGGGTTTTAACGCGATGTCCATGTGTTTTGCCAAACGGGCGACTGCCCCTTCATCGGTTACATCCACATCGAGACGGAGAGCCTCGAAAGTGACCGCACGGTACATGGCTCCTGTGTCGACATAAGTCAAGTGCAAATGTTCAGCTACCTGACGGGCGACCGTACTCTTACCAGCTCCCGCCGGTCCGTCGATCGCGACTGATATTGGCCTCATAAACGACAAGTTCCTCCAAAAAACGGGATAAAAAATCGAGCAGTATCGGCCTGCTCGATTGGGATGAACAATATTTGACTCATCTCAGTATCAAGGTTGATTCCCGAACGGAAACCTGCGGCCAGCAACATGTCACGGATACAAAACCATCCGCTATGTATTCCTTTGTGAGAATTCTTTGTGAACGTCTGTCATGACCACCCCGCTGGAGCGGTTCCCACACAAAGCAAGGACTGTCATTCCCTGGATGGGAGATGACGGTACATTTGCAAAAGGAACTCTTCTCGTCGCTTACATTTACCATAACACAAAGTACCCACAGGTGCAACGATGGATCCTGTTTTTTCGAGAGCAAAAAAAGCAGGCGGACCCGCACCGGGAAGGTCGGGTCACCTGTTTATCACAGTCGGTTTTGATCTGCTTCTTTGATCTTTTCCACCTTTTCTTCATCTCCGTTTTTCGCGTTGATAAACACACGATACGGACTTTTACCCAGGTTGCCCTGGAATTCATAACAGAGCGTTTCCTGTCCTTCATCGTTGAAGATGACCGCTAACCCGCTGTCCTTTAATTTTAAACGGGGATTGACGTTTTTTCTGGCTTCTCCCTCGGTAATGGATGGTTCCGTGTCGCGCTCTTCCTTGAAATTAAACACATAGTTTTCCGCTTGGTATCCCATCACTTCCGCATTGTCCAAAGCCACTTTGACTACAACCGTCTCCGGATAAATCAGCGCACCGTCCTGCTTTCGTACAAAGGTAAAGGCTGCTGTATTACCCACATCATCATAAGCCGTCGCTTCCATTTCGGGATACCCTAGTTCATCCAAGAACTGAATCGCTTTTGCCTGTGCTTCTTCCAACTTTACCTTCCGTTCATTCACCGTTCGGTCGTGCATCATCCAAACCACGTAGTTTCCTTTGGACGTCAAATCAAAGTAATAATCTTCGCCTCTATTCGGCTGGTAACGTACGCTGTATGTTTCATAGTTGCCTTTTTGATTTTTAACCACATCCATACCATTGGTATCCGGTAAGTCCAACACATCGGCCACTTTCTCTTTAGCGTCCTCTGGCGATGCCATCTTCCCTTTTAATTGGTTGTGTTTGACCCGTCGAGTGGCTTCCATGTTATTAATAGTCGGACCCCAGTCCAACTCTTCGTATCCCTCGGCCAGTTTGTCCACTTCTTTGAAGCCATCGATAATGGAGTTATCCATCTGTTTATCCTCGGACGCCAATGCCATCTCCACATCCATCCACCGCAATTGTCTGGTTAGCACCTGATTTTGCACTTTTTGCAGGTCGCGCTGAATGGTATTGGCACGTTTGTACAACTTCCGTAGGTTTTGATATTCGCGATCCGTCAACGGCTCCTGATCCAAGTCCCGGACACCCACCCGATACGTATAATCCCCGATTCTTGCCAAGAAGCTCTCAGTCTTTTCAAAGGGCATCAAAGTAAGGGGAAGTTGGGCCAAGTCGTTTTGCGCGGAATAACTGAGACGCCATACATTGGTCATACAGGTAGAAAGCTGGCGACGTGTATTGAGAGCCAGCGCTTTGCCCAATTCGTCCTGCAGTTTGTCCATATGGTAGTTGAGATCGTGAAAAGCCCGCTGGTACTGGTTTTCTGTCTTTATAAGCAAGCTGTTTTTATCCTGATTTTCCTGATAGCCCCAAAATCCCAAACCGATCACAAAGACCAGGGCCACTGGAAACAGGATGGCGGCGATCCGTCTGTACACGACAGAGTCACTCCTTTGTTCCTTAAAATATGGGGAAACCGGGCAACCCGCCGAAAGAAGCCGATGCGCGGGGGTAAAAAAGCCATTCTCCCCTTCGGGCGAAGCCCACCCCAATTCGTCCTGAAAGGGCATCCTCCCCCGGTTTTCAGAGGATAGTCTGAACCGCCCTGGCAACATTTATGCAAATGAAAAAGCGGCGCCGGCCGCTTGGGTACAAAAATATTTTTTTGAACAACCCATCCGTCATCATCGCCTTACAACTTCTCCGTCAATACTTCAAACTCCGTGGCATTGTCACACAAACACTGTTTAAAACCGGTGTCTACCTTGCCTTTTTTATAACTCCCCTTTAACACGAACCGCTCGCCGCATTGCTTACAGCGAATTCGCACCAGGTAACGCTTTTGTTCCAAGCCGGATCGTCCTTTCATATTTCTTGTCATTCAGTTTAGACGAAACCCGCTTCGTTTATCCTTTAAAAACCGGAGGGATACTGTTTCCCGCCATCATGTGCGCTATAATCAGAAGGAAACCGTCAGACAGAAAGGAATCGTTTCAAATGAAGCACATCATCATCCTCACGACCGGCGGTACCATCGCTATGAAAGAAGACGGAGGAGACCATAGTGTACGGCCGGCAGATCCCCATGCCCTGCGAGGGCAGTTGAACATGTTAAAAGCATACGCACAGGTGGAGATGGAAGCCATCTTTAACTATCCCAGCCCTCATCTCACACCCTCTCACATACATCAAATCCGGGAGAAGGCCGCAGAATGCCTCTCCCGACCGGAAACAGACGGTGTGGTGATTACCCACGGGACGGATACACTGGAAGAAACCGCCCATTATTTGGACATCACCTTGGATTCAGCCAAGCCCGTTGTATTAACGGGAGCCATGCGCAGCCACAACGAACTGGGATCCGACGGCCCGCTCAACCTGGTCAACGCGGTTCGTGTCGCGGCCCATTCCGGCTCCCGTGGAAAAGGTGTACTGGTGGTCTTCAACGATGAAATCCACGCCGCACGCTGGGTGACCAAAACTCATACCAGCAACGTGGCCACCTTCCAATCTCCTTCTCACGGTCCCATCGGGTTGTTGAGCAAAAAAGGGGTGCTTTTCACCCACCCCCTCGCCCCGCGCCCCATCCTCCCCTCCGCCCCTCCTGTAGAACCGGTTCACTTGGTGAAAGCGGCAGCCGGCACGGACGACACCTTTATCCGAGCCGCCCTCGCTGCAGGGACAAAAGGGTTGGTGGTCGAAGCTCTCGGCCAAGGCAACCTGCCTCCGGCCATGCTTCCGGGTCTCCGCAAAGCATTGGACCAAGGCGTTCCTGTGGTGCTGGTCTCCCGCTGTTTCAATGGATTCGTGGAGGACACGTACGGCTACGAAGGCGGCGGACGACAACTGAAGGAACTCGGAGTGATCTTCTCCAACGGCCTGAATGGACAAAAAGCGCGGATCCAATTGATGGCCGCGCTTCATAGCAGCCGGGATCCGGCTGTTCTGCAAACGTTTTTTCAACAAACCGAACAGGAAACGTGATCCTCAACTCGTCGTTCCCATCTGTTCCTCGATGTGGGCGGCGATTTTTCCACCATGGAACCGTCCGTTTTCGATAAAAATAGAATTGGCATCCCGGCCGGCTGCAATCACTCCGGCGATGTAAAGACCCGGTACTTCCGTTTCCATTGTATCCGGGTTATGGACCGGTCCCCCCGTTTTCGGGTCGATCGTGACACCCAACCGAGTTAACATCTCCGTTTGTGGGTGATAACCGGTCATGGCAAACACAGCCTGGTTGGGCAAGGTGAAGACCTTCCCTTCCTTCTCCAGCACCACATGATCTTCAGCAATCTCTTTTACCACCGTATTCCAGTGCATCGTAATCCAACCTTTGCGGATCGCGCTCTCAATCACCGGCTTCACCCATGGTTTGACACTGTCGGTGAAAGCACCCCGCCGATAGGCCATGGTCACCCTGGCTCCCGCTTGGTACAAATCCATAGCGGCATCGACGGCTGAATTTTTCCCGCCGATCACCAACACGTCCAAACCGGCATAGGGATGGCCTTCCTGATAATAATGTCGGACCTTCGGCAGTTCTTCTCCCGGAACACCCAGCAAGTTGGGCGAATCATAATACCCGGTCGCTACCACCAACCTGGAGGTTTCATAGGTGTGATCAGCCCCAAGCTTTTGCGTACGAACAACAAACCGGTCCGCTTCCCGATCCACGGCCATCACCCGTTCATACGTGTTCACCTGAAGGTCATACGCCTTTACCACCGCCCGGTAATATTTCAACGCCTCTCCGCGAACGGGTTTTTCCCCGGATGTCACAAAGGGAAGACCACCAATCTCCAGGAGCTCCGGCGTACTAAAAAACTGCATAAACGTGGGAAAGTGGTAAACGGAGTTGACCAGACTCCCCTTTTCGATCACCAGAGGGGGGATCCCTCTTTTTTTGACTTCGATTGCTGTCGACAACCCACACGGACCCGCGCCAATAACAATGACTTCCTCCATCGGGATCCTCCTTTTGTTCCGGAATAGAAAAACACCCCTGATCGGCAGGGGGTCTTTCCGGGCCATTTTTGGATGATGGGGAGGCCGGCTTCGGGGTTATACCCAACCCCGGAAACGGGAGGCCTCCGCCATTTTTCTTACCCCGACCATATAGGCGGATAAACGCATATCCAACTTCCGTGACTGGGAGGTTTGGTAGACATTTTCAAATGCCTTTACCATGATTTCTTCCAGCCGCTTCTCCACTTCTTCCTCGGACCAATAGTACCCTTGGTTGTTCTGCACCCACTCAAAATAGGAAACCGTCACACCCCCGGCACTGGCCAGTACATCGGGAACCAACAGGATATCCCGTTCTGAGAGGATTCGTGTAGCATCCAATGTAGTCGGTCCGTTGGCTGCTTCCACCACGATATCCGCTTTGATGCGGTGGGCATTGGCAGCTGTAATCTGGTTGGCGACAGCAGCAGGCACCAGAATATCACAGTCCAGTTCCAACAGTTCCTGGTTGGTAATCGTCTCCTTGAACAGGTTGGTAACCGTACCGAAGGAGTCTCTCCGATCTAATAAATATTCAATGTCCAGTCCATCTTCGTCATGCAACGCTCCATAAGCATCGGAGATGCCGATCACCTTTGCCCCGACATCATCCATAAACTTGGCGAGGAAGCTGCCGGCGTTCCCGAACCCTTGGATGACGACACGAGCGCCTTCCAGAGAGATTCCTTTCTTTTTGGCAGCCTCTCGGATCATAATGGTCACACCTTTGGCGGTGGCGGTCTCTCTTCCCTTGGATCCCCCCAGCACCAACGGCTTGCCGGTGATAAATCCCGGTGAATCAAATTCCCGGATACGGCTGTATTCATCCATCATCCACGCCATGATCTGCGAGTTGGTAAACACATCCGGAGCTGGAATATCTTTAGTCGGTCCCACAATTTGGCTGATCGCCCGTACATAGCCACGGGAGAGTCGTTCCAACTCCCGGAAAGACATCTTACGGGGGTCACACTGAATCCCCCCTTTGCCGCCGCCATACGGCAGATCGACAATCCCGGCTTTCAGGCTCATCCAAATTGAAAGCGCCTTCACTTCACTCTCAGTAACGTCCGGGTGGAAGCGAACCCCTCCCTTTGTAGGACCGACGGCATCATTGTGTTGCGCGCGGTATCCGGTGAACACCTCTACGCTTCCATCATCCATCCGCACCGGAATGCGGACATGCATCATGCGGAGCGGTTCTTTCAAGAGATCGTACACATGACCGGGGTATCCCAGCTTTCCCAGCGCACTTTTAATGACGGTTTGCGTGGAGATGAGCACGTCGAGGTTTTCCTCGGTCAAATCCCGATTGGACGTATCAGACTGCTGTTCCATCCCTGACCACCTCAAAAAAGTAAGTTCCCATTAGTTCATACAACAGTATACACCACTTCAACGGCGAAAGAGAATACGAATCTTTATGCAACCGCCGTCATGAGTCTTTTCAACTCGGCGATAATCATGATATGAATGGAAGAGGCTCAATATTTAACTGATGGGAATCCTAAGGTTCAGGCTTCACATAAAACCGGTTTCTATGCGGCTCAATCACCCCACCAAAAGGAGGATTAGACGGGGGGCGCCCCTTTGAGGTCGAATCCCACTCGATCATGAAAAATCTCGCATTTATCTTTGCCCACCCTGATGATGAAACTTTTGCCTGCGGCGGAACCATCGCCCGTTATGCCGATGATCCATCCTGCCGGGTCACTTTGTATTGCGCAACCCGGGGGGAAGCCGGCAGCACCGGACATCCTCCCCTGTGCCGCCCCGACGAATTGGGCGATGTCCGGGAACAGGAATTAAATCGGGCAGCATCCATCCTTGGACTGGATGAGTTGTATCTGAGAAATTTCGGTGATGGACAATTAGAAGCAGTCCCGATGGAAGCACTGATCGCCGATGTCGGAAATTATTTGGAAAAAGAACACCCGGATGCAGTTGTCACCTTTCCTCCCCACGGTATTTCCGGTCATCCGGACCACTGTGCCATCCAGCGTGTCACCGGGGAAGCGGTCAGACGAACGGGAAGGTCAGTGGGCCTCTACCATATTGTCGTCCCCGATACCATCAGTCAATCATCCCATATCCATCTCACCCCCCGCGAGGCGATCACCCACACGATCGACGTAACGGCCTATCGCCAGCAGATGTTGGAAGCCCTTCTCGCCCACCGAACCCAGCACATCTCCGTGGAACGGGTGTTTCCCTCTGTGAAGCAAGGGGACACCGATGGTCTGAGGAAAACGGAATATTACCAAGCGATTCATCCGATTCTCGGAATACCCGGCCATTCTCTTTTATAAACATAAAAACGACCGCGTTCCATGAGAACGCGATCAGGGTCATTTAAGAAAAGTGACGAACGATCTCTCCAACCGCACGGGATTCCCAAATGGTGGTGCCGTATTCAGCCAGTACATGCTCGGTGATGGTGGATGGTTCCGCAAACTCCGTCAGCACCGCTATCGCTTGTTTTAACACTTGGGCTTCCATCTCCGTGTCGAGGACCAGATAATATCCGCCTTGATATGCAAATACTTTTCCGCTTTCACCCATAATGCGCTGTAAGTGTTGAGCGGCCTGTACGAGATGTTCAAAGTCCGTAAACTGAAAGATTACTTGATCGCTTTCTTCCAAGGTGACTTCTAGTTCGTAGAGATCGTCTCCCTCCAGTTCATCCAAATCAGATGGTGAAGGGGTCCTCCCCCGTGTGACCACCACGACCATCCCCTGTGCCGGAAGGGCAAACACTTCCACCGCGACGGGACCCGCGATCTCGAAGCCCAGCTCTTGGTAAGCTTGATCCATCATATCATTGAAGAGTTCGTGCACCTTGGGAATGTCCCGCCACATATCTTCTTTTTCAATTCCTCGCTCCATCAAATCATCCAAGGATAAAAAGAAGCGGATTTTGTCTCGGCTGAGTCGCTCGACACGCATGGTTTACCCTCCCTTGCTGGAGACCCACAATACAGCGTATGAGGGTGAGGCTTTTATCGTTACGCGGCCAGGTCTCCTTTTTTCTTTCTTTTCCCCCATCATACACGATATTTTGGCCAGATGCATCCATCCCCTTACCCAATCAAAAAAGACCCGACAGCCAAGACGCTACGGGTTCTTTCATGTATGAAAAACACCCGGCCTTCAGGCATACCACCCGTCGGTATGGCCGGTTCATGTTGGTAACGGTGGAGGGTCTAACCCTCAACCTTACGGATATGAACCATACGTTCCAACCAGCTTAGTACATAGAGGGGAACAAGTTTATCATGAACAGCACCATCGGATGGTGGCGGAGAGAGCGGGATTCGAACCCGCGCGGGACCATAAAGCCCCCTAACGGTTTAGCAAACCGTCCCCTTCGGCCTCTTGGGTATCTCTCCACACAGGCCAATTGGGTACAAAAATGGCGGAGAGGGAGGGATTCGAACCCTCGAGACGGGGGTAACCGCCTACACGATTTCCAATCGTGCTCCTTCGGCCTCTCGGACACCTCTCCACAGGAAAATCATCGATACGTATGAGAGTGTTACGAACGATATCATATAACACTCTCCTTCCTAATGTCAAGCTTCCCATTTCATCTTTCCCCCCACTCCTGCTCTGTCAACGCCCGGCAACTGGCTTGCCAGCGAATCCATTCCCGTAAGACAAAAAAACTGAATAGGATAGCAGCATGACCCGGTAAATACCCGATCAGAGTAAAGCCCGCCCCCCCAATCGGCAGAATTGCCAACGCCGGTCCCCAACGTCGCCGGTCCAACAAAGGAAGCGGCAACTGAAGCACCCAACCCAGGCACTTGCGCACTTTTGCGACGATCAGCCAAGATGCCCACACCAAACAGACCAGACTGACCGCATAGTCCATAGAGACCCATCGCCACCAACCAGCAACACCCGCTTCCGGCTCCGGCGGAAAACGGGAAACCGCAGTCCAACTCAACAGCCAGACCCAAGCGATCAGGAACCACTGCCGCATAAGATCCCCTCCCCACTTCCAAGCTATTCCGGATAGGGGGAGGGATATCACTGTATCCGGACAACCGGAGCGGTCCATGGTTCACTTCGACACTGCTCCTTTGCGGATCAGGATCCCCATCACGAAATCGATGGTAAAGTGAGCCGCGATGGCTGACGCAAGGGAACCCGTCCATTCCACCATCCAACCCAGGATAAGACTGACACCAAACAGCAATACCAACAGAAGCCATCTTTTCCAGTATCGAAAATGAATCAACACAAACAGGAGACTGGTTCCCACCACCCCCAACCAGTACTGCAACGCCCCACGAAACAAGAGTTCCTCAGCCACGGCCACCATAAGGGCGATAAGGGCGATCATCGGCATGGAAAGATTGCGAAACAACGCTTCATTGATCCCTCCGTCATCCACCCAAGAAGTCGGCACCCACCGAGTCAATATCCAGTCCACCGCTACGACACACAGGCCGACACCAATCCCCCACAACCACGCCCGGACATCCGACCATCCGAACAGATCCCCACTTAACCGCTCTTGCCACCATAACAGGACGACTGCCAAGGATCCGATTAAAAACTGGGTCAAAAACAGATTCCATAGAAGCCATTTCTGCCCGATCGGCGGATGTTCCGCCTTTTGCTGTGAACGTTCATACACTGTGGGTGATGACGTCGGCTGGTCGCACATGTGAGCCGTCGCTCCTCTCACAAATGGATCATACTTGAAAATAACCCCGCACTCGTTCTAAAATGAAGGTTGGTAACAAACTTCATATCGGATCCCCAATGATGGAAGGAGATTATTATGCGCACTTGGGTTGATAAAGACACGTGCATTGCTTGCGGGGCTTGCGGAGCTGCCGCTCCTGATGTATACGACTACGACGAGGATGGAATCGCCTACGTCATCCTGGACGACAATACCGGAACAGCCAAAATACCGGAAGAGCTGCATGACGAGGTACGGGACGCCCAGGAAGGCTGCCCCACCGATTCGATCAAAGTGGAGGAATAATAGTTTTTTGATCCCGAGCTGCTCGTTGAAGAGCAGCTTTTTTTATGTTACATCCGGCCCCGGAGGCAGGTCCTTTTCCTCTAGGTATAAGGCTACCTCTGCCAATCCTCCGTTCACATGTACAATATTCCATCGGTTTTGAGCGGCCAGAAAACGGACGGCATGAACACTTCGGATTCCATGGGCACAAAAAACATACAGCTCTCGATCCGGGTTTAGTTCCTCATAACGCTCGGGGAGATCACCCAGCGGAATCAAAACCGCTCCAGGCAAGTGATACGCTTTCCACTCCATCGGTTCCCGCACGTCTAACAAAAGTGAGTCCGATAACTTTCCACCTCTGACTTTATCCGCAAATACCTGAGCCGTAATCTCACTTACATCGGCCACGTCATCAACACTCCCGTCCTTTTTCCTTCACCACTTCATTGTAACACGGACAGCGAGAACGCGTTGATTCCGCCAGAAAAAGCGACTACAATAATGAGGATGGAAGGAACGCCTTTTCAGGCGTTGTTTTACATAATGTACTCCAAGGAGGTATGACGGATGGCAGCAAATGAATTGGTTGTCGACGCGTTTATTGAAATTCCCACCGGAAGCCAGAACAAATACGAGTATGATAAGGAGACCGGTGTCTTCCGACTGGACCGCGTGCTCTACTCCCCGATGCATTATCCCACTGAGTACGGTTATTTGGAAAACACACTGGCAGAAGACGGCGATCCGTTGGATATCCTGGTTCTGACCACCTTCCCCACCTTTCCGGGATGCGTCATCCAATCCCGCGTGATCGGCGTGTTGCTGATGTCCGACGACAAGGGCAAGGATGAGAAACTGTTGGGTGTGCCGGTAGACGATCCTCGCTGGGATGGCGTTCACACCTTGGAAGATGTACCCGCTCACATCCTTAAGGAGATTGAACACTTCTTCCAAGTGTATAAAGACCTGGAGAAAAAAGAAACCCAGATCGAAGGCTGGAAAGGCGCCGATGTGGCTGCCGAACTGTACCAAGCTTCACTGGCACGCTACCAAGACTGAATGGAAAACGGATCCTCGGGGAGGATCCGTTTTTTTATGATTGACGATGAATCAATTTCAGCTGGCGGGAAAGCTCGTAATGCAGGTCGAAAGAACGTTCCCCCAGGCGCAGCGTAATCTTGCGGCCGGGAGCCGAACCGGTCATCGGTTGGACTTTTGTCACGGTTCCCATTCCCCACTTCACATGATGAAACTGATCACCGACAGAAACCGTTTCTCCCGCAAACGGTGCCTGGGGTTGATCGTGAAAGCGGTGTTGAACTCCTGAAGCAAGCCTTTTATTCGCAGGCTGCGCCTCTTCCAGAGAATATCCCAACTCCTTTAGAAACGGAGATGGCCCCACTCTCTTACCTTGGCGCGTTTGACTGACACTTAAAACCAACTCATGACGGGCGCGAGTGATTCCCACATACAACAAACGCCGCTCCTCCTCCCAAGCGGCGTTTTTTTGCGCTTCGGAAACCTGGAGGCTTCGTCGGTGCGGAATCACCATCGCATGTAACCCTATCAGAAACACCCGGTCAAACTCCAACCCCTTCGCCTTGTGCAGCGTCATCAACCGAATCGCAGGCTTTTTCGGTATTTGTTCCACCACTTCCGCCACCTTGGCCGCATGGGCTAAAAATGCACCAGGGGTCTCGTGAGAAGCAGCAGCGAGTACGCATTCATCCACCGTCTCTTTCCAGGATGCGGCATCTTGCCCCCCCGCTTGGGCCATCGACTCCAGGAAACGGTCATAGCCCATGGATCCTCGGACCCATTCCAACGCTTCCGTCGCTGACATCCCACGGATCGCTTGAATTTGCTTTTGGAATCGGGACAACGCTTGTTTTTGGTAAGTCTTCAACCCGGGCAACCTGGGCAAGGCCGTCAATAAATCCCCGTTCTTTCGGGACAGGTTCCACACTTCATCCATCCAGGTGTCCCCGTACAGATAACGCTTCGGTTTGTTCACAATTCGAACCAATGCATCCAAATCATCGGGATTCTCTGCCAAAGCCAGATAGGAAAGAAGATCACGCACCTGCCATCGCCGGTAAAACGAAGCATCGGAACGGGATGCCGAAAAGGAGATTCCTTCCCGCACCAACGCGTCCACCAATGCCCGGGATTGAGTAGAAGTCCGGTAAAGGACCGCCGTCTCCACACCATCGGAGAGGCAGTGAATGATCCGCCGCGCCTCTTCTTCCTCATCTGCCGGCTCTATCCATTTGAGCAGCACCCCTTCCCGTCCCGTTCCAACCAGCGTTTTCGCCTGTCGCAGCCGGTTATGACGGATCAGTCGCTGTCCTGCTTGCACGATGGGCTCCGCCGAACGATGGTTCACGGCCAACACCACTCGACGGCAATGGGGAAAAGACTCATCCATATGTAGCATCAGACGGGGATCGCTTCCCCGGAATCCATAGATCGACTGGTCGTCATCCCCCACCACGAACAGATTTCCGTCAGGCGGAACCAGCAGGCGAAGAGACTCAAATTGCACCCGGTTCACATCCTGAAACTCATCCACCAATACGTGATCAAACCCGCGGCGGAGCCGATGGTTGCACTCACGGGACAAATGACGGTGAAAAGCGATCAATATATCGTCGTAATCCCAGTTTCCCCGTTCTCTTTTCATGGCTTCATAGGCTTGGTACGCTTCTTTTAGGGTTTGATTTTTCTCTTTTTTTACCTGAAGCCGTTCCGGAGGCACCAGATTTCCCTTGCAATAACTGATCGCCCCCATAAAGTGGTGAATCGTTTCATCATCAGCGGGGATCTCCCGCTCCTTCAGCCACTTCCTGAACCATTGGTATACTTCCCCTTCTCTCAGCAGAGTGGGGATGAAGACGCCACCTTCACGGAGAAGGCGCAAAAACAGCGAATGGAATGTTCCCATCCACAGTCGGCTTGTTTCCTCCTTCTCCAACCGCTCCCGCATCTCATATGCTGCTGCCCTTGTAAAGGTGACCACCATCAACCGTTCCGGTGGAACCCCGCGGTGGAGAAGAATGCGGACGCGACGTGTCAATACAGTCGTCTTTCCGCTTCCCGGCCCGGCAAAAACAGCGATCGGACCCTCATCATGAATAACCGCCTCCCGCTGACGGTCATTCAGTCCTTCCAGCATGGCCTCTTCTTGCGTTGAAAGCATCCACACTCCCCTTTCCCCATCCCAGTCACCTCATCGTAACACAATCGTCATTTCTGCCGGAGCAGAACGATTTACAGGCTCCCCTTCATGTTATTTTTCCGTGAGAGTAAGGAAATGGGTTCATCCTGTGCAAAGCAACCAAATTTCCCGGTTGACACCTCTACTTCACCGTGTTAGAGTAATGTCAACATTTTTGAAAGTGCTTGACCAACGATGAAGGAGCCAAACCCGAACGGGGTTCACCAGAGAGCCGGTGGTAGCTGTGAACCGGCGTTCCCCCCGGGTGGAGCACTCCCGAGTTGTCCGGCTGAACCTTTCAGTAGGCCGGACCGGTGATCCGTTATCTCAGGGTTCCCCTTTGAACCCATGAAGGCCCGCGACTGTGAAGTCCGGGCGAATGAGGGTGGCAACACGGCCTTTCGTCCCTCACTTCCCACGGGAAGTGTGTGGTCGAAAGGCCTTTTTAATATAGAACTAATCTGCTTCGATTCATAAGGAGGAGAGAAACATGAGCATGCTACGCGACAAAGTTCGATTGCAAATCCCGGGGCCGACACCGATTCCGCCTCGTATTCAACAAGCGATGCTCCGCCCGATGGTGGGCCATCGCGATCCTGAAGCATCCAAGCTGGTTGCGGCATGCAGCCAACGTCTCGCCCCGCTGTTCGGCACTGCCAGCCCCGTCCTTATAATGGCCGCGAGCGGCACCGCTGCTCTGGAGGCCGCCGTAATCAACAGCGTCCAACCGGGAGGAAGCGCCGCCGTCGTGGTTACAGGGGCATTCGGGGATCGCTTCGCCAAGATCCTGGGTAAGCACGGCATTGAGACACACCGCCTCGATATTCCCTGGGGACAAGCATGCACACCGGAAGCGTTGGCAAATTTCCTGAAAGAAAAGCCGCAGGTGGAAGCCGTCTTCCTCACTTTCTGCGAAACCTCCACCGGTGTATTAAACCCCATCGACCGGCTGGCCTCTGTCGTACGGGAACATACCGACGCCCTCGTGATCGCTGACGGAGTCAGCGCTGTCGGAGGTGTCCCTGCTCATGCCGACGAATGGGGGGTCGACATCTTGGTGACCGGCAGCCAAAAAGCGTTGATGCTGCCTGCCGGATTGGCGTTTGCCTCTGTCTCCTCCCAAGCCTGGGAACGAATCGAAGCCAACGCACGCCCGCGCTTTTACTTGGATTTCCTCCCTTACCGGGAATCACTGGAGAAAAACACCACCCCTTACACACCGGCGGTTTCCCTTCTCTTCGGTTTAGAGGCAGCACTCGACATGCTCGAAGAAGAAGGGTTGGAAAACGTCTATACACGTCATCAATGGATGATGCGTATGACCCGTGCCGGAATTCGGGGGATGGGCCTTGCGCTCCTTGCCACGGACACGGACGCCTCCCCCACCGTCACTGCCGTCAAAGGAGACGATGGAACGGCGGAAGCCATCCGTAAACAGATGAAAGCCCTGAACATCCGTTTGGCCGGAGGCCAGCAACAGCTCAAGGGGGAGATTTTCCGTATCGGACACATGGGATACAGCGACCCTCTGGACATTGTCACCACCATTGCAGCACTGGAAGTAGCCGCCATCCGTGCAGGATTGCCTGTACAGCCGGGATCCGGCATCCAAGCGACCGAGGAGGAATGGATTCATGCATCGCGTGTTGATCACAGACCCGCTCAGTAATCATGGGATCGAACAACTGCTCCAAGCGGAAGACGTGGAAGTGATCCAAAAAACAGATCTGACACCGGAACAATTGCTGGAAGAAGTGAAGGAAGC
Source organism: Desmospora profundinema (assembly GCF_031454155.1). Taxonomy (GTDB): domain Bacteria; phylum Bacillota; class Bacilli; order Thermoactinomycetales; family DSM-45169; genus Desmospora; species Desmospora profundinema. The sequence goes on from NZ_JAVDQG010000001.1 coordinate 538,969, forward strand.
CGATGCTTTGCTCGTCCGCAGCCAAACCCAAGTAACCGCCGAAGTGATCGCCGCCGGTAAACGATTGCAAGCAATCGGACGAGCCGGAGTGGGCGTCGACAACATCGACATCCCGGCTGCTACCAGCCGCGGCATCGTCGTCGTCAATGCCCCCGATGGCAATACCGTTTCCACGGCGGAGCACACCTTCGCCATGTTGATCTCCCTGGCTCGCAATATTCCTCAGGGATACCGCTCTACCGTCCAGGGAGAATGGAACCGAAAGCAATTTGTCGGTGTGGAACTGAACAAGAAAACCCTGGGCATCGTCGGGCTGGGACGGATCGGCACCGAACTGTCCAAACGAGCCCGCGCCTTTCATATGAAAGTGCTGGCCTTCGATCCCTATCTCACCCAGGAGCGGGCGCAAAAAATCGGTGTAACACAAGCCACTCTGGATGAAGTGATCGCCCAATCCGATTTCATCACTGTTCACACGCCGTTGACGAAAGAAACCCGTCACCTCATCAACCGGGATGCTTTTAACCGCATGAAGGACGGCGTGCGTGTTATCAACTGCGCTCGGGGGGGCATCATCGATGAAGAAGCCCTGGCGGAAGCGATCCGGAAGGGGAAGGTGGCAGGGGCCGCTCTGGATGTATTTGAAACCGAACCTCCGGGACACCATCCCTTGTTTGATTTTCCCCAAGTAATCGCCACCCCTCATTTGGGCGCCTCCACTCGGGAAGCTCAGGAAAATGTAGCGATCGATGTGGCGGGGGAAGTCCTGCATATCCTTCGGGGAGAACCCTTTAAAAACGCCGTCAACCTGCCTTCCATTCCTGCGGAGTTGCAGGAAAAACTTCGCCCGTATCAAACGATGGCCGAAAAGCTGGGCAGCTTTGCCAGCCAGGCAGCAGAGGGAGCTTTGCAGGAAGTAACCGTCAGCTTCTCCGGCGAACTGGCCGAGTGGGACACCGCTCCCCTGACCCGTATCATTCTAAAAGGAGTTCTCTCTCATTATCTGTCCGACGTCAACTACGTCAACGCTCCTCACTTGGCCAAAGAACGCGGCGTTAAGGTGACTGAACAGAAGATCTCCAAAAGGCACGGCTTCACCCATCTGATCCGCATTCATATCGCTACGGACACAGGGGAAATCGCCATTACCGGCGCGCTCCTGAACGGATTGGGCCCCCGCATCGTCCGGATTGACGAATACTCCGTCGATGTAGAACCGGCTGGTCATCAGCTCCTGATTCAGCACCACGACCGTCCCGGTGCCATCGGACGGGTGGGCACCATCCTCGGCGACCATGATGTCAACATCGCCGCCATGCAGGTGGGACGGCGTGATATCGGCGGTCGGGCCATCATGATGCTCCACGTGGACAAAGCCGTACCGGAAGCATTGTTGGAAGCTCTGGAACAGTTGGACGAGATTCACCGCGTGACGGCCATTGACCTGTAAGAGAAGACACAACAAAGGCCGCCCTTCGGGAGCGGCCTTTTTAGCGGTTTCGTTGTATCCTCTGTCAAAACAGGTGAGGGTAGCCCATCAACACGACCATTAACAAAATACAGACACTCGTCGCAAAACTGAGATTCCGGATGCGCTCCAATCGAATCGCTTCGAGCTCCTTTTCCCCTGCCGCTTTGCCGATTTCCCGCGAAAGATGCGGGATCAACCAAGCAACAGATCCGGAAATCGCCAGGACGGCATAAATCCAATAAACCGGGCGGTCGGCAAACCATAATAACGCCCCACCCGTAACGATCACAAGCCAAATCAACCAATGACCCGCAACGACCGCATGTTGGATGGCCATCAGATATCCCGTTAGACGCAAACCGGAGAGTCTGGACAATCGGGCGGTCCACCACGGCAACAACAAAAAGAAGCCCAGCCCGACCCCTAAAATGAGATGAAACACGTACAAAATCGAATGCATCGTGTCGCCTCTCCTTTCATTCCCTTTCATTGTACGAGAGAGACAGCCAATTGAAAAGCCGTTTGGCTTCCTTCTCCCTCCGGGAATTCTATTGAAAGGGGCAAAAGGAGGAATAGACTTGGCTGACAAACTGACAAGCAAGACAGCCATCGTCACCGGTGCCAGCAAAGGGTTGGGACATACCCTCACCCAGCGCTTGGCCCAAGGAGGAGCCTGGGTGATCGCCGCCGCCCGCAGCGAAAACCGGTTGAAAGAGCTGGCCGCTACACACGAAAAAATCATTCCCCTCGTCACGGACCTTACCCATTCCAACGACGTCAAGAGGATGGTGGATACCGCTGTAACCGAAACAGGGCGGCTGGACATCTTGATCAACAACGCCGGCCTCGGCCACTTCGGCCGGGTGGAAGAACTTACTGAGCAGCAGTGGGACCAGATGATGGACGTTAACTTAAAAGGTGCCTTCCTGGCCTGCAAATTCGCCATCCCCCACCTGATAAAAAGCAAAGGGCACATTGTGAACATCTCCAGCGTAGCCGGCACCGTCACGTTTCCCGGCGGAGGTGGTTATTGCGCCTCCAAGTTCGGGCTGCAAGCCTTATCCGACGTCCTCACCCAAGAGTTGAAGAAAGACGAGGTCAAAGTGAGCACCCTCTGCCCCGGGTCCATCCAGACGGAATTTTTCCCCGATCCCCGTGATCATGCCCTCACCCCAGAACAAGTGGCGGAAACCGTCTGGATGATGGTTACTGCCGATCCCGGTGTCATCTTCAACCAAGTGATCATGCGGCCGCAGGTGCCGCCGGAACTGCAGAAGTAAAAAAACTCCTTCCCATGATATGGGAAGGACCTTGAGGTAAAGGAAGAGGGGACCGATTTTCGGTGTAGCGCCCTTTGACCGACTGCCCAGCGGAGTCTCTGTAGGACCCAACCGTTTAGCGGCCACCTTGCTTTTCTTTTGGCCGCTGGTTGGATCCGGAAGAGACGGAGCGGACTGCCCTTCATCGATGAAAGGGAAAGAGGCGCGGAGACGGAGATCGGGCCCCGGGCCCACGTTGCACTAGACAGCCCAAGTCGCGCTACGGTCACTTCGTTCCCCGGTCTTACTTTGTCATCAATATGAATCTCCTTCCCATGATATGGGAAGGAGTTTTTTTATGCATCGCCCTGGGCTCGCCAGGGAAGCTGTACCTTGAAGGTAGTCCCTTTATCCAGTTGACTCTCCACCGTCACGATCCCCTGATGAGCCTCCACAATATGTTTGACGATGGCCAGCCCCAGACCGGTGCCCGCTTGACCGCGGGTACGCGCCTTATCCGCCTTGTAGAAACGTTCAAAGATAAAAGGCAGATCCTCTTCCGGAATCCCGCTTCCGGTATCCCGGACACAGAGTTGCAGTCCGCTTTCCGTCTCAACGAGCTCGATGGAAACCCGCCCTCCTGCCGGAGTGTGGCGAATGGCGTTATCCACCAGATTGGTCAATACCTGCTCCACCTTGTCCTCATCCCATTCCACTGTGGGAAGGGACTGGGGTATGTCACCCACCAAGGTCATTTTCTGTTCTGCGGCGATCGCCTGGAATTTGCGCAAAACGCGACGGACCAGAGGAATCGCATCCATCTCAGCCGTTTCCAAACGAATGTGTCCTGCCTCCATCCGGGCCAGATCCAATAACTCCCGTACCAATCGGCCCATGCGCAGCGACTCGTCATTGATCACTTTCGCGATTTCAGACTGGTCTTCCGGTGTTTGGGCAATCCCGTCCAGAAGGGCTTCGCTGTATCCCTGCAACATCGCCAATGGCGTCCGCAGTTCGTGTGAGACATTGGCGACAAAGTCTTTGCGCAATTTATCCGTACGCCTTTCCTCCGTCACATCCCGTAATACAGCCACGGCTCCCCTGACCTGCTCTCGGGCGTACAGGGGAGCCATTACCACAGCCCAGGTTCGTCCATGAACTGTGATGTCCCCGAATTGTTCCCGCTCATCCTGCACCACCAGGCTGAAAATTTCACGAAGAGGGGATGGCAGATCAGGGCCTTCCTCTTCTTCCTCCCGCCAGTGGTTCAGGAGCTCTTCCGCCGGCGGGTTGGTGACGATCACCCTGCCCTGTGCGTCCATGGTGATCACACCGTCCGCCATGCTGCGCAGGATGCTGGCCAGTTGCTCTTTTTCCTGGGACAAGGCGTGAATCGACTCTTCCAGCTGCGCAGCCATCCGATTGAATGCGACAGCCAAATCGCCGATTTCATCCCGCTCATGGGAGCGAACCGGAACACGGGTGGAAAATTTACCCTCCGCCATCTTCTCCGATGCTTTTTTCATTTGGATCAAGGGTTGGGTGATCCTTGTAGAGAGAAAAAACGCAAAAATGGTGGTTAAGAATATCCCGATCAACGCTGAAAAAAAGATCAGCTTTTTGATTTCGTTTTCATTCAATTGTTCCTGGGTGCGGTAGAGTACCACGGCTCCCACAACCTGGTCTTCTTCATGCAAGGGATAAGCCACCATCATGATTTCATCTTTGAACAAAGGGAAAGTGGATTCCCCATCCTTACCCACCATCACCCGGCTGCGCAGCACCTGTTTTTCACCCTGGAAAACCTGGTCGAGCTCGGTCTGCTCCAAGATTTCCTGCCAGGGAAATTCCGGAACGTGGGGGGAGACCTCCACTGATTCCACCGCCCCGTCTTTCCCCAAGATAATCATGTAGGTATCAAACAAATCCGCCACTTTTAACACCGAATGGAGATGCTCCGCCCGCTTTCTGTCGACGCCCGGCTCCTCCAACGTCTTTTGGACATGTTGGGCCAGCTGCTCCAGACTGTTTAATTCCGCCTGGTAATAGGTATCCATAATCTGTTCCGACAAAAACAGGCTGAGCATCACCAGAATCAGCGTCACCAGCCCGATGATCGTCAACCAGAGCTTGCCGACGACGCTGCGCCAGATCACTCTTTCGGCACCTCAAGTTTATAACCGACTCCCCAGACCGTGTTGATCATGGCGGCAGCGGAAGGAGAAGCCCGGTTCAACTTCTCCCGGAGACGTTTAATATGAGTGTCCACCGTGCGTAAATCGCCAAAAAACTCATAGTTCCATACGTCCCGCAACAGCTCTTCCCGGGTGAATACCTTATCCGGTGAGGAGGCCAGGTAATGAAGCAACTCGTACTCCTTGGGCGTCAGAGACACTTCCACCCCGCCTGCCCTCACTTCGTGAGCATCATGATCGATGGCCAAATCCGGAAAGACGATCACGTTGTGGGTTTCGGTCTCCGTCGACAAAAACGCTGTAGCCGACGAACGGCGCAATACCGCTTTCACCCGGTGAACCAACTCCCGGGGGCTGAAGGGTTTCACCACATAATCATCCGTGCCCGCTTCAAACCCTTCCACTCGGTTACTCTCTTCCCCCCGTGCCGTCAGCATGATGATGGGGGTGGCCTTTTTATTGCGGATATCCCGGCACACCTCAAGACCGTCCGATCCCGGGAGCATCAAATCCAATAGGATCAGATCGTAATCGTGTTCCAGCGCTTTTTCCAACGCCTGTTCGCCGTCTTCCGCTTCGTCGATTCGGTACCCTTCCCGTTCCAGATACATGCGAAGTAAACGGCGGATACGATCTTCATCGTCAACAACTAAAATATATTCTTGCTTCTCCACCCGACTCACCTCTTTTCCCGATACTCACTTTTTTATTCTCTTCTTTCAATTATACCATATCCTTACACTTCTTCATTCACGCGTAGGAATGAAGACCGGCGATGACCAAATTGATCACGATCAGATTGATCAGGATGATGATAAAACCGCCCACAGCCAGCCAGGACGATCGAAGGCCTTGCCACCCCCGGGACAGACGCAAATGCAGATAGGCGCTGTAAAAAAGCCAGGTGATAAGCGCCCACACTTCTTTGGGATCCCACCCCCAGAAACGGCCCCAGGCTTCATGGGCCCAGATCATGGCGAAAACAAGGCCGCCCAGGGTGAAAATCGGATACCCGATGGCAATGGCCCGGTAACTGATCTCATCCACTGTTTCCAGGTTGAGATTTTTCACCAAGGGATAGAGGAGTTCGTAGATTGGTTTTCGGAAAGCCAGACGCAGGATTCCGTACAGGACGAGGCCGATGAAGATAGACCACAGAACGGAATTCAGCTTGTTGGCCGCCTTTTCCCCCTGCATCCAGGAAGGAACTTCAAACAACGGACCCTGAAGCCCCAAAAAAGCGGGTACATCTACCGCTTTACCCTCGTGGGGACCCACAATCGGCGGCATGACAAACTCCTGCACCACTTCCGTGTCGTCCACAGGATGCTGGAACGTCGCCTCATACCCACCAAATGCGAAAGACAGGAATATGAAGCTGACATACATCACGACGACCACCATCGTCACTTCCAGCCAGGTGGCCGTACGGGTATGACCCCGGTCTTTTCCAACCCAGCGGATCAGATAGATCAAACCTGCCACAAATCCCACTGCCAGCGCCCCTTGCCCCAAAGCCACGGTGATCACATGAATGTGGAGCCAGTGGCTTTGCAATGCGGGAATCAGCGGTGTCACCTCTCGGGGAAAAACCGAGGCATACGCCAGCATAATCACCGCCAACGGCATGGCAAAGGCACCTAAGGTAATCGTTCGGTATAAATAATAGATCACGATATAAGCAGTCACGATCGTAAAGCAGAGGAAAGCCGTAAATTCAAACATATTGCTGGTAAAGTGTCCACCCAGCAGAAGGCGGACAATAATAAATCCGACATGCAGGGCCACACCGGCGATGGCCAGTGTGATTCCCCGCCGCCCCCAGCGTGTCATATGCACTTCTTTCCCGTCACGGGATCCTTTTCCCGTCACTGCCATCACAAATGCGATCGATGCCAACAGGTATAGGATAAACGTTCCAAACAGGAGCGTTTCCATTGTTTGTTCCATCTCGTGTTCCCCCTACCGTTGTTCCGGTTGCTCGGGAGAAAAGTTCAGCGGCGTATCGGCTTTTTCCGTCGCCTGCTCCAACTCTTTTCTCAAGCCGAACCAGTTCTTGTTGGTGTGAGCCCCCATCAAGAGATTCCCTTCTTCCCAGCGGATCCATACGCGGCGATGGAACCAAAAGAGTCCCATGGACAAGCCCACCATAAAGATACCAAGCCCAAAGAAAATCACCGGGAGACTCTTGTCCATCCGTACCATCAATACGGAAGTGTTTACCGTTTCAATCTCCTCCAGGCTCATGCCATAACGATTGGCTTCATTGACATCATCCAGATTGGTCCCCGAAATCATCCAGGATTTTTCCGGTTCGTCCAAATCCGGTGAATCCACTGAGAAAATAAAGGCAGGGCGGTTGGGTATCTCGGATTTGGTAGCGGGCTGATTATCCTCCAACACAAAATCCGGGAAGTAATTTAAAATCCGGATCGTCACTCCGTTTTCCAACTCGTACTTCGTTTTCGGATCGTACAGGTCCACCTGAATTGTTCCCAATTCCTGATCCTGCTTCCGATCCTCCACGCTGAGTGTGATCGATTTCGCCTGATTCGGCTCAAAACCGGATTGGAACAGCAACAGCCCTTCGTGTTTCAAGGGATGATTCACCAGAATGGAGTCTCGTTTCACTTCCCGCAGTTCACCGGTTTCCGGGTCCTCCTCATAAAGAGTAACCCGGGTTTCATATTTCTTCACAATCGCGGGCATCTCATCCAACTGTTGCGGCATCTCGTCCTCATCGTACAATTCCGCAAACGCCCGTTCATTTTTCACATGGTACGGAACATCAGGAAGCTTTTTGGTCTCCCCTTCCTGAAGAAACACTAAATCGTCCAGATACCAGCCGGGAATCAACCGCATCAGCGTCCCAAACAGAAAAATGATGAGACCGATATGATTGACATAAGGCCCCCAGCGACTGAAGCGTCCTTTCTCCGCCAAAATGGAGTCTTCTTCCCGTCGGACATGGTAGCGCTTCTTGGAAAGGGTATGTGCTAAACGATCCAGTACCGCTTCCTTCTCCTCCTCGGGTACCGGCTGGGACCGGCTGACCCGCTGTCGTCGGATAAATGTAGTATTCTTTATCACCCGCTGGTTTTTCAGCGCCTTATACAACGGCACCACCCGGTCCAAACTGCACACTACCAGCGAGATCCCGATCATCGACAATAAAGCGATATACCACCAGGAATTGTACATATCGGACAAGCCCAGACGGTAAAAGAGCTCGCCCCAAATCCCGTACTCCTGGGCGTAATAGATTTCGGGCCGGTTGGATGGGATAAACCGCTCCTGCGGAAGAATCGTCCCCAGAACCGACGTTACCAACGTAATCACGATCAAATATATGGCCACTTTGACGGAAGAGAAAAAGTTCCAGATCCAGTCCAATACAGTCTGGTTTTGCGTCTGCGAGCGCCGTGCTTTGCCCTCGTAACGCATCTCCAGAGGCTGGTCTTCATTCCCCTCATCCAGCGGCTTCCCACAGTACTCACACAAGGTGGTACCGACGGGGTTGTTATGTCCACATTCGCACTTCGTGTTGACCATTTTTCCACCCCCGTTTCCCGGGAGGATCCCATTAATCGGGGAACCCCGTTCACTATCCCATTATACCGCTAGGACCTAGAACCAACGGGGGGTTCCTATGAATATTGTTTGAAAACATCTCTCAATCACCCAACCGTTCCCTGAGCCGCTCCACTTCCCCCTGTTTCAGCGAACGGTGGCGACCCGGTTTCAAGCCCGCAAGAGTAAGAAAATCGATTCGGGTTCGAATCAGCCTTCTCACGGGGTGGCCGATCGCGTCCAACATCCGGCGCACTTGCCGGTTCCGCCCTTCATGAATCACGATTTCCAACCAACAGTCCTTTCCAGCAGATTCAAGCACACGCACCTTGGCAGGGGCGGTCCAGCCATCTTCCAACCGAATCCCCTTGCGTAATCGTTCCAGGGACTCTTCACCGGGATGATCGGCCACACGCGCCTGATACACCTTGTCCACCTCATGGCGGGGATGGGCCAGCCGGTTGGCCAGTTCACCGTCATTGGTTAAAAGGAGCAACCCTTCCGTTTCATAATCCAGTCGGCCAACGGGATAAACCCGTTCATCCACTTCACGGAAGAAATCCGTCACCACCCGCCGACCCCGTGGATCGGTTACGCTGGTAATTACCCCCTTCGGTTTATAAAACAGGAAATATCGTTTCGATTCCCGTCGAATCTCCCGGCCATTCACCTGGATACGATCCCGTTGGGGATCTACTCGCCGGCCCAGCTCCGTCACCGGTTCCCCGTTCACGCGCACCCGGCCCGCGCGGATCAATTCCTCACATGCCCGCCGGGACGCCACACCGGCGTGGGCCATTACTTTTTGCAGTCGTTCCATGTTTTCACCTCATTAGCCATCATATCCATTCGACTCTCCCTTCACAAGCGAAAGACTACCACTCACAAAAAAAAGCCCCTCCGGGCAAGGAAAACCCAAGCAAATGCTTACAATCCAAACACCCACATCACCACCATCCAGGAAGCCAGCACCCCAGCCAAATCCGCCATCAATCCCACCTTTACCGCGTACAGCGAACGGCGGATTCCCACCGCACCGAAGTAAACCGTCAACACGTACAGCGTGGTGTCCGTACTTCCCTGCATGGTGGCAGCCAAACGGCCCAGGAAGGAATCGGGACCATGAGTGGCCATCAAATTTTCCGCATAAGCCAAGGCGCCTGCACCGGAAATCGGACGGAGAATCCCCAGAGGCAGGACTTCTTCGGGGAAATGGATCGCCGTGAGCACGGGCTTGAACAAACTCAGGTAAAACTGGAGCGCTCCTGTCTCCCTGAAAATGGATACCGCCACCATCATCCCCACCAAATGGGGAATGATCTGAATCGCGGTAGGGAACCCGTCCTTGGCTCCTTCCACAAAGCTTTCATAAACCGGCACCCCGCGTGACAAGCCATACAGGGGGATGAAGGCCAGGAGAGCTGGAATCATGATCGCCGATAGGAACGAAATCGTTTGCATCACAACCTTCTTCCCCCTTTGATATGGATCTAGGTTTGAATTCGTCTGGCCATCCGACCGCGAAACCAACGATCCAGGCAAATCGCAGCCAGGGAAGAACAAAAAGTGGCTACGATCGTCGTCCCGATGATCGCCGAGGGATTTGCCGAACCCAACTCCATTCTGAGTCCGATCATGGTGGTCGGAATCAAAGTGAGGCTGGAGGTATTCAACGCCAACAGCGTACACATGGCCGGGGTGGCCGTTTTCGGATCGGGATTCAACTTCTGCAGCTCTTCCATCGCCTTGATCCCCATCGGAGTAGCGGCGTTTCCTAAACCAAACAGGTTGGCACTCATGTTAGACAAAATATAGCCCATCGCAGGATGATCACGCGGAACATCGGGAAACAGGAAACGGACAACCGGACTGAGCAGCCGAGCCAGGGCTTTTAGCAACCCTGCATCCTGAGCGATCCTCATCATTCCCAACCAAAAGACAAGAATGCTGATCAACCCCATGCATACGGCCACTCCATCCTTGGCTCCCTTCAGCGCCGCCTGTGTCACAACATCCATCTCTCCTTGAAAAGCCGCCGCCGCCACCCCACTCACAATCATAAACAGCCAAATGTAGTTGACCATCACCACTCCCTCCCCATCATATGACTGACCACCTGTAGCCACGAGTGGAACAGGGAGCCGGTTTTCTCCTGCTTCAACCGGGAAATCAAAGGGACGGAACCCACCTGCTTTTCATCTACATAAATCCGTGCGGTCCCTACCCGGACCCCCTCTCCGCTGATGGCGGAAGCGGGCAAGGTGAGCAGGGGTTCCACCCGTATCCGGTTCCGTTCCTCCTCCTTGAGGGGATAGGCGAATCCATCTTCTGCCGCAGCCGACCAACCGGGATCTCCTGATCCAGAAATATCTGTCACTTCATCCCCCTTGTTCAAAAGGGAAACCCGTTCAAATTGAGTAAAGCCGTACTCCAATAAATGCATAGAATCATTCCAGTCATCGGGCGCGGCTAGCGTTACGGAAACCAATTGACGACCCTTTCGGGTTGCGGAGGATACCAACGTCCGTTTGGACATTTTGGTGTATCCGGTCTTCACCCCGTCGGCACCGGGATACAGCCGCAGCATTTTGTTCTTGTTGTACCATTTGCGGTGCCATTCTTCCCCAGGCCAGGGGACCGTTTTCACCGGAGTCGACACAATTTTTTTAAAATCCGGATTGTGAAGAGCATATGCGGTCAGACGAGCCACGTCCGCCGCTGAAGAGTAGTGTTCGGGAGCATCCAGACCATGGGGGTTTTCAAAATGCGTCTGTTCCAGCCCCAGATACTCCGCCTTTTCATTCATCATCAGGACAAACCCTTCCAGGGATCCCCCCACATGTTCAGCGATTGCCACCGCCGCATCATTTCCTGATCGAAGCATCAAACCGTACAGGAGAGATTCCAACGGAATCTCCTCTCCTTGCTTCAGGTAGATGGAAGATCCCTCCACCCCCACCGCCTGGGGACCCACCTTGACTTTCTCCTGGAGATCGCTGTTTTCGATCGCCACAATGGCTGTCATGATTTTGGTGAGGCTGGCAATGCGCATCTGTTTGTATGCATCCTTTTCATATAACAATCGTCCCGATTCCACATCAATGACAGCAGCCGCATCGGCACTCAGAGTCAACGGATCCTCTTCCCCTGCCGCCTGAGGCACCTGAACGGCCCAAACCAGCGCAATCGCGCACAGGATCGCTGTTACCCGCATGGCTCCCCACCTTAAGGCTTGTATTTTGGTACATGTATATGCCGATGGGACAGGGTTATGAGAGAGAGCGCAAAAAGGCCGTCCCTTGAAAAGAGACGACCGGAATGTGGCCTTGTCAGATATCGGTTTTTGGCTCTTGAAAACCATCCATTTTTTTGCCCTTTACCATCCGTTGCAGACGTTCCACCAATCCGGGAGCCAAATCGAGTAATCGATCAAACAAATGGTTGGCCCCTTCCATATTCAACATGCGAACACCTTTCTCATTGACCACCAGGAAGCCTATGGGGGTGATGGAGACTCCGCCCCCGCTGCCTCCTCCAAAGGGGAGGGGCGGGGGTTCACCGCCGCCGTTTCTGCCTCCGCCGCCATCAGCTCTTTCTTCCTTCTTCGTACCTGCAAACTCACTTCCGCCTGCGGCGAAGCCAAATCCCACTCTTGATACGGGAATGATCACGCTGCCGTCCGGTGTCTCAACCGGATCCCCGATGATGGTGTTGACGTCCACCATTTCCTTGATATTTTCCATCGCCGTCGTCATTAGGCCTTGAATTGGGTGTTCTTCCATGTCCCTTCACCCCCCTTTCCGCGCATACGGGTCAACAATCGGATAACAGCAAGGATAGCATGCCCCAGCCTGAATCGGATCATGCAGTCCAGATCGGTTTCCAAGCGGCGTTCCTGAAAATAAGGAACCACATCCAGATGGGGGCGGACCACCCAGCGAATATAAGAGCCCATAAAGCCAACCAGACTGGTTTTTACCCCCCAGGCCAAGCCGGTAAGCACACCGGTTTCCGCTGCATCCCCGGTGCCTAAGTGACTCTTCCATGTCAGGCGCTCACACTTCACATGACCCAAAAACCCGCGGAATACGTCATAAAGATCCACTACTCTCTGTTTGATGTCTGAAAAATTTTGTTGCATTCGCCGGATCGTTTTCCATCCGATCCGTCGGTGCCAAGGAGGTTTTTTTCCCGGCCAGGGTGTACCCGTTTTCTCATCCAGATCCACCCCTTCGGGGGTGAGGCGTATGGTTGGAAACCGGTATTGTAGGCGGAGAAGGCCCGCCCACATCCGAACCTGTACTGCCATCTCGTCATCTTCATCTCGCCTGTGATAAAGGAGGCGGATCCGTACTGTGGAAAAAAGCATCAACAGAAAAAACAAGACCAAAAAGCCGGAACCCAGCAACCATGCCATTCATGCCACCGCCTTATTGTTCCAACATTGGGTAGTATCACCGGAATGCAGCCGGCTCATACCCTCCATGGGCAGCCACTTCTTTTGAATGAAACAGATACAAGGTCGTTCTAAAAGGGTACCCTCCATTCAATCTGAAAGGGCCAGACTGAGGTCGGTCCGGCTGGTCTTCGTTCCCTTTCTGGTTGTGCTTCTGAAAAAAACATAAAAAAACCCCGATCACTCGGGGCTTCTAGACAGTTAAGAGGAATGACTTTCTTCTTCCAACTCTTCCGGGGCCTGCTGCGGCTCCACACCCAGCCGCTGATACAATTCTTCCCGCTCCTGTTCCCACTCGGTCCAGTGAAAGATGGAATCGACAGGAGGCAATTCATCCAAGCTTTTCAATCCAAAGTATTCCAAAAATTGACGAGTGGTCCCATACAAGATGGGGCGGCCTACTCCCTCCGCTCTGCCCACCTCTTTAACCAGCCCTTTTCGTTTCAGTTGGTAAATCGCCCGTTCACATTTCACACCGCGGATTTCTTCGATATCCACCCGAATGATCGGTTGCCGATAAGCGATAATCGACAACGTCTCCAGGGCTGCGCGGGAGAGTTGAGAGCGGGAAGGGGATTCGGCCAACTTTTCAAAATAAGATCGGTGTTCCGAGAGGGTGGTCAGCTGAAATACTTGCGCCACTTCCACAATCTGAAGACCTCGCCCCTCTTCATTCCATTGCTGCCTCATTTCCTTCAACAGCTGGCGGACCTCCCGTGTGTCGATTTGAAGAATTTCGGCGATCTCCTTCGGTTTTAGGCCCTCTTCTCCCGCCGCAAACAACAACCCTTCAATGATGGACTTCCACTGCTGTCGTTCCAGTGGGCTCCCCTCCATTCGGCTTGACTGCCACAATTTCGATATCCTGAAATAATTCCCGTTGCAGGATATAAACCCGTTTGGTCTTCATCAACTCCAGCAAGGCCAAGAAGGTGGTCACAACCCGATCTTTCGTCACCCGCTCCCACACCAGGAGCTCGGAAAACCGCATCTTTCCGTCGGAACGCCACAACGTTTCTGCAATTTCCTCCATCCGATCACTGACAGAGACCTCATCCCGGCTCAGATTGGTCATCGGCGGGGGCTCCTCGTTTCGAGGGCGAGACATGGCTTCGGAAAATACCTGTAACAGGTCATCCGGTGTCAATCCCTGTAGCGGATTTTCTTCCGGTGTGTACGGAGTCAGATCCATCGGCATCCGGGTGTAGACTTGGCTTCGTTCCGCCTCCCGCTCCCTCAGCGCATCGGATAAGCGTTTGTATTTTTTGTATTCCAACAGCCGCTGCACCAGTTCTTCCCGTGGATCCAACCCGTCTTCCGTTTCCATCATATCGCTGAGATCAACAGGTTCGGCCCGAGGAAGCAACATCCGGCTCTTGATCGCCAGCAGCGTCGCCGCCATCACCAAAAATTCACTGGCGATATCCAATTCCAACTCCTGGGACGCAGAAAGAATTTCCATATATTGGTCGGTAATGCGGGCAATCGGAATGTCGCATACATCCACTTCCGAACGATCGATTAAGTGGAGAAGCAGATCCAAAGGGCCTTCAAACATATCCAGTTTGATCTTGACATCCAACAATGGACCACCCTTTCGTCAGTTGGAGAGACCCTCTTTCAACGAACGCTGCAGATTGGCGGTCTCAATCGCGCCTACAGCCGCCTCCCACCCCTTGTTGCCCGCTTTGGTGCCGGCTCGTTCAATCGCCTGCTCAATGGTGTCCACCGTAAGAACGCCGAAAATGACCGGCACCCCCCGGTTCAAACTGGTGGCCCCTACTCCTTTGGCCGCCTCCGAGCAGACGTAATCAAAATGGGGAGTCGATCCGCGAATCACCGCTCCCAGAGTGATCACAGCATCGAATCGGCCCGATGCCGCCATTTGGTCTGCGATCAACGGAATTTCAAACGCTCCCGGCACCCAAGCCACTTCCACATCTTCATCTCGGGCTCCATGCCGTTTCAGAGCATCTTGGGCTCCTTCCAACAGCCGCGTGGTGATCAAACTGTTAAAACGGCTCACCACGATTCCAAACCGTAATCCCTGTGCTGTCATAACCCCTTCATATACCTTCATCGTTACTCCCACCCCTATTTGAATTTAAAAATGGAGCATGTGGCCCAGCTTACTCTTCTTCGTTTTCAGATACTTTTCATTGTCGGGGACAGCCGGCATCTGGATCGGCAGCACCTCTGTCACTTCCAATCCGTATCCTTTTAAACCCGTGATCTTTCGTGGATTGTTCGTTAAGAGCCGCATCCTACGGACGCCCAGGTCGCGCAGGATCTGGGCACCGATGCCGTACTCCCTGAGGTCGGGCTGAAATCCAAGCTTCAGATTGGCTTCCACCGTGTCCAGCCCCTGCTCCTGCAATTGATAGGCTTTCAACTTGTTCAACAAACCGATGCCCCTTCCCTCCTGACGCATATAGAGGAGCACCCCGGCTCCTTCCTCTTCGATCTGAGAAAGGGCCGCATGGAGCTGCGGTCCGCAGTCGCATCGTTGCGATCCAAACACATCCCCTGTCAGACATTCGGAATGAACCCGCACCATCACCGGTTCATCCGGGACGATCCGTCCTTTCACCAGTGCGACGTGTTCCTTATGATCCACTTCGTTGCGGTATCCATAAGCCGTAAACACACCGAACGCCGTCGGTAAACGAGTGGATACCACTCGCTCCACCAATTTATCCTTGCGGTTGCGGTAGTGAATCAGGTCCTGAATGGTGATGATCTTCAAATCAAATTCCCGTGCAATAGACATCAAATCCGGAACACGAGCCATACTCCCGTCCTCTTTAATCACTTCACAAATGACCGCCGCCGGATAGGATCCGCACATCCGAGCCAAATCGACTCCCGCTTCGGTATGGCCCGCCCGCTGCAACACGCCTCCTTTGCGTGCGATCAGCGGGAAGATGTGACCAGGACGACGAAAGTCTCCCGGCTTTGTATTCGGATCGATCAATGCCCGAATCGTATCGGACCGTTCATGGGCGGAGATCCCCGTTGTGGAGGAACGATGGTCCACCGACACCGTGAACGCGGTCTCATGCGTGTCCGTGTTATGGGCTACCATCGGGGGCAGGTCCAATTCCCGGGCTCGTTCTTCCATGATGGGAGCACAGACCAGCCCGCGGCCGTGGGTAATCATGAAATTGATCACTTCCGGAGTCGCTTTTTCCGCCAAGGCGACGAAGTCCCCCTCGTTTTCCCGATCTTCGTCATCCACCACGATAATGACACGGCCTTGCATCAGTTCATAAATCGCTTCCTCAATGGTATGAAAATGAAAGGACCCCATGTTAACCACCTCCATTCGTAAAGCCGGATTGTTTCAGTACATCGGCCAAGGAATTCCCCTGCTGCTGGTTTAACCATTTCGCGACATATTTACCGATCATGTCGCACTCCACATTCACCTCATCGCCCGGCCGCGCATCGTTCAGTTGTGTATGAGATAAAGTGTGGGGAATAACGGAAACAGTGAACGATCGGGCTCCGATCGACACCAATGTCAGACTGATCCCGTTCACCGTCACCGAACCCTTATCCACCATCCACTGCGTAAGGGCCTCCGGCACTTCCACTTCAAATAAAACAGCATTCTCCATCGGAGTGCGGGCACGAATTCGCCCTACACCGTCCACATGCCCCTGAACAAAATGCCCCCCCAAGCGGTCTCCCACAGACAAGGCCCGCTCCAGATTGACCCGTGAACCTGGTTGCAGCCGGCCCAGGCTGGTCTTGGCCATGGTTTCCGGCATCACATCCGTCTCAAATTCCCCTTCCCGCCAGCGGATAACCGTGAGACAGACACCGTTAACAGCGATGCTGTCCCCCTCTTTTACGCCTTCCAGTACCCGTCGAGCGGATACCGTCAACACCATGGACCGATTACCCTTTCGAATCGATTGAATCTCTCCCACTTCTTCCACCAATCCGGTAAACATCAGGACCCCTCCCTTCGCGTCTGTCGGGGCAATCCCGTCACGCACCAATCTTGCCCAAACCGGTGCATTTCCACACCATCCAATTCCCACGCCTGCTCCATCCGTTCCCAACCGGCACCTTCCACCGCGGTGGGACTGTCCTTTCCGCCCAGCAACTTAGGTGCGATAAAAAACATCACTCGATTGACCCAGCCCTCATTCAGAAGGGATGCATTCAATTCGCCCCCCGCTTCCGATAAGACGGACAGGATCCCTTTGGAACCCAGCGTTTGAAACACCTTCTCCAAATCGACCCGGGGTCCAGGACCGGTCCGGAAAACGGAAACACCCCGCTTTCGCAGTTCGGCCTCCCGGCCCTCGTCGACTCCGTCGGTGCAAAAGATCCAGGTTGCGGCTGTCTCGGTATCCGTTACGGGGATGTCTAACGGGATGGAGAGCTGGCTATCCAAAATAACCCGGACAGGATTTTTGCCTCCCTCCGGTAAACGGGTGGTAAGAAGCGCCCGGTCTTGGACGGCCGTCTGCCTCCCCACCATCACCGCATCATGGGAATGACGAAGCCGATGCACTTCCAAGCGCGCCTCCTCCCCCGTCACCCAGCGACTGTCACCCGTAGGCGTAGCGGTTTTCCCATCCAGCGTCACAGCCGCTTTCATGGTGACAAAGGGGTAGCCTGTGCGACGATGGTGGAAATAGGCCTCATTTAACCGCAGGCAAGCCGCTTCCAACACACCGGTCGTGACGATGATCCCGGCTTCCTGAAGTCGTTTGACTCCCTCTCCCGACACACGGGAATCGGGATCCAAAGTGCCGATCACCACCCGACTTACCCCTGCGGCAATCACCTTTTCCGTACACGGAGGCGTGCGACCAGTATGATTGCACGGTTCCAGCGTGACATACAATGTGCTGCCGACAGCTGCCCGCCCGGCCATCTGGAGTGCATGCACCTCCGCATGGGGGGTACCCGCTTTTAAGTGAGCCCCACTTCCCAACAACTGCCCATCTTTTACCACGACTGCACCCACCAGCGGGTTTGGAGAAGTTTGTCCACGTGCCGCCCCGGCCAGATCCAGAGCAAGCCCCATCCAACGTTCGTGGATGTCCGTTACATACCTGTCCATCGTTCCTCCTTCAATCGTCAATCCAACAAAAAAACCCCGATGTAATCGGGGCTTTTTGAACGTGAACCAAACACACACATCACTTGCATCTGAATGGGCATGACAAAAAAAGCCGGCTAGGGCCGGTAAAATTTTCCTGCCTTGCTCGCACAGAGAGTGTGCGGTCCCGTCCATCCTTCTCCCATCCAGACTTTCACTGTCGGCTCCGGATTTACACCGGATCCACCGCTTTTTCGCGGGTCACGGACTGAGGAAGCATCGCTTCCATCACCGCCGGTCGGGAGTTCCACCCAGCCCCGAAGGATTGACAGTATGATGGTGAGGGGAATCCTCCCCTTTTTTGAAGCGCCACAAGGCGCGGCGATGAGTCACTCCACGAAGGTGACCATCTTCTTTTATTATAGAATTCCTCTCTTCAAACAGCAAGAGCCGCCCCCAGATAGGAGCGGCTTCTCAGCCTTTCCGGGATCAGCCATCCACCGACATACGGTTTAATCCGATCCGGCGGTTTTTAAACCACTGGAGCAGGATCACAGCGAGGAACAGACCGATTCCGAGAGCGTCCGTCCACAATGTATGGTGGATCAAAACCAGGGCGCTGGCAACGACCAAGATGCGTTCGATCCACCCGTAGGAAGTGATGAGATAGCTCTGGATGAAACTGGACCAGGCGATAATCCCGATAAACGCAGTCGAGATCGCCCAAGCCGTCTGTCCCATAGTGGCATCTTCCGCTTGCAGAATCAAAATGGGGTTTAAGGTAAACGCAAACGGCAACAAAAGGGCTCCCATATCAAACTTGAAGCCTTGAACACCGGTCTCCACCGGGTTTGCCTGGGCGATCCCCGCCGTGGCGTAAGCCGGCAGATTGATCGGAGGAGTGTCATCCGCAAGGATCCCATAGTAAAACACAAACAGGTGCGCCGCCAACAACGGGATTCCAATCTGAACCAACGCCGGTGCCATCACCGCCGCCAACACAATATAAGTGGCCGTTGTCGGCAGACCCATGCCCATAATAATACAGGCAAACATCGTGAAAAGCAGTACCAGGAGCAGCTGGTTGTTGGCTAAATCCAGAATCATGCCGGACAGGATCGGACCCAAGCCGGTCATGGTAACCACACCGGTAAGGATTCCGGCCGTGGCACAGGCCGTCACCACACTGAGGGAGTTTCTCGCTCCCAGTTCCAATGCAGTGACCAACTCCCGCCACCCGAACGGAGTCTGTTTTTCACCGGAAATTTTCTTGCCGAGTAAAAACCAGATAAGAGCAAATAACAAACTGCCCGCCGCTACCAGTGTTACATATTCATTCAACCCGAACAGGAGATGAGCCGCATACGCGCTCCCGATAAAGAGAAGCGATACGAGGAACCCTTTCCCAAAATGACGCTGCATCCGATAAGAGAACAAGGCGATCGTCAAAGCTCCTACAATCGCCATGAACGAAGCGAGAATCGGGGTTAAACGCATTACCAACAACGTGATCAGAGCAACCACCGGCAGCATTAAGTACCCGCGGGTGGCAAGGATTCTCCAGGCCGGAGTCAGTTCTGTTCGCGGCAAACCGCTGATGTTATATTTTCTTGCTTCCAGATGAACCATGAACAAGATGGCGGTATAGCTGAGCAAGGCCGGAATCGCCGCTGCTTTTACGATTTCCAGATAAGGGATGCCGGTGAAGTCCGCCATGATGAACGCCGCTGCGCCCATCACCGGCGGCAACAACTGCCCGCTGGAAGAAGCCGCCACTTCCACACCGCCTGCCACATGAGGGCGAAATCCGGTTTTTTTCATCAAGGGGATCGTGAAGGTTCCCGTAGTGACTGCATTCGCCACGGAACTGCCCGAAATCGACCCCATCAGCCCGGAAGAGACAACGGCAGCCTTCGCGGGCCCTCCTTTAAAGGAACCAACAAGGGACATCGCAAAGTCGATAAACATCCTTCCGGCTCCGGTCACTTCCAAAAAAGCGCCGAACAAGACAAAAATAAAGACATAACTGGCGGAAACGGTAAGAGGAGTTCCAAAAATTCCTTCGTTGGACAGATACATAAACTCAAATATTCCCGTCCAGGAAAATCCAAAGTGGTTCACCATATCGGGCAAAACATAATTGCCCCCGAGAAAACCGGGTAATGTCTTATCTCCAAGCCATGCGTACAGCATAAACAAAAAGGCCAGGATCACCAGCGGTTTGCCCACCACCCGCCGAGTCGCTTCCAGAACGAGCAGAACCGCGAGCGTCGCCATCATCGTATCCATAGTCGTCGGATTTGCCACACGAGATAAGATGTCCGACGAAATATAGACGATATAAAGCCCTGTCAATCCTCCCAGCGTTGCCAATAAAAAATCATACCAAGGAATCGAGGTTTGGCCCATCTTTCTTTTAATCGGGAAGATCAGAAACGTCAATGCCAACGCAAAGCCCAGGTGCAGCGCATTTTGTTGCATGCGCGGAAGCATGTCGATCCCGGCTGTATACAGATGGAACAGGGACATTCCGACGGCCACCAGAAGGACCAACATCGCCATCCATCCCTGAAGAGAACGGTCGCTCCCTTCCAGTTCCCCTACTTTTCGGTTGATTTCTTCATTTGAAACGGAAGATTGTGTCATCACGAACCTCCTTGCCGATATATAAGTGAAACACCAATCGCTAATCGATGGAGGCGGGGTTATCCGGCTTGAATGACATGCACCCAATATCGCCAACGTGTCGTCTGTTCAATCGTCAACCGGATGGTTTGCCCTTCAAAGGGGGGCTCAGACAGGTTCCAGGTTTGATTTTCCACCGTCAACCGGTGATCGGTAATGGCGACAGGATGGAAAAAAAGTTCCGGCACCACTTGACCGATATCCTCGATCACATAAAATCCATCCACCAGCCGATCGGAGGCTCCCGGAGGCGGTTCGGTGGCGATTCCCGCCCCAAAACTGCAATTCCAGCTTTCCATCAACACCATGCGGCTTTGATTGTCCAACTCGAATTTTTCGATAATCGGACACTTGGCGACAGAGTGCCGGTATTGGTGGGAAAAACGGGTTCCGCTCTCCACGGGATGGATGATGAGGGGTTGATCGGTCTCATCTACCACTTGCAACACAACTATCGATTGACTGAGTACTAAAACTGCACCCAGAAACAGAACCGCACCCAATAGAAAAGAAAAGGCATTGCGGAAACGCAATGCCTTTTGTATGTTGCGCAAACGCATTATTCCGCTGAAATCCCCTGCTCATCGTAGTATTTTTTGGCACCGGGGTGAAGTTCGATGGACATCCCTTCCAAAGCCGATTCCAGGGTGATATCGGCCCCCCGTGCGTGTGCCGCGTCCAGTGCTTCTTTTTCTTCAAACATCGCTTTCGTCAGATTGTAAACCAAGTCTTCCGAAAGCTCCTGATCGACAATCAGCATGGCCATAACGGACACGGTTTTGATGTCTTCTTCTTGACCCTGATCCGCATAGGTATCAGCGGAAATGGTTTGTTCCGTAAAGTACGAGTACTCGCTGGTCAATGCTTGAATGACCTCATCCGGAATGGACAAGATACGCACTTCTTGTGTCGCACCCAGCTCCTGGATGGCACTCGTGGGAGCGCCGGCTGTGATAAATGCGGCGTCCAGTGTCCCGTTTTGCAATCCCTGTGCCGCATCACCAAACCCGAGATAGTTGACTTCGATGTCATCGTAAGTAATGCCGGCGGCTTCCAGCACCTGTTTGGCGTTCACTTCGGCGCCGCTGCCCTGATCACCCACCGCCACCTTCTTTCCCTTCAGGTCCTCCAACGATTCCAACTTGCTGTCTTTGCGTGTCACCACTTGAATATCTTCCGGGTAAAGGGTGGCCATCCCGGCAATGTTTTCGACCGGTTTCCCCTCAAAGTCACCCAAGGTTTCCCCTTCGACCGCAAAGTAAGCGATATCGTTCTGTACAAACGCCATTTGATATTTCCCTTGTGCCATCTCCTGAATGTTGGCGACAGAAGCACCCGTCGTCACCCCGCGAGCTTGGCTTACCCCATCCACTTTGCTGAAGATCTTTTGCGCTAAAGCCGTTCCCAGCGGGTAGTAGGTCCCACTGTTCCCGCCGGTCCCGATGGTGATCCGAACCTCTCCAGCTCCGTTTCCATCAGCATCCTTGCCCTGGTCCGGAGCGCTTCCGCAACCCGCGAGTGCAAGTGCTAAAACCGAAAGAAGAGTGATAAAGAGAAAAAAATTCTTTCTAATCATACAAACGCCCCCCTTGATGTGTTCACTACCAATTGTCTAGGTAACCCCTATCGGAGTCAAGAAATTTTTATCGGCCCAGCCAAACGGACTACTCTGTTTGGCTGGGCCGAAACGAAAAAAGCCACCCCCGATAAGGGAGCGGCTTTCCCAACCACCGATACGCTTCCAGTATGGTTCCTATACTTTACGGTGTTGTTGATTTCCCCGTTTTAGCGGACATCGAGGAATCCTCATCCCAATCGCTCTTCCACGGCAGCCCGACCTGAAGGCACAGGTAACAGAGGGCGGCGAAATAGAGAGCGATCAATGTAGTATGCAACAACGCGATCACCAATTGCAATTGGGACAACACCACCAACCCTCCGCTGATCACTTGCAACAGGGTAAGTCCCAAACAGAGCTGCGCTGCCTTGACCAAATCCGCATGTCCAGTGTAATGGCGGCGCACCACCACAAACAACCAAACGGTAAACACCAGCAGCATGGCGGCAAACAAGCGGTGGGTAAGCTGGATTCCTGCCTGGGTGGTCAGGTCGGGAAACCAAACCCCGTTACAGAGCGGCCAAGTGGAACAACCCAAACTGGAGCCGGTGTGACGGACATAGGCACCGGTGTAGACCACGATGTACGTGTAAACCGCCAATCCGTACAAACCCCACTTCAACCGTTGGGAGACGTCCAAACGCCGCTGGATATGAGGCTGATTTTCTTTACCCAGTTGGAACAACAGAACGGACAACAAGGCGATACTGGCAAACGACAGCAAAGAAAAACCAAAGTGTAGTGCCATGACCGCATCGTTTGATCCCCAAACAACAGCCGCCGCTCCCAGCAGCCCTTGCAGTACAATGAAGAAAACACTGAAAAAGGCCAGAAATTTAACAGTACTGTTTTGTCGATAAACACGCCACGCCCAAGCCGACGTAATGACGACGATCAACCCCACCGCGGCTGAAACAATCCGGTGGCTGTATTCAATCCACAACTCCAAGGTATGATAGCTGGGAAACACTTCACCGTGACAAAAAGGCCAGGTGTTGCCGCACCCCTGTCCGGAACCGGTTTTGGTTACCAGGGCTCCTTGAATCAAGATCAGGAATGTACCGATCACACCGGCAACCGAGATTCCACGCAAGATGCGTTTCATATAAAAAACCCCCTCTCAAACCCCGTTCACAATCAACATTCTTATCTTAACACAGACGGATTAATCCTCGCCGGCTTCCACTGAAACGGGCACAAACTCGCCACAGATATCAATAAAAAAACCAGCAGCCAACTAAACTTGGCGCTGGTTTGGTTCCACTGTCGATCTGAATACGAGTATCCTATCCGCCGAAATAGGCAGTCGGATTGACATAATTCCCGGGACGACCCTTGTGCACCTCAAAATGAAGGTGAGGGCCCGTCGAGCGGCCGTTGTTACCGACCCCTGCAATCTGCTGACCTTTCCGTACCACATCCCCCGCCCGGACCCGGACGGATGAAGCCCACATATGCGCGTACAGAGAGAAGATCCCGCCGCCATGGTCGATCATGATGTAGTAGCCAAATCCACAAGCACAACTCTGACTGCGGATCACTTTGCCGTTGGCCGCAGCATAAATCGGAGTGCCTACCGGAGCAGCCCAATCCACCCCTGTATGGAATTCGCTTCCCCTGTAACCATAGGGCGATGTCATTCGCCCGTTCACCGGTTGGCGCAACGGCCCCTGGTAAGCGAAGTTCCCCGCTTTGATATGCTCCAGATTCAGCTCAGCCAGCTCTTGCTTGGTGTTACTTTCCTCAGTCGCCAAGTTGGCG
The DNA here is from genome assembly GCF_031454155.1 of Desmospora profundinema. Lineage (GTDB taxonomy): Bacteria > Bacillota > Bacilli > Thermoactinomycetales > DSM-45169 > Desmospora > Desmospora profundinema. The sequence goes on from NZ_JAVDQG010000001.1 coordinate 563,046, forward strand.
AGGGTGGATTCGTTCTTTTGCATATCGGCAACCAACTCATCATACACCTTTTTCGCTTTCGCCGCCTCTTTTTCATGTTTGTCGTTCAGTTTCTTGATTTTGTTCCGTTCTTTCTCCACTCTCGCTTTTTCATCATAATACTTCTTTACCACGGAGTGGTCACGCTTTACCATCAGACGCATGATCTCGAAGCGTGTGAGGAACTGATTGAAGGATTCAGCGGACATCAAGTTTTCCATCCGTCCTATGTCGCCGTAAAGGTACATGTTTCGGACGCTTTTCTTGAACTGACCATTGTATTGCTCCAGTGTTTCCTGGGCCTCTTCCAGGTTTTTTTCCGCTTTATCCAGCTCATCCTGAGTTTCCTGCAATTGCAGTTCCAGCTCGCTTAAGACCTTTTTCTTCTCGTCGATATCCTTCTTCAGCTCTTCGATGCTTTTTTGCGTCTCGCCTCTTTTTTCCTGAATGTCGTCCAATTTTTTGTTCAGTTCATCTTTTTTGTTGGCCTGGGCCAATTCAGGAGGCCAGAGGGAAAAAGCCAGAGCGACAGAGGTGACGACAGCGATCGTCGTCCGTTGCAAACGCCCCTCTCCCGGCAGTTTCCAGATGTTCATCACCCTCTCCCATCGGATCTCTCGGTTGTTGGAGGCGATTGACCTACATAACCATTAACCGCATTTAGTATACAAAAGGTTCGCCCAACCATCAATAACTAGAGAGAATAACAAAAAAACGAGCCTCCTCCCCCAAAAGGATTAGGCCCTTAGTAGAATCGACAAAGAGCGCTTATCGGATGTAGTTATACGGATTCACATGATTGTTCAGCCGTCCTCGATGCACCTCAAAATGCAGGTGAGGTCCCGTCGAGCGTCCGTTGTTGCCGACTCCGGCAATGGTTTGTCCTTTTCGTACCACTGCCCCGCTGGAAACACGGACGGAGGAGGCCCACATATGGGCGTACAGAGAGAAGATTCCACCGCCGTGGTCAATAATGATATAGTAACCATATCCGCAAGCACAGCTTTGGCTGCGAATCACCTTCCCGTCAGCCGCCGCCACAATCGGGGTACCTACCGGAGCAGCCCAATCCACCCCTGTGTGAAACTCTCCGCCCCGATACCCGTAGGGAGAGGTACGGCGACCGTTGGGCACAGGAACAGTCAGAGGACCTGTGTAAGCAAAGTTGCCCGCTTTGATATGCTCCAGGTTCAGCTGGGCCAGTTCCTCCTTGGTGATTTTTTCCTCGTTGGACAAGCTGGCGAGGGCGGATTCGTTCTTTTTCATCTCGACCACCAATTCGTCATACACCTTTTTGGCTTCCGCCGCCTCTTTTTCCTGCTGATCGGTCAGCTTCTTGATCTTGTCCCGCTCTTTCTCCACCTTCTCTTTCTCGTCATAGTACTTCTTTACAATGGTGTGGTCTCGCTTCACCATCAAACGCATCAGCTCGAAACGGGTGAGGAACTGGTTGAACGATTCCGCTGACAACAAGCTTTCCATCCGACCCATATCCCCGTATAAATACATGTTGCGAACGCTTTTCTTATATTGGCCATTATACTGTTCCAGCGTCTCCTGAGCCTTTTCTAACCTTTTCTCGGCTTGGTTCAATTCTTTCCGGGTAACCTCCACTTTCCGTTCCAACCCGCTCAGAACCTTTTTCTTCTCGTCGATTTTCTCCTTCAACTTTTGGATGTCTTTCTCCGTTTCTCCTTTTTTTTCCTTGATATCATCCAATTGTTTGTTCAGTTCTTCTTTTTTATTGGCATAGGCCCATTCAACGGGCCAGAGAGTAACGGATAAGGCGAAGGAAACGACGACGGCAATCGTCATTCGTTGCAAACGCCCCTCTCCCGGCAGTTTCCAGATGTTGATCACCTTCTTTTTCCGAAGTCGCTCTTTGTCGGAAAGCAAGATCATGATTAATATCCTTATTTTTAGACAATTCTTGCTTTAGTATACAAGAGTCGACTGATTCGATCAACTATTTGGAAACACCCTCCCATCCCCACGCTTCACAAAGAGAACCACTTTGAGAATAAAAAAATCCCCCGCTGTTGCGCGGGAGATCACTGCTGCTGCCTTATGAAGAGGCAGGAATCGTTTTGCGTTTCAATCGTTCCGGAATCACATCCTGGCTGATGAGGTCATCTAATGTTTCCCTCATGACCACCAGCTCCGACCGGCCATCAGCGACGAACACGACGGCAGGACGGGGCATCCGATTGTAATTATTGGCCATGGAGTAATTGTAGGCCCCCGTGCAACCCACCGCCAGAACATCGCCGCTTTCCACCGCAGGCAGATAAGCGTCCCAAATCAGCATATCCCCGGTCTCACACAGTTTACCGGCAATCGAAACCGTTTCTTCCGGTTCACAGTCGGCTTTGTTGGCAAGAATCGCTTCATAGGTGGCCTGATACAGCGCAGGTCGAAGATTATCGTTCATGCCGCCGTCCACAGCCACATATTTGCGTACGCCCGGGATCTCTTTAATCGTTCCCACTTCGTACAAAGTAGTGCCCGCTTCACCGACGATGCTGCGGCCCGGCTCCAACCAGATTTCCGGCCTCTCTTCTTCCGAAAACGCCTGGGAGATCGCTTGAGCAATCGCTTCCACATACCGGACCGGTTCCAGCGGTTCATCCCCTTCGCTGTACCGAATGCCGAATCCCCCTCCCAAATTCAAAATTTCAGTGTGGAAGCCGAACTGCTCACGGCAATGGCGAACCAGTTCCGCCATTTTTGCGACCGCCAGACGAAATCCCTCCACTTCAAAAATTTGCGAACCGATGTGACAATGAAACCCTTCCAAATGAAGGATATCCGATTCCATACATTGCCGCACGGCCTCCTGAACTTGACCGCTGCCCAAATCGAATCCAAATTTGGAATCCTCTTGACCCGTTTGAATGTAGTCATGGGTGTGGGCCTCCACTCCGGGAGTGGTCCGCAACAGGATCGGAACCCGCAGCCCCCGTTCCCGGGCCAACGCTTCCAACAGGTGCAACTCGGTAAAGTTATCCGCTACAAACAACCGGATGCCCGCATCCAAGCCGCGTGCCACCTCTGACGGGGTTTTATTGTTGCCGTGGAAGTAGATGCGTTCTGCCGGAAAATCTGCTGCCAGCGCCGTATACAGCTCCCCTTCCGAGACGACATCCAGAAACAGACCTTCCTCCTCCACCAGCCGACACATGGCCAAGGTGCTGAACGCCTTGCTGGCATAGGCCACTTGAAAAGAAAGATCCGTGGCTTCAAATGCCTCCATAAATTGTCTCATCCGTCTGCGTATCAAGTTCTCATCCATTACATACAGGGGCGTACCCCAGCGGCGTACTAAATCCGTGGTATCGCATCCCCCGATTTCTAGATGCCCTTTTTCATTGATACGACTGGTTCCGTGAAAGTGCATATCCTCCAGCCTCCGATCCTCCCAATAAAAAAGCAACGGACGCATGCGTCTGTTGCTTGAACGCTCTTCCGATGGTAGCGCTCCGCAACAACTGTTGCGGCAGTCCGTCGCCTCTTCGGCGAAAGACCAGCATGGCGGGTTCGGGCTACTCGTCATCCTTCGGCAAATCGCCCTTTCCCCTCTCTTCCTAGATGCCCGATCTCCGAAAGGGTACTGATGCCAATTTGCACCTCTACGCATGCAGAATCACATGGTAAATGGGGGTTCCGATTTAATTTGACAAGAGGATATCACATTTACACGTTCTTGCCAAGGGACAACCGTTAGAATTCAAAAACAATTAGTGTTGAGGATGTTCATCATTTTTTTCTAATATCAGACGAACCGCCCGAGTGGTGACAGGCGCTCCCCACATGTGATCATCATGATGATCCATCTTGCCCACATCCCCAATCCCCACTATTAACGGAAACCGGTATTGGTTTAACACATCTACTGTATCTCCTTTAATCCGCAACGGCTCATGGACCTGCTCCACTCCGTCTTTATCCACACCATGGTGAACCACGCGTCCATCTTGGTCCAGGGCCACATCGACGGCGACACCTTCCACTTCGGAGCAATTGGAAGCCACAGCAACCACTCCCAACACTTCAATGTCTGGATGGGACGCAACCATTTCCAGGGCCTGTTCCCCTTTCCCCTTGTGTTTGGAACCGCAATCATCAAACATGACCAGCACCGGATCATAAGCCGCCTCCCGAATCATGTCCACCAGTTGTTCTCCGGTGAGCGGAGTCGGATTGCCGGCTGAAGCGGAAATACAACGTCCTCCGACCTGCCTTGCCACCTGTTCCACCGTCTTCTTGGCCACCCGGTCTCCATCCGTGATGACAATTACCTTTCGTTTCTGCATGGGATCAACCTTTTGGCCGGAAGACCAAAGCGGTCAAAAAACCAAAGATAATGGCGGCTGAGATACCGGCGCTTGTAATCTCGAAAATCCCCGTCAATACACCGATCAAGCCGCTTCTTTTCGATTCACTGATGGCCCCTTCCACCAACGAGTTGCCAAAGCTGGTGATGGGAACGGTGGCACCGGCGCCGGCAAATTTAATCAAGGGTTCATACCAGCCAAACCCTGCCATCACGGCACCTGCCACCACCAACAGACTGAGAACGTGCGCCGGCGTAAGCGGCGTCAAATCCAACAGCAATTGTCCCACCACACAGATCAGACCACCGACCAAAAAAGCGGACCAAAATGTACCCATGAACCATCACACCTTTCCCTAAAAAACCAGAAATACAATCCACTGAAACAGTGAACCCACTATTTTCCCCAAAATCATCGCCGTCAACAACCAGGCCAACCGATTTTTCATTCCCAGGCGCTTGGCCAGGATCGGCAGCACGTTGAGCACTTCAGTCAACCCCGCTGCAAGCAGACCGACAAAAGAACCGGCTAACAAGCCAATGAGCGGCATCACCGTCATCATGAGGGGAATCGCATGCCAATCGCGAAAGTCCACCCAAGTGGCAAATACCGCCCCTGCGATTAATGCTCCTTCATACCAGTGAATCCACCGAACGCTCCGGGTCAACACAGTCAATCTCGGGATGATGTCCAATACGGTTAAAAATGCAACCAATCCGCTGCCGACAGCCAATCCTCCTGCCAGTCCCACCAGCACCAATATCGATTCATCCAGAAGAGTCATGGCTGCCAGCCCGCTTCGCTTTCTCATGATCCACGAAATACTGATCGATGTTCTCCTGGTACAAGAACACCTCCAACTCCAACGGTGTCGGCTCTTCGTTCAACTTTCGTTTCCAGACGTGGTTGAAAAAGATGAGCATACCCAAGCCAATTCCGAGAGAATAGGGGATCTGGAGGAGGAGAGGGCGTTCCGATTCCACCCCTGTCAACAGGTAGTGAATGCGTTGGTGTACCTCCAACATACTGACATCAGCATGGAAATTCATGATCGCTAAACCCGAGCCGACAAATAAAAGCAACCATACCGGAAAAACCAAAAGAGCACGGGAACGGTTTAAAGGAGAGGATTGCTCCACGATGGTGTGAGGAGGGCCGATTTGTCTGAAGTCCCATTCCGGCCCTATTTGTCGCAATACACGGACCACATCCATCCACTCCACCATCATGACGGAACTGTTTCCGGGTTGAAAGCGAGCCACGGGAAGGCGTTTTAGCTTTTCTTCATCCCCTTGTGCGAGGAGATGGGCCACCTCGCCAAGGTGGATCATTCGCCCCTTTGGAGCTTGGATCCGCTTTTTCATTTGGATGTAAACCACCTTGGACACCGGGATCCCTTCCCTTCAGAACCTCCCTGGCGTTAGTATGGATCGCGTTTCCATGAGCCATACAAAAAACGCCCGAACCTGACGGGCGTTTTTTGGTTCCTTCAAGCAGAACCGTCCATCTCTTCTCGCATACGGCGAATAATCTTTTTCTCCAACCGGGAGACTTGCACCTGGGAAATCCCAAGCCGCTGCGCCACCTCCGACTGTGTCTTATCCTTGAAGTAGCGGAGGTAGACAATCAACCGCTCCCGCTCATCCAATTGTTCCATCGCTTCTTTCAGCGCCAGTTTGTCAAACCAGGCATCCCCGGATTCGTCGGAGATTTGATCCATCAAGGTGATGGGATCGCCATCATTCTCGTAGACCGTTTCATGGATGGAAGCGGGAGTGCGGTTGGCTTCCTGAGCAAATACGATTTCCTCCGCCGTCACTCCCATCTCCTCCGCCAGTTCATGCACTGTGGGAGAACGGCCCAAACGTTTGGTCAGTTCATCTTTACCCTTGCGGATCCGGTTGGACAACTCCTTCAGGGAACGGCTCACTTTCACCATTCCATCATCCCGCAGGAACCGCTGGATCTCTCCGATAATCATCGGCACCGCGTAAGTGGAAAATTTTACGTCGTATCCTAAATCAAACTTGTCCACTGCTTTCAACAACCCGATACATCCAATCTGAAAGAGGTCCTCCGCTTCATACCCCCGGTTGAGAAAGCGCTGCACCACCGACCATACCAGCCGGATATTGTGCTGGACCAACCGGTCCCGCGCCTCGGTATCCCCTTTTTGACTGGATTGGATCAGCTTTTTGACTTCATCGTCGGACAGATGTTTGTGCTTGGAGTTGCGCACATCCGAATCCATGGCCCCACCCACCCTTAATTCCGAATGGTCTGTTGTTGGGTTTTGAGGCGCTTCATCAAACGGATGCGTGTCCCTTTTCCCGGTGCCGAATCCACTTCCACCTGATCCATGAAGTTCTCCATAATGGTAAAACCCATACCGGAACGTTCCAGTTCCGGCTTAGAAGTAAACAGCGGCTGGCGCGCTTCCTCTACATCAGGAATGCCCAGTCCCTCATCTTCGATGGTGATAGCGATTTCGTTTCCATGAATCTCGGTGCGGATGGTGATCGTCCCGTGGGTCTTTTCCTCATACCCATGGATCACCGCATTGGTGACTGCCTCCGACACCACTGTTTTAATATCGGTCAGCTCTTCCATAGTAGGATCCAACTGCGATATGAATGAAGCGACCGCGACACGGGCAAAGGACTCATTCTCTGAACGACTGGCAAACCGGAGCTCCATTCGATTGTGGAATGAACTCATGACGCCACCCCGCAAGCACGCAACGCCGCAAATTCATCATCATGCAGAGCGAGGATTTTAAACATCCCGGAGAGTTCAAACAGACGGTGAATGGAAGGATGGACAGAACAGAGGTACAACTTTCCTCCCTGTTCCGAAATTTGTCGATAACGCCCCAGCACCACACCCAATCCAGAACTGTCCATAAACGAGAGTTCGGACAAATTGAGTATCATATGGGCATAAATTCCCTTAGCCAACTCCGCATCCATTCGCTTCCGTGCCTCTGCCGCCGTATGGTGGTCCAATTCCCCCGAGAGGCGGACGATCAACACGTTCCGTCGATGGGTGACATCAACAAATAAACTCACTTTGTTTCCCCCCTGCTAGATCTGGTAGTGATCCGACCTCGTGCACCCCTTCCCATTCCACAAAATCGCTGCCGGTTCCTGCTCTTTGACAAAAGAGGAAAAAAATCGAGTCCTCCCGCCATGGAGAGGACTCGATTTGTCGATCTTTTTATCTCATTTTCTAGAGCGTATCTGAACAATCCGTAGGGCAAGATCCCGGGTTGGGTTGGCTGTCTTCGTTTCGTTGCAAAAAGCCGCAAAGGCGTACCAAAAGCCAACCCAACCCTCCCTTTTTCTCATGGAAAAATGAATGACCAGACACGCTCTAATCGCAAGCTCGTCTTTATGCTGGAGGTTCTTCGGAGATCGGAGCCTCCTCCGGCAAAAAGAGCATCTTCTTCACAGTACGTTTAAACAACGTCCATGCGCCGGCCCGGGGGATATCACGTGCGGATAGCAAGTCCATCTCCGACACGGCCTTTCCGTCTTTCTCCACCACGACCCGTCCCAATCGCTGCCCTTTTTTAATGGGGGCTTTCAATTTTTCCCACTCCAGACGCTTGGTGTACTGATCCGGCTTTTCCCCTTTTTTGATAAGGATACTAAACTGTTGCGGGGAGCGGACATCGATTTGATTGCGGAGCCCCTTGTCCACCTTTAGACGGGCGATCGAATCCCCCTGTCGATAAACAACATGATTATTGTACTGGCTGAATGCGTAATCCAACATGCGAGTAATCTCTCGGTTGCGCGCCTTGGGATTGGGTTCCCCCATCACAACAGCGATCAATCGGAAATTGCCCCGTTGAGCGGTGGCGGCAAGGCAATACTTCGCTTCCGCGGTAAAACCGGTCTTCAATCCGTCCATCCCTTCATAAAACTTAACCAACCGGTTGGTATTAACCAGCCAAAAGGGATTATCTGAATCCTTGCGCAGATAATCTTCGTAAATGCGAGTGAACTCGGTGACATCCTTATGTTTTACAAGCTCTCTCGACATCGTAGCAATATCCCGGGCAGTGGTACGGTGATCCTTGGCAGGAAGGCCATTGGGGTTGACAAAGTGAGTATTTTTCATCCCCAATTGAGCCGCTCGTTCATTCATGTTGGCTACGAATGCTTCTTCCGTGCCCGCGATGTGTTCTGCCAATGCAACGGAGGCGTCATTAGCGCTGCCGACGGCTACCGCCTTAAACAGATCACGCAGCGTCATCGTTTCACCCGGTTCCAGGTAAATCTGGGATCCGCCCATGGAAGCAGCATGTTCGCTGATCCGAACTGTGTCGTCAAAGGAGATTTTCCCTTCATCCAGCGCTTCCATGATCAACAGCATGGTCATAATCTTCGTCACGCTGGCCGGGGGAAGAGATTCATCGCTGTTTTTTTCGTACAGGACGGTACCTGTATCCGCATCCAACAAAATAGCGGAACGGGCTTCCGGAGCTAGCCCTCCTTCCGTTGCGGCGGCCGCCGGGAGCGGCATCGCTGCATTCAGGGCTAAACAAAGCACCATGATCCCAAAACCAATTCGCTTGTGCATCAACGCTTCCCTCCTCCTGGAGTGGTGTCCCTAGTTTGATCAGCCGAAAGGAGAAATATTCCATGTTTATCCGGAAGGTTCCATTGAACCAAAAAACCAGTCCCTTAAGGACTGGCTTTTAAAACCAACGGGGTGATTCAATCCTTTACGGCGTAACAACACCTTTGATCAATACCGGTGCGGAAACCGCATGATTTTCGATCCGGATGGCAAACCGGAGCTTCTCGGTCACTTCATCGACGGGACCGCCTTTTCGTACATGGAGAACAGCCAACACATCCCCTTCCCGAACGGGATCTCCCACCTTTTTCTCCAAGACGACACCCACTCCGTAGTCAATGTCGGATTCCTTTGTTTCCCGTCCCGCTCCCAGTTTCATCGCACACAGACCAATGGTTTCCGATTCCAGAGCGGATACCGTTCCGGAACGGTCGGCCGTTACCTCCACTACATGGTCGGCTTGGGGGAGGAGTTCCGGATGATCGATCGCCCGCGCGTCACCGCCTTGGGCTTGCACAAACCGGCGGAACATCTCCAGGGCCGAACCATCAGCCAGACAGGCCTTCAACCTCTGCTTGGCCTCTTCCGGTGTATCCGCACGTCCCCCTAAAACCACCATATGTGCACCCAATTCCAGGCATAGTTCCGTCAGGTCGGCAGGCCCCTCTCCCCGCAGCGTATCAATGGCTTCACGAACTTCCAGCGCGTTGCCGACAGCCCTGCCCAAGGGCTGGTCCATGTCACTGATCACCGCCACTGTCCGGCGGTTCACATGGGTTCCGATGCGAACCATGGCCTCGGCCAATTCCCGGGCCCGCTCTTCCGCTTTCATAAAGGCACCGCCACCGGTTTTTACATCCAAAACGATCGCGTCAGCACCTGCCGCGATCTTTTTGCTCATAATCGAACTGGCGATGAGCGGGATGGAATCCACCGTCGCGGTTACATCCCGCAGCGCGTACAGTTGCTTGTCGGCCGGAGTGAGGGCTGCCGTCTGCCCCATGACCGCAATACCCAAATCGTTTACCTGGCGGACAAAGGCTGTTGTCGACAAGCTGGTGGAAAAGCCGGGGAATGACTCCAATTTATCGATTGTTCCCCCGGTATGCCCCAACCCCCGTCCGGACAATTTAGCTACCGGTACGCCGACGGCCGCCACCATCGGCCCCAGCACCAACGTGGTGGTATCCCCCACTCCACCGGTGCTGTGTTTATCCACTTTCACCCCTTGGATCGCCGACAAATCGACCACATCGCCGGAACGTACCATTTCCATCGTTAGATCAGCCGTCTCCCGCTCGTCCATCCCTTGGAAAAAAACGGCCATCGCCCATGCGGAAAGCTGGTAATCGGGAATTTCTCCCTTGGCATACCCTTGGATTAGATGACGAATTTCATCCGGGGAGAGGGAGTCTCCTTCCCTCTTCTTACGAATGATATCAGACGTTCTCATCAGTCTTCGACCTCGGCGATGATCCCTTTGACCAACTGAATAAAACGGGGCTTCGTCCGGTTGGCCACTTCCACCACCTGCTCATGGGTGAGAGGCTCCAGCTCTTCACCGATCGCCATATCGGTAATGCAGGAGATTCCCAAAGAGCGCAGACCACAATGACGGGCGGCAATCACTTCCGGTGCGGTGGACATTCCGACGGTATCCCCTCCCAGATTGCGCAACATAATCAGCTCTGCCGGTGTCATGTAAGCCGGACCGCTGATGGCGGCGTACACACCCTGTTGAAGGGGGATCCCCAGCTCCTCGCCGACTCGGTGGGCCAGTTGGATCAGGTCTTTGTCATAGGCAGCGGACATATCAGGAAAGCGGACCCCCAACCGGGAATCATTGGGGCCGATCAAGGGGTTCGTTCCGGTTAGATTGAGATGATCGTCGATCAGCATCAAGTCGCCTGCCTTAAAATCCGGATTCATACCGCCGCAGGCATTGGTAGCGATCAAGGTTTTTATACCCAGGGCTTTCATCACATAGACCGGAAAGACGACGTCCCGTTGGGGATACCCTTCATAGTAGTGAAAACGACCCTGCATCGCGACCACGTTCTTCCCCGACAGACGCCCCAGCACCAGCTGCCCAGCGTGCCCTTCCACAGTCGATTCCGGAAAGTGAGGAATATCTGAGTACGGGATCACATCCGCCTCTTCCATATCGTTGGCCAAATCCCCCAACCCGGAACCCAGGATTAGTCCAATCGCAGGACGATGGGACGTTTTTTCTTGTATCCGTGCACGTGCTTCTTGAATTTGTTCATAACGGGACATGATCTTCTTCCTTTCTTTTGTGAAAAGTTCAAACGGAACGGATGTCTTTTACAATTCCTTTGACCAGACGGATAAAACGAGGCTTCACCTGTTCCGCCGTTTCCATCACTTCATCATGAGAAAGCGGCTGATCCAGCATTCCGGCAGCCAGATTGGAGATGCAGGAGAGGCCCAGCACCCGAATGCCCGCATGCCGGGCCGCAATCACTTCGGGAACAGTGGACATGCCGACGGCATCTCCCCCCAGTTTGCGAAACATACGGATCTCTGCCGGCGTTTCGTACGTGGGCCCGGTTAAGCCGACATACACCCCTTCTTGAAGCGGAATGTCGAGCGCTTCCGCCACCCGCCTGGCCAGCTGGCGGTAAGACGGATCATAGGCTTCGGACATGTCGGGAAACCGAACGCCCCATTTCGGAGCATTGGGTCCCATCAACGGATTGTCATACATGAAGTTGATGTGGTCCCGGATCAGCATCAGATCCCCGGCAGAAAAGTCGACTTGAATACCGCCGGCTGCATTGGTGACGATCAACGTCTCCACTCCCAGCTCTTTCATCACACGGATCGGGAATGTAACCTGATCCAATCCATACCCTTCGTAGTAGTGAAAACGACCTTGCATCGCCACCACCGTCTGGCCTTCCAGTTCCCCCAATACCAGTTGTCCGGCATGTCCCTCCACTGTGGATACAGGAAAATGGGGGATATCCCCGTAGGGAATCACATCGGCAATTGTCACTTCCTGCGCCAGCACGCCCAAACCGGACCCCAGCACCAATCCGATTGCGGGACGGTGACCGGATTGCTTTCGAATGTATGCAGCCGCCTCATTTGCTTCTTTCACCATTGGTTTCATTGTTTTGTGCCTCCCCTTTATTTAACCGTCAGCTCATCCAAAAAACTGTCCCCATGACGGGGAGAATCCAAGCCAAAGTTGGCGGCCACGGTGGCACCGACATCGGAAAACGTGCTCCGTACACCCAACGAGGCTCCCGGCTCTCTTAGGGATGGACTCCATACCAGCAGCGGCACATACTCCCGGGTATGGTCCGTTCCCTTATAGGTCGGGTCGTTGCCGTGATCGGCCGTCATAATCAATAGATCGTTCGTTCCGATCGAATCCACAATTTCAGGAAGACGCTGATCGAACTCTTCCAGAGCACGGCCATATCCTTCCGGGTCGCGACGATGACCGAACTTGGAATCAAAATCCACCAGATTGACAAATGCAAGACCATGGAAGTCCTCTTTCATCACGTCCACCAGTTTATCCACCCCGTCATGATTGTCCGTTGTTTTTATGGAATGCGTAATCCCTTCCCCATCATAAATATCCGAGATCTTGCCGATTGCGATGGAGTCCAGCCTCGCATCTTCCAGCTGATTCATCACGGTGGCATGAGGAGGTTTCACCGAGTAATCGCGCCGGTTGGCCGTTCGTTCAAAAGAGCCCGGCTTTCCGATGAAGGGACGGGCGATCACCCGCACCACGGCAAAACGGTCATCCAATGTCAGCTCCCGGGCGATTTCACAATAACGATACAGCTCGTCCAGCGGAACCGTTTCCTCATGGGCTGCGATCTGAAACACACTGTCTGCCGATGTGTAAACAATCAAATCACCGGTGTTGAGATGCTTCTCCCCCAGCTCTTCAATGATAGCCGTACCGGAGGCTGGCTTGTTACCCAACACTTTTCGGCCTGTCCTTTCTTCAAAAGCCTGGATCAACTCGCGGGGAAAGCCATCGGGATAGGTTTGAAACGGCTTCGTTGTATGAACCCCCATCAGTTCCCAGTGTCCGGTGGTGGTATCCTTCCCGGCGGAAACCTCGGCCATTTTTCCATAATGAGCACGGGGACGATCCACCGGACCGTTTCCCTTCACCGGTTCAATGTTGAACAAACCGAATGAGGCGAGATTCGGTAGTGCAAGCCCCCTTACTTTCGCGATATTGCCCAGGGTATGGACACCCACATCCCCAAACTTCTCCGCATCGGGCAACGCTCCGATGCCGACACTGTCCAATACGATACATGCGATCCGTCGATATGACTTCACACCCACTACCCCCTCATCAAATACACAACAAAAAGGCCGCTTCAGGTCGTCCCCTCAGCGGTTTCCTCACTCCCCGATTCGATAAAACAACCGGAGCCGGTCCCCCAATTCCGCCCACAGCGTCACACCTTGCTCCTGTTCTGCGGAGGGAGCGAACACTTTGATCGCCCGTCCCTTGGGTTCCCCATAGCGATGGGTGGGCTCTAACCAGGAGGAGAGGAGAGCCACCACATGATACAGGATTAACGTCCAAATGACAAATAGGGTCAACCATTGGACCCAGCCTGCCAGCCGTTTCAAGGAGATCATGGAGGTCGTCCTTTCCCGTTTCGTTACCCCCATTGTATGGACACACCAGAGCCGATATGCTTCAGCCTAAAATCGTTTCTCCCATCAAGTCGTCCAGCGACCGGTAGGGCAGGTTGAGGTCTTCCGCCACCGCCTCATAAGTGATATATCCGCCGAACACATTGAGTCCCCGCGCCAGCGGCCGACTCTCTCTAAGAGCCCGCTCTACCCCTTTGTTGGCAATCTGTACGGCATAAGGAATGGTTACATTGGTCAAGGCGTAGGTGGACGTGCGAGCCACCGCTCCCGGGATGTTGGCCACCGCATAGTGAACCACACCATGTTTTTCATAAGTGGGCCTGCTGTGGGTAGTTACCCTGTCGATCGTCTCGATGGACCCCCCCTGGTCGATCGCCACATCGACGATGACAGAACCGGGAGACATCGTTTTCACCATCTCTTCCGTTACCAGACGCGGTGCCCGGTGGCCGGGGATGAGAACCGCCCCAATCAAAAGATCTGCTTTTTGTACGGCTTGTCCGATATTGTAAGAATTGGACATAAGCGTACGTACTTGACCAAGGAATAGATCATCCAATTGCCGCAGCCGATCCGGGTTCAAATCCAGCATGGTTACATTGGCTCCCAGACCCAAAGCCATCTTGGCCGCATTGGTACCGACGATTCCCCCACGATAATAACCACTTCTCCCGGCAGAACGCCGGGGACTCCTCCTAGTAGGACCCCTTTGCCCCCTTTTGGTTTCTCCAAAAACTGCGCTCCGATCTGAACCGACATCCGTCCTGCCACTTCCGACATCGGCGTTAACAAAGGCAAGGAGCCATTGTCCAGCTGGATGGTCTCGTAAGCGACCGCTGTCACTCTTTTTTCCATTAGGGCGCGGGTCAGTTCCGGTTCTGGCGCCAGATGCAAATAAGTAAAAAGATTAAGCCCGTCCCGGAAATAATCATACTCTGAAGGTTGCGGCTCCTTCACCTTCAAAATCAGATCGGCGCCTCCCCAGACATCTGCCGCATTTTTCCGGATTTTAGCGCCATATTGGGTAAACGCTTCATCGGGAAAGCCGCTCCCTTCCCCTGCCCCTTGTTCGATCCAAACCTCGTGACCCGCTCCCACCAGGGCGTCCACTCCAGCAGGAGTGATCGCTACGCGGTTTTCATTATCTTTGATTTCTCTGGGAACACCGACAATCATCTAACACTCCCCCCTTTTCAACTACTATCATACCACCGGCTTCCATCGGTTCATACATTAAAAAACGCGAGATCCGAGAGGATCTCACGTCACTTTGGAACCCACCAATTTTTTGGGATCTTTGACTTGATCTTTACACCGGTGACAGATCCCGTGAAACGTCAACCGGTGGTCAATAATTTGAAAGTCGAATTCTTTTTCCACCCGCTGTTCGATCGGTCCAAGCCAATCATCTGTGATTTCATCCACGGTTCCACAGTGGAGACAGAACAGGTGGTGATGATGGTGCTCTGCATCCTCCGCCCGAAATTCATATCGGGTAACACCATCCCCAAAGTTCAGCTTATGGATGATCTGCAGATCACTTAGAAGCTCCAATGTCCGGTACACCGTGGCCAAACCGATCTCAGGGGCTTTTTCCTTAACCAACAGGTAGACATCTTCCGCGCTGAGATGATCCTGTTCGTTTTCCAGCAATACGCGGACCGTCGCTTCCCGTTGGGGGGTTAATTTATAGTTGTGCGCGGACAACTGTTGCTTAATTTGCTTCACTCTTTCTTCCATTTCCATCCCCCCTACGCTCCTGACATTATTATAGGGGAGACGAGAATGGAAAGTCAAATACATTATAATATATATTATATTAAAGTAATTATAATCTGCTAGATAGTGGGAATCACCCATCGCATCAGGGTCGGCGAGACATAGGCTTCAAAAAAGGATGCCACCATCAACACCCCTACCATCACCGTCACTAAAATCGAATACGACAAAAACTGGGGATAAATCATGCCGCGCCGCTGAATCAACCGGTTCCTGGCCAACAACAGGGAAAAGGATGTTCCGCTGACCGCCACGATCATCAATGCCGGAACCACCAACAAATTGTGTGGAACCACCGCGAGAAAAGCAAACCACACCCCTTGCCAAGACAACTGGTTGACCAGGAACCCCACGGTAAAGCCGATCACCAGTCCCTTGAGAAAAATGAGGACAAAGATAAACGGCACCCCGATCACCGACACACCCAGGATCCACATTAATCCTAACGTTTTCAGATGACTCCCCAGTGTGTGTTGAAAGGCGATACGGGGTTCAGCGATCGTCTGCTGTTCCATCCCCCGAAAAAAATGGCCCAAATAGGTAAGAAGGTTCTCCTTTTGAACAGGGGAAAGGGTGTTGACGATGACCGCCCCAAAGATCACTCCCATCATAAACAAGACGACCACAAACAGGTACAATGACATCTGGTTTTGTACATGGGACTGTAACGCTTGTCCCGCACGGTTCATGCGGCTCTTGTTTCGTTTCACCAGTTTCCCCTCCTTTACGCTCTCACTCCCAATCTATGAAGGAAAAAAAAGAAATAGAATCGGGAAATGAGAGAAAGGAAAGATTAACCGGTCAGTGCATACAATCCGATCCCGCCTGCGGCAAAGGCGGTTCCCACCAGCCAGAACACCGTCACCACCCGCCATTCCGACCAACCCAACAACTCAAAATGATGATGAAGGGGGCTCATGCGAAACACCCGCTTGCCGGTCAACCGGAAGGAGATCACCTGAATGATAACAGAGAGTGTTTCAATGACAAACACTCCGCCGATCACCACCAGCAGCAGCTCCGTCTTGGTGATGACCGCAAGTGCGGCCAACCCTCCGCCCAATGCAAGAGAACCGGTGTCTCCCATAAACACCTTGGCCGGATTGGCGTTAAAAACGAGGAAGCCCAGCATCGTTCCGGCTACTGCAGTGGCGAAAATGACCACATGGGGGTTTCCCTGCATCAAACCGATGATGGCGTAGGCACCATAAGCAATCGCTGCCGTCCCGGCCACCAGGCCGTCCAGGCCGTCGGTAAGGTTGACGGCATTGGAAGTGGCTACCAACATCAACACCAGTAAGGGAAGGTACATCCAGTTGAGTTGCCACTCGATCTCAGTCCCTGGTATTTGCAGAACAGAAATCGATTCGTACTCCCCCCGGTTGACCCGCACTTCCAACAGCACCCAGAACAAAACCAGCCCGATAAACAATTGACCCAGCAACTTTTGCCGGGAGGTTAATCCCAGGTTCCGCTTCATGACAACCTTGATATAGTCGTCCAGGAATCCTACGATCCCATAGCCCAAAATGGCAAACAACAGAAAAAAGATATCGGCAAACGAGTCGTCCATGTGGAACCATTTCCCCACCGGGATCACAGTCAACACTAATGCGGTGAGAAAGATCACCCCTCCCATAGTCGGGGTTCCCGCTTTTGCCTGATGGGCCTGGGGCCCTTCTTGTCGGATCGCTTGGCCAAATTTCAGCCGTCTGAGCATCGGGATCACCAGCGGTCCAAATAACACAGTTAAGCCAAAAGCAACACCCATCGCAGTAAGAATCAAGGAAAATTCCATCGTTTCGACTCCTTTTGCATCCAATATGGGCCACTCTTTCCGATCTTTTTGTTAAGAGGGCCACTAGCATTGGCGTCAACAAAACACCAACTTCTTACATCCCCAATCCACACGGTTGATTATACTCTAAACCCCCTGAGATTGCATTCAACCGCAAGCATAAAAAACGCCCCACCTCACAGTGGGGACTTTATCCGACCTTCAACCGAAGTCATTGGCCAACCGTCCTAGGGCGTGTCTGATCAATCCGTGGCGGGATCCCGGGTCGGTGTGGCTGGCGGAGAGCCTTTGCACTCACAGAGCACAAGTCTCGCCTGGGTCACCCCGATCTTACTATGCGTTTTTTGCAAACGAAATGAGCCATAACCCTGGGATTTCGCCCTTACGGATTATTTAGAGGCGCCCTAGTAACCAATCATGCAACAGGAGGGCGCCGCCAGCAGTGTGGCAGCTTCCAACTTTTCGAGGATGGAGGCGAAGAGAGCGCCATACCCCATCACCGGCTGCTCTGTGGGTGAATCATTTAGCTATCCGCTACTGGCGGGATGTACGCACCCGTCCATACACGCCTCCGCCTCCCGCTTCCATTGAAAGCTGTCCGGTTCGTGCCAGCCCGATATGATGGGCAATCCTCTCATGAGTCACCGCCGCAATCTCCTCCAGGGAAACACGGTGAAGAATATTCATCTCCGAACCGAATCGTTCCACCAATCGATCCAATGTTTTGGGACCCAGTTTCGGGATAAACTCCAGCGGCACTTGGTGAATATAAGGCGGCCGGTGAGTGGGTGAGCCGACACTGGAGTCGCTGATTTCCTCGATCCGGTCCATCACCCCTTTCACCACATGGCCACCGCAGTGAGGACACCGTTTTCCCGCCGGTTGCTGCAAGCCTTTGTTACAATCGGCGCAACGGCTTCGGTGGTATTTGCCCAATTTGGGATCCAAGCCGTAATTGGCCTTCACCCGCCGTCCTTCTTGACGCAAGAGCGCTTTTTTCCACTCATCGAAACTGGCCTCCATCACTGTTAGGGCGTGATACTCCCGTCCAATTTTGGGCAGTGAATGGGCATCCGAATTGGTGACAAATGTAAACGGGTGCAACTCTCCGATGCGATCCGCCATCGTTGTGTCCGCACTAAGACCCAGCTCCACCGCTGCCAGCTTGTCCGGTCGGAACACCTGGGATAACCGGTCCGCGGCACTTCCGTACACGCTCTTAAAGGGTGTAAATACATGGGCGGGAACAAGGAGCCCCCCCAATGCCGTTACCTGGTCTTCCAGCGCCTCCACCGGACCGTGAAAGCGTTGGGTGCTCAGCTGCGGATTGCGTACATACCGCGACAAAAAAAGAGTAAACTGACGGATCGCCTCCAAGTGAGGAAAATAAGCCAACAGATGAGCGGCACCCTGCCCCTCCCGTTTCACCTCGATTTCCGCTCCGGGAATCACGGTCGTCGATTCAAAACGAATCCCGCCGCCGGCGCATTCCTGGTACCGCCCTTCCGCGAGACCCCTTGCCATCTCCTCCTGTACCGGAGGGGAATGGGCGTCGATGATCCCGATCAGATCGATTCCCTTGCGCTGTGCCGCTTCCCGCAAGATGTTATCGAAGGTGAGGGAGCGGGAAGCCGTAATCTTGACCGGCAACCCACTCTCGGTACGCCCGACGTGGATGTGCATATCGGCAAAAACGGTTTTCATCCGCCTCTCAGCACCCGATTTTGCCACAGATACAAGGCAACCACCGTTTTGGCATCATCAATTTCACCTCTTGCCATCCGCTCAAAAGCCTCATTCAAAGTACATTCCACCGTTTCGACAAATTCGTCTGTATCCGGAGTCGCTTCCCCCTGTTTTAATCCACGGGCCTCAAAGATATGGAGATATTCATCGGCAAAACCGGGAGACGTATAAAATCCGGCCACCTTCTCCAGACGATCAGCGGTATAGCCGGTCTCCTCCTTTAACTCCCTCGCCGCACAATGAGCGGGATCTTCCCCCGGCTCCAGCTTTCCGGCCGGGATTTCCAGGATTGTTTTCTCCAAGGGTTTGCGAAATTGACGGACCAGGACGATCTTTCCCGCTTCCGTCACCGCCAGGATCGAGACGGCTCCCGTATGTTTCACCAACTCGCGGGTAGCGCGTTTGCCATTCGGTAACTCCACTTCATCCACTTGCACCTGGATGATATCCCCATCAAAAATCGGTGTGCTTCGAATCGTCTTCTCTTCCAGTCGGCTCATGGCTCTTTCCCTCCATTTCGCCCCCCATTATACACCAGCGGTGATCCCTATCGTAAAGCTGTCGTGGTCCGTCTTCTTGTTTCACATGTGTAAAATTATTTT
Organism: Desmospora profundinema; assembly: GCF_031454155.1. Lineage (GTDB taxonomy): Bacteria > Bacillota > Bacilli > Thermoactinomycetales > DSM-45169 > Desmospora > Desmospora profundinema. The sequence continues at coordinate 582,575 of NZ_JAVDQG010000001.1, forward strand.
CGCCACGAAAAAAAGGGACGTCCGTCGTCCCGTTTTTCATGGAGTGTCACGGTTTATGCCCATACTCCCGATGAATCGACAAGCTCGACCGCCCCTCCACGATTTGAGTCCACCGCTTCCAGGTATGAAGAGCACCAGCACATACCGTTCGAAAGAAGAGGGGATCCTCCGACACCCCCCTGCCCATACTGCGTAAAGGAAAAGGGTAGGTGCGAAGGATCACTTCGGCTTCCACTTCCGTGACGGCAATGGAGAAGGTGCGGTGACGTCGGGGGATGGTCTCCACCTGCAACGACAGCTCCGGTTCGAGGGGATCCGGCAGCGGCACCTCAGCCGGTGCCAACGCCACTCTCTCTAAATTGGTCAACGTATGATGACTGACACCCCGATGACGCTCCCGGCCGTCCACCCCCTGGATGCGCGGAATAAACACCGGCACTCCCTTTAAAGCCGCCACCGTGTTAACTGCCTCCCCCTGCTCCACCCCGCTGAAGCCGAAGGGTGTACCTGTCCCCACAATTCCCGGTCCCATCGAGACAAATACCAGGTCGCCTTTCAGCGCATGGCGGGCCAACAGCAGCGCCGAATGCAGATTAACCGCCTCTACCTCCCCACCGAATGCGTGTCCCGCAGTCACGGTGGCATCCAACCAACCCAGCTCTTGCAAGTGTTTCCCATGTTGGCTGAGGGCGAAGGGGAGCGCACCGCCATCGGTCATTACATACACCACACGAGGACGTTTGCGGTGGATGAGCCCTTGGTGCCGCCAAACCGCCGCCACAATCGGAAGCATGCTGTGCAACTCGCCCAGCAGGATGGGCCAGCCACCCAAGGTATCCCGGTCTGCGACCGCCTCCCGATGAGGGTTTCCCTCTTCTTCTCCTGTGGACACAGCGATCTGCCAGGGCGTGTAACGCATTTTCATAATGTGGCCGACAGGTGCGAACGATTGTGGCCGTTTGGAAATCCATCCCGCCACAAAATGCTCCCCTCCCGTACCCAATCCCATTTCCACCGCCGTCGTATTGAGCCACACCCCGTCCCCCGGCTCCGCTCGCCCCAGCAGGAGCGGATAGTGAACCGCGAACGCTTCTTCTCCCGCTTCCGTCCGCACTACCATCCGCTGGACTGCCTCTGTCTCCTCCCGGATCCGGAGTACCTCCCCCTTTTCCCAGACAATCATGGATTTCCCCCCTCCCGACCACGCGTCAGTCTCTACCTAAACGCTTATTCGGGAATTCCTCATGACATGCGGGTTGGTCCCGCTCAGGATCTGTAACCACAAACCTTCCGAATCATTCCTGATCCAACATTGGGGAGTAAAGGTCATCCCCATGATCCTATCCGGTGTAATCCCGCGGTGCACCCATCTTTCTGTACAAGGAGGCCCTTCACCACTTGCTGCAGGACCTGGGAGTAAATCTGTTTAAATGCGGGAAGTTCCTTTTTCAATGAAGGAAGTTCCGTCGCTTGCTGATGATAGCTCAAGGAAAGACCTCGTCTCTTGTAGGCAAAACGACGTTGTTCCAGCATGCTGTTGTACAGCCATCGGCACATGTCCAGGCTCCACTCGATCGTTTGTATTTGCTCGATGGTCGGGACTAACTTGAATTTGTAAGTTCGGATCACTGGATTCACCCCCTCTTATGAATATTTCACCATAGGAAAGGGATCATGCGTTTGGATTCAGGACAAAAACTGTCGGACTTAGCGTATGGGGGAAACCCTCCCTCTCGCAAGTCCGACGCTCGCTTTCATCCCAACCCTAAAGGACAGGGTTTTCTCGCTCGCTATCTATAAAAGCGAAAACCGCCGGTCATGGGCTGGTTTGGCTCCATCGATCCATGGATGGGCTGAACCGGCGATCGGATTCTCTCATGAAAAAACCCCCGTCAAACGGAGGTTAGAAGTTTCATGCAAGTCGTTCATCTTCTACTTTCTTCAATCAGAGCAACCACCAGTTCCGCTGCCTTGTATAACTCCTCCAGCGGCATCCGTTCGTTAGTGGTATGAATCGCCTCATAACCAATGCCCAAGTTGACAGTGGGGATTCCATGACCGGCAATCACATTGGCGTCGCTGCCGCCACCGCTTGCCAACAGACTCGGTTCCCGTTTCACCCGTTTAACGGCGGCCACCGCTTTTTGCACCACTGTATCAGCTTCCCCATACTTATAGGCAGGATACATCCGGGTCACTTTCACTTCTGCCCGTGCGCCCCATTCAGCCGCTGCCTGCTCAAACCCACGATTCATTTTGGCCACCTGAGCGTCCAGTTTTTCTTCATCCCGGCTGCGGGCTTCCGCCAGAATCTCCACCCATTGGGGAACCACGTTGGAGGCGGACCCGCCCTGGAATTTACCGATATTGGCCGTGGTTTCTCCATCGATCCGTCCCAACGGCATTTTGGAAATGGCGCGGCTGGCCACCTGGATCGCACTGATGCCATCTTCCGGGTTGACGCCGGCGTGGGCCGGTTTCCCCTCGATCTTCACATCCAGGCGTACCTGGGCCGGAGCAGAGGTAATAATGTCGCCCACCGGCCCGTTGGAGTCCAGGGCGAAGCCGAAGTCCGCTTTTAATTTATCGGGATCCAGGGCTTTGGAACCGACCAAGCCCGATTCTTCCCCGGCAGTGATGATCAACTGGATCGTGCCGTGTTTCACACCATGATCCCGGATGGTACGGATCCCTTCCAGGAGGGCGGCGATCCCCGCCTTGTCGTCGGCTCCCAGCACCGTGTTTCCATCGGTGACGACCGCGTCTTTCTCCACTCGGGCCCGAACCCCTTTTCCCGGTGCCACCGTGTCCATATGGCAGGTGAAATAAACCGTGGGCGCCCCCGGCACATTGCCTTTTAGGGTGGCGATCAGATTGCCGGCTTCATGTCCCGTCACACGGGCGGTATCGTCTTCCTCCACCGCAAACCCGAGAGTCGTCAGCTTCTCCCGCAGATGGTCACAAATTTTCCGTTCATACCGGGTTTCGCTGTCGATTCCCACCAGTTCCAAAAACTCGTCCAACAACCGTTCTCGATTGATCATATATCGATTCCTCCAACTTCACGTCCTATGTACATTTATCCGAAAAAGAGATCCAGCACGTTCCGCGAACGCGATCCTTTCAGGCTGTACAATTCCGAGTACCCGCAATCCTTACAGGAAACGACTTTAAACTGATTGTGCTGAATATCGAACATCCGGCTTAAACCCGTCCCCGTCGCAGCAATTTCCCGCACAGCAGCTTTTTTACACCCGCACTTGGGACAACCTTTCTCCTTCAATGAATCCCCCCCTTTTTTTCCGGGATCCCGGATCGAGCGATTAGGGCGTGTGTGAACAATCCGTAGGGCGAAATTCCGGGTCGGTATGGCTGTCTTCGTTTCGTTGCAAAAAGCGCAAAGGCTCTCCGCCAGCCATACCGACCCTCCCTTTTTCTCACGAAAAATTAATTACCAGACACGCCCTAGTCCCCAAAGCGCCTTCACCCCCGTCCTCCCCTGTTTCGAGCCCACCGCTCTTGTACGGCACGAGGCGGCATCCGCCTCTGTGCCGCCCGATCCGACCAGGATGACCGTTCCCGGTGGGTCCCGCGGACAGAGAGCTGATGCCGGCGCCCCTCAGAGCGCCAGGGAGATCGGTCCCGGGGGCCGCGGATAAAGGTGACCGTGTACGCCCGCAACAAACGTAATTTTCGTTTGGGGCGGATCCAGGAAGCCCGGGGGGATCCATCATCGATTGCCGAAACCGAACCGTCCTCCTTGCGCTGCATCAACCGCAGCACCAGCGGCTTTTGTTCTTCCATGGATGTGGCCCCCTTTGTCTTCAAAGCGGAATATTGCCGTGTTTTTTAGACGGCCGCGTCTCCTGCTTGTGTTTTAACATCTCCAGAGCTTCCTTCAGCTTTTTGCGCGTTTCCCGGGGATCGATCACATCGTCCACCATCCCCTTAGAGGCAGCCACATACGGATTGGCGAACTTTTCCCGGTACTCCTGGATTTTTTCAGCTCTAGTTGCCGCCGGATCGTCACTCGCTTGTATCTCCCGATGGTAGATAATATTGGCTGCCCCTTCGGGTCCCATCACCGCCACCTCGGCGCTGGGCCAGGCATACACCATGTCAGCACCGATCGCTTTGCTGTTCAGCGCCACATACGCCCCGCCGTACGCTTTGCGGGTGATGACCGTGATTTTGGGGACAGTTGCCTCCGAATACGCGTACAAAATCTTGGCTCCGTGGCGGATGATCCCCCGATGCTCCTGGTTGACGCCGGGAAAGAAGCCGGTTACGTCAACAAAGGTGACCAACGGGATGTTGAAGCTGTCGCAAAAGCGGATAAACCGAGCCAGTTTGTCCGAAGAATCGATGTCCAGTCCGCCGGCCATCACTTTGGGCTGGTTGGCGGCGATCCCCACCACCTGACCATCGACGCGCCCAAACCCGACCACGATGTTTTTGGCGAACCGCTCCTGAACCTCCATAAAGTCTCCGTCGTCGACGATACTATCAATCACTCCACGTACATCATACACTTTCGTCCCCTCGATCGGAACCTTCTCCGTCAGCTCGTCCGACCAGCCATCGTCCTCTTTGCAATACGTACGGGGAGGATCTTCTACATTGTTTTGCGGCAGAAAGGAAAGCAGACGGCGCACCTGATTGAGAACTTCCGGCTCTGACGGGGCGGTGAAGTGGGCGTTTCCGCTCAGGGAAGAATGAACCCGTGCCCCGCCCAAGTCCTCCGCTGAAATCGTCTCCCCGGTCACCGTCTCAATCACCTTCGGCCCGGTAATAAACATCTGGCTGGTCCCTTCCACCATGAAAACAAAGTCCGTGATGGCCGGGGAATAAACCGCCCCGCCGGCACAGGGACCCAGGATGACGGAGATCTGGGGAATGACACCGGAATAGATGGAATTGCGGTAAAAAATATGACCATAGCCGTCTAGGGAGACCACTCCCTCCTGGATCCGAGCTCCTCCGGAGTCATTCAGCCCGATGATGGGGGCTCCGTTTTTGGCGGCCAGATCCATCACCCGCGCAATCTTTAACGCGTGCATTTCGCCCAGGGAGCCGCCGTACACAGTAAAATCCTGGGCAAATAGATAGACGGGACGACCGTGAATCTTTCCGTACCCAGTCACGACCCCTTCCCCCGGCGCTTCTCCATAATCAGCCGCTGTATTCTCCACAAAGGGGTTTAGTTCTACAAACGTATCCTCATCCAACAGCAAATCGATCCGTTCCCGGGCCGTCAACTTGCCTTTATCGTGCTGGGCGCGGATCTTTTTGTCCCCGCCCCCCATTTCCACGCGACGCTTCTTATCGGCCAACTCATCCAACTTGGAATACACGGCTACGCCTCCTCGTTCTGCTTCCAGCAGATCATCCTCACGGCTGTGGTTCACACAGCTCAACCAGCACCCCACCGGTAGAACGGGGGTGGAGAAAGGCCACCCGGTTGCCGCCGGCACCGGTCTTAGGCTTGTCATGAATCAGACGGATCCCAGATGCCGCAAGCTGCTGCAAGCGGAACTCGATATCCTTTACCCGCAGGGCAATGTGATGGACCCCTTCCCCGCGTTTTTCCAGAAAGCGGGCGACGGCACTTTCCTCATGGAGTGGTTCCAAAAGCTCCACCTTGCTCTCCCCCAGCCGGAAGAAAGCCACCCGCACACCTTCACTCTCCACCGTCTCTTCCCCCAAATATTCCATACCCCATACATCCCGGTACAACGGCAATGCTTCCCGGATCGAGCGGACGGCGATTCCGATGTGATCCATTTTCTCAGGCAGTATGGGAATCATAACGTCTCCTCCCGTTTCCTAACCGCTTCCCGGATAAAGTCGGCGGTTTCCTTGGTGGAGGTGCCGGGGGTGAAAATCTTGGCGATTCCCTTTTCCAACAACCCGGGAATATCCGTTTGAGGGATGACGCCTCCTCCCACCACCACGATATCATCGGCACCTTCCTTTTGTAAGAGGTGGATCACTTCAGGAAACAACTCGTTATGGGCGCCGGATAAGCAGGACAGCCCGATGACATCCACATCTTCTTGAACGGCCGTCGCCACAATCTGGGCGGGAGACTGGCGCAGACCGGTGTAGATCACTTCCATCCCCTCATCCCGGAGCGACTGGGCAATAATCAATGCTCCGCGGTCATGGCCGTCCAGCCCCGGTTTGGCCACCAATACCCGTATCGGTCGGTTCATGCCGGTTCCTCCTTTATCCAATCGGTTGATACTCTCCAAACACCTTGCGAAGGGAATGACAAATCTCCCCCACCGTGGCGTATGAGCGAACGGCATCCAAAATCAGCGGCATCAGATTATCAGTGCCGGCGGCTCCCCTCTTGAGCCGCTCCAGCGATTCCTGAACACGCACCTCGTCCCGACGGGACCGCAGTGCCTGAAGCGACTCCACCTGTTTGCGTGCCAGGGCGGGATCCAGACGGTACAGCTCCGGCTCCGCCTCCTGTTCCAGGCGGTACCGGTTGAGTCCCACCACCACTTCCTCCCCGGATTCGATCTTGCGCTGCGTCTCCAGGGCGGCTTGGTGGATTTCCCGCTGCATATACCCTTGTTCCACCGCGGCCACCGCCCCGCCCATCTCATCGATTCGTTGAATGTAGGTTTCCGCTTCCCGTTCGATGGCATCGGTCAGGGATTCTACAAACCAGGAGCCGCCCAGGGGATCCACCGTATGAGTGACTCCGCTCTCATGGGCCAAGATTTGCTGGGTGCGCAACGCAATCCGCGCCGACTCCTCCGTCGGCAGGGCCAAGGCTTCATCCCTCGCATTGGTGTGCAGGCTTTGAGTACCGCCCAAAACGGCGGACAAGGCCTGCACCGTCACCCGAACAATATTGTTGTCCGGTTGCTGCGCCGTCAGAGTGGAACCGCCGGTTTGGGTATGAAAGCGCAGCTGCATCGAGCGCAGGTCCTTCGCTCCGAACCGCTCCTTCATGATTCGCGCCCACAGTCGACGGGCAGCCCGAAACTTGGCCACTTCCTCAAAAAAGTGGTTGTGAGCGTTAAAGAAGAAGGATAGGCGCGGCGCAAATCGATCCACATCCAACCCCGCACTCCTGGCTGCTTCCACATATGCGATTCCATCCGCCAGCGTAAACGCCACTTCCTGCACGGCGGTGGAACCGGCCTCCCGGATGTGATAGCCGCTGATACTGATCGTGTTCCAGCGGGGGACGTGTTCGCCGCAAAACGAAAACACATCCGTGATTAATCGCATGGACGGCTGGGGTGGAAAAATATAAGTCCCCCGCGCGATATATTCCTTTAAAATATCGTTTTGAATGGTACCCGTCAGACGGTCGGACGGCACACCCTGCTTTTCCCCCACCGCGATATACATGGCCAGGAGAACCGACGCCGGAGCATTAATGGTCATGGAGGTGCTGACCCGATCCAACGGGATTCCCTTTAAAAGCTTCTCCATATCCTCCAGGGAGTCAATGGCCACTCCCACTTTGCCCACTTCTCCCGCCGCCATCGGATCATCGGAATCGTATCCGATCTGTGTCGGTAGGTCGAATGCCACCGAGAGCCCGGTCTGCCCTTGCTCCAACAGATAGCGAAAACGCCGGTTCGTCTCCTCCGCCGACCCGAACCCGGCATACTGGCGCATCGTCCAGTGACGGGAACGGTACATACTGGGCCGAATCCCGCGGGTAAACGGATACTCCCCCGGTAATCCGATGGATTCCGTCTCCCTTTTTCCCGGTTTGTCCGGTATATAGACCCGATCCACCTCAAGTCCCGACAGGGTTTCAAAACGTTCTTTCTGTTCCGGGTATTTCTGTAGTAACTCCCGGGTTTTTTCCTGCCATTCCCGGTACAGGGTTTCAAAATTTTTCTCTGACACCCGGTTTCCCTCCCCCTCCAAGACGATGTTAAGAAAAACGCTTACATCACTTAATATACCAAACTTTTAACTCATCCGTCCCGTTGTCGAATCTGGGTGAGCATAGACATTCACAGGTGTGTAAGCTACAATTAATTGTTGAGGTGATGATCGTGCAGCCATATTGGGTTAAATTGGTGGTCTATATCATCATATTCACAATGGTGATCACCACCCTGGCAACCGGGGCCCTTTTCTTCTAACGTTCAAAGAACCGTGCCATTTCCTCTTTGCCGGGAATTGAGTTTTCACCCTGAAAATGATTATACTAATGGATGGAACCGTGGGACGGCCACAAAACCGATATCCCTCCAATGAAAGCGGACTTACACGAAAGCGGGTGAATTTTCCCATGTACATGACGGTTATTTTGATTTTTGTCAGCATCCTCTCCGTGATGGGAACCCTCTATAACAAGCGGACGGGTAACAAGCCGGGGTTCTTGATCGGCGGCCTTTTCACCCTTGCCATGGTGGGTGTCACCTTGATTGCCATTTATGACGAACTGATCGGCATTCAATAATGATGCGCACAAAAAGCGGCTTCCCATCCGGGAAAGCCGCTTTTTGCGACAAAAGCAGACTCGCGCCGATTCAACTTCCGCTTTTTTGCGTTTCTTTCGCAGCAAGGGGAACAGTCTGCTCGCTCCAGCGAATCGTGGCCAAACTGACTCCCGCCACCACCAGGCATGTGCCGGTGATCTGAAAAAGGGTGGGAACTTCACCGGTAACTACGGTAATCAGCAAGGTGAAAAGAGGAACCATATTCAGAAAAACCGCGGTACGCCCCGCTCCCCAGCGGGCCACTCCCTTGTTCCACCAAACGAAACCCCATACCGTGGCAAACCAGGCCATATACCCTATCCCCAACCAGGATCCAAGAGAGGACTGCTCCGGAAACCATCCACCGGTGAAGAAAGCGGCGATCCCCAACCCGACCGCACCCCATGCCGTCGCATAAGCAGTCGCTTTCAAGGGAGTGATCCCAACCATCCATCTGCGGCCCAAGATGGTGTAAAATGAAAAGGAAAAAACAGCCAATGTCAGCCAGGCAATCCCGCCGCCTTTCCACCCCGCCAACTCCCACCGGCCCTCGGTGACAACCAGAAAGACACCGGCAAACGACAGCACCAGCCCCACTGCTTGGCGACCGGTAAACGTCTCTTTCAGTATCAAGGCGGATAGCAGTGCCGTCACCATGGGGATCGAGGCGATCACAACCGACGCGGTGACCGGACCGGAACCCTCCAATCCATAAAAGAAACCGGCGTTATACAGAAAGATGCCGGTACATCCCAATCCGATCAGAGGGAGAACTTCTCCCCGCCTGACCCTCCAATCTTTCGGCTCCATCCACACCAGCAGCGGCCATAGGGTGATTGCCGCCACTGTAAATCGGAGAAAAGCCGTCGTCATGGGTTCCATCTCATCCATCGTCCAATGGCCCACATGAAAGACGCCCGCCCAGAAAATAGCCACCGCAGTCAACTGTGCTGCTGTCTTCATCCTGTTTTCTCCTTTGCATGAGGAATGGAAGCGGGCTCGACTGCTTTTTGCTGCGTATGGGGTTCCAACGAGAGCAGGGCAACCGTGGCGATAATGCAACCCGCTCCCACCCATTCCGGGACACCGAAGGGAACCCCTAACCACACCACCGCCGCGACCGTGGCGGAAAGCGGCTCCGTACAGGCCAACAAACTGGTTTCCGTTGGACGGATCAAACGCAAGCTGTCAAGATAGAGGAAGAAAGCCAGCAAAGTGCCGAACACAATGATGAATGAAATAGAGAGAATGGACTCTAAGGTAAACGTACCTGTCACCTGCCAGGGAGGATGAAGAAAAGAAAGACCGGTGCCGCCGATCACCATCGCCCACCCGACGACCGTCCCCGCTCCCCAACGCGGAAGCAAACGGGATGGATACAACGTATAAAAAGCCAGGGCGACCGCCGAAGCCAGCCCCCAGAACAGGGCCGTTCCCGAAACGGAAAGACTCCCGCCGTGACCGCCGCTCACCAGCAATGCGGTCCCCGCCAATGCCAACAGGACCCCTCCCCCTTCATAGGAAGTCGGCCAGCGACGCGATCGGAAGGCCAGCCAACAACAGATCAGCATCGGCCCCAAGTACTGCAGCAACGTCGCCATCGCTGCATTGCTGGCATCGATGGCGGCAAAATAAGTATACTGAACAGCCAGCATCCCGCCGATCCCAAATACCAACAACTGAAGGCGGTCACGAGGCTCCCGCCACACTGCCAAAATCGTTCCCGCTCCCCTGCGCACCGCCAGAATGGCCAGAAGTAACACCCCCGCGGTCAGCAGGCGAACGGAGACCAACCAACCCGGCTGAAAATCCGCTTCCTGAAACAACGTCTGGGCCACCGTGCCGGAAAGGCCCCACATCACCGCTCCAATCACAACCATACTGGTTCCTTGGAAACGTCGGAGCCAGTCCGAATTCTTATGGGTCAAGGCCACCACCCTCCTGTATGCAATATATCGCATTCTGTATGGTGGCACAATCTCCGATTTGTTAGGATCGTTGCGAACTCTCGATTTCAAAGGAGCGATTTTATGCCTATTCCTCATCAATCGATCCAAATCAACCGTCACAGCGCCAAAGAGCAAGCCCTCCAACTTCTTCAGCGATGGATTATCGAAGGTACCCTTCGTCCCGGCGAAAAAGTGAATGATTCACAATTAGCCGAAGCGCTGGGAGTAAGCCGCACCCCTGTTCGGGAAGCGCTACAGATCCTGGAATTGCAGGGGTTTGTGGAAATGCGCCCCGGCAAGGAAACCCGGGTCACTCCTCTCAAAAAAGATGATGTCCATCGTCTCTATCCCCCCCTGGCAGCGCTGGAAGCGACTGCAGCGGAATTGGCCGCTCACACCATCGATGAGAAAAGTCTGCTTCAATTAGAAGAAATGAACGAAAAATTTGCCCGGGCCCTGCAAAATCGACAGTCCTATGATGCCATGGAATGGGACGAATCTTTTCATCGTCTGATTGTGCAAAGTACCGGCAACCCCTACCTGGAACAATTCACCTCTGTGCTGGAAAAGCACACTCGCCGGTTCAAAGGCATCTTCCTGGAGAACTCCTGGCTCCCGTCCAACCCGTCGGTGGAAGAACACCGCATGATTATCGAAGCCCTGCGGAAAAGAGACGCAGAGCAAGCCCAAAAGATTATGAAACTAAACTGGATCCGCCCCATGAAACGGATTCTGGAGCAAGTAGAATCGATGCGAGAGGAAGATTGAAGCAATAGAAGCGGACACCACAACTGGAGTCGATCAAATCGGTGGTAAAGCAGGTTTTGAAACGATTGGGGTCAGAAGGGCAGTTTGAATTTTCTTGTAAACGGAAGATTGACACCCGCTCATTCAGGAAGAGACCAGCCACATCGACAAGTGCGGCCAGCAGGGTCGCGATTGATTGAAGCCATTTCATAAGCCTCACCCCCTTTGCCGTAGACTCGGCTCAGGAAGTGAGGCTTTTTCGTTCTCTCTTACTTATGAATATATGACGATGTTGTGATCCTAGGGCTGGATCTGACTTTATGGATACATATAAATTGTCGGGAGAAATGGAACGAGAAAGATGGTCACACTTCGTTTCCCAACGGTATATCAAGAAAATGTACATCAATCCCGGATGGATTTTGTTTTCGGACAATGGTGGGGTTAATAATCACAAAGAACGATGTCCATTATGTCGGTATTGTGTGTGGATGCCTTGTTGATGAGGCCAAATTTAGCAGTTATACCCTGGTGGACATGAGACTGATTCGAAGTGTTTGAGGTCGATCCCCAGTCAGTCGACGGATATTCAACCAAGGTTGACTTTGCCGTGGGGTCAGGTGAGCCGCAAGACGGTTTCTTCTGAAAGTAAGGGGTCGTTTGATCAAACGTCGGGGGCTTTTTTGGGGTTGGATCGAGTGAAATGGAGTGCAGGATATGAATGAATGCTCATAGATTCCTTGGGCGTACCATTTGTAATAGAGCGTGCGACCGATAATTTCACAGTAAGTTTTGAGCAGATCCTCGTCTTTTACACTCCAAGTGTGTGATTGATGGTTTGCCCGTCTGATATAGACGTAGTAATGACGGTCTGTGGAATATATCTTGTGTCCTTTCCTCGCACATTCGACTTGAAATAAAACGTCCTCCCCGTTATTCGTCGCCGGAAACCTCACACGAGGAAATAGATCTTTTTTGAATACGAGGGTGCCGCCGGCAAGACAACTTTCCGGGTCATGAAATTTATTTTCCCGGTGGGGGGTCATCACCGCGAGAAGCTTTTTACCTTCAAAATAAGTAAACCTGGAGTATTTTCCAACCAGGGAGACATCTTTGGTTATCAGGGCATGAATGGCTTGGGGCAAGTACAGGGGGGCATAGTAATCATCATCATCCATTTTGGCGACTATAGGGTATTTTGCTTTTTGTATTCCAAAATTCAGGCACTCTCCCAGTGTTTTATCAGGCACCATGTAAACCGATACATTCGGATATTTTTTTGCTTTTTGTGCCCACTTTCTATAATTCAGCTTTTTGCTGTTTAGAATGATGATCAATTCTTTTTTATAGATATTTTTTTGGCTGGCATAATTACGAAAGACATTGTCCATAAAATTTTGGCGAACGGTACAGGTAATAATGGAAACCACGACGTTTTCCTCCTTTATCCTTATGAACGGCAGTGGCAGTCTGCGTTAACCGCCGCATAATCTGTTCACCAGGATAGCGTAATCCCTTTCTTTTCCGATATCATACCGCTCCCCGCTGCAGATCTTCCCCATGCATTTTTCATCTTGCAACATGGCTTTGATAGCATCGGTCAGTTGAATTTCGCCTCCTGAACCGGGAGCCAGCCGTTCCAGGTAGTAGAAAATGGAGGGCTTCAGAATATAGCGTCCGATCACTGCCAAGTTGGAAGGAGGGGATGTTTCCGGTTTCTCGATGATATCCGTAATGCGATATACGCCGGATTCGATTGGTTTTCCCCCTATCACCCCGTAATTTTTAAGTTCCTCCCATTTCACTTCATGAAGCGCGATGACATTGGATTGATAGGACGAATAAACGTTGACCAGTTGGGCCAATCCGGGTTTTTGATTCGATAGAATGATGTCGTCAGGCAGGAGTACCGCGAAGGGGTCCTCGCCGACAAAGGACTTAGCAAGCCTTATTGCATCCCCCAGCCCATTTACGGTCAGTTGCCGTACATACTGGATCTGAACCTTGGGCAAGACCAGCTTATTTAATAAGTGTTCCTTTTTCTTTTCCACCAGATAAGCTTCCAGCTCGGGAGAGCGGTCAAAGTAATCTATGATCAGATTTCTCGAACGGGACACGATCATTAGAATCTCTTCGATTCCAGACTTCTCAGCCTCTTCTATGATGTAGTGAATCGCAGGTTTGCCGGATATCGGAAACATTTCTTTCGGGACCGTTTTTGTCAGCGGAAGGCTCCTCGTTCCAAATCCTGCAGCAGGTATAACCGCCTTCCTGATCCGCCCTTTTTCTTTTTTGGGGTGTGATTTCATGGGATGCTCCTTCCAGTAGTTATCTTGTACTTTGATAGTGTATGAGTTCTCTATCTATAAAGTTCCAAGGCACAAAAGGTTTAGGCAAGGCTAAATGCCTTATCTTTTTGGCGTTTATGGTGAGATACAATTTATTTTTTGAAAGAATTAGACTTTTGGCTAATGCGGGAAATGAATTCACCCCAATATTACTTATTATTTCGTCCTATCCACGTTTTTTGTCAAATCTTCATGATTTCTTTAACCAAACGATAAAATCAGATCGTTATAGTAGTTTCGTATGAGTGCTGAACCATTTTTGAGGGGGTACCTATGAACAAAACAGAAATCAAACCCGTTTCTCTGACGACTCATCCGGAAACGAATACACTGTGGAAGTGGAAAGAGCAAGCAACCGGCTATCTATTTTTGGCTCCCTCTATTCTCCTGTTTGTCATCTTTCTCTTTTATCCATTGGTCAAATCGCTTTATTTAAGCTTCTTTCTAACCGATCCCCAGGGAAATATCGCCCGCTTTGTCGGGATTGAAAACTATGTCAAATTGTTTGCCTCCTCCGGCTTTCTCAACAGCATCGGAGTAACCGGACTGTTTACCCTGTATACCGTCCCCACCAGCATCATCCTCGCCTTGATAATGGCTGTGCTCACCCATCAAAAAATAAAGGGGATACGCTTGTTTCAATTTACGTTTTCCCTGCCGCTGGCCATCTCCGTCGGAACGGCATCCGTTATCTGGATGTTGCTGTTCCACCCCAGCTCGGGCATGTTCAACTACTTTTTAAATCTGATTGGAGTAGGCCCCATCTTTTGGCTTTCCGATCCAAACTGGGCGCTTTTCTCCATCTCTCTGATGACCGTCTGGATGAATATCGGCTTCCTCTATATCGTTTTGTTAAGCGGACTGCAGGGAATACCGGACCACTTATATGAAAGTGCCAAGCTGGACGGGGCCGGCGTTTGGAATCAGTTTCGGCATGTGACCGTGCCCATGCTGTCTCCGACGATATTTTTCGCGGTCATCGTTTCGATCATCGGCGCTTTCCAAGCCTTTGGCCAAATCCATATCATGACTCAGGGCGGGCCGGTTGACCGCACCAATGTGATGGTTTACGACTTGTACCGGGAAGCGTTTATACACTTCCAGTTTGGTACGGGAAGCGCACGGGCGCTTGTCCTGTTTGTGATCATCTTGCTGTTGACCCTGGTGCAATTTAAACTCGCTGAAAAGAAGGTTCATTACCAATGATCAGGCGCCAATCCAAACACTTATTACACTATGCCGTCCTGTCCATTCTGGCGATTCTCATTCTGTATCCGATCTTCTATACATTCTCCTCCGCCTTGATGACGCCGGAAGAGATGGACGCTTATCCGCCCCGTTGGCTCCCCGGCAGTCTATATTTAGACAACCTGTCAACGGTGAATGAACTGGTGCCGGTGCTTCAATTCATCAAAAACAGCTTTATCGTCTCCACCGCTGTGATGATCGGCCAACTGGTAACGGCCAGTATGGCAGCTTATGCCTTTGCCTTTATCCCATTTAAAGGGCGCCAGCTCCTGTTTGCACTATTTCTTTCCACCATGATGATTCCGTGGGAAGTGACCGTCATCCCCAACTACCTCACCATCCGCGAATGGGGTTGGCTGGACAGTTATCCAGGGTTGACGGTTCCGTTTATGGCGACGGCTTTCGGCACCTTTTTGCTCCGTCAATTTTTTCTCCAGCTCCCCCGGGATCTGATCGATGCCGCCAAAATCGACGGCTGTGGGCATTGGCGCATCTTCGTCTCCCTGGTCTTGCCGCTCTCCCGTCCGGCGATCGGCACATTGGCTGTATACGCGTTTCTCACCACCTGGAACATGTACTTCTGGCCATTGTTGATTACCAACAGCGACAGCATGCGGACCGTACAGATCGGAATCAGCATGTTGCAATGGCAGGAAATGATGTCATGGAATCTCGTACTGGCCGGCGTAGCCATGGTTCTTTTACCGTCCCTGATCTTGCTGATGCTCGGCTTAAAGCAACTGGTGCGCGGCATCACCGCCGGAGCCGTCAAGGGGTAAAAACTGGTTTTCACCTTTCCTATAAATGTTTCACATCCACCTCATTCCATTTCCACTACGAAAGGAAGATTTGATGATGAGAACCTTCCGCAAACCATGGCTGATTGTTGCAATGATCACCGTAATGATCTTCACGACTGTCGCATGCAGTGCCGGCTCCGATGACGGTGTAACCACCGACGGCAAGATGAAAGTCGTCTGGTGGCATTCCATGGGCGGCGAGCTGAAGTCTGCAGTGGACCACCTGGTAAAGGAATTTAACGAGTCTCAATCGGAAGTGGTCGTCGAAGCGGTCTATCAAGGGGAATATGATGAAAGCCTCAATAAGCTGAGAGCATCCCTCGGTTCCAACAGCGGCCCCACCATGGTGCAAGTCTACGAAATCGGAAGCCGGTACATGATCGACTCCAACCTGATCACTCCGATTCAAACCTTTGTCGATAAACAGAACTACGACCTCTCCCAGTTGGAAGAAAACATCATCGGATACTACACCATCGACGATCAACTAAACGCGATGCCGTTCAACACGTCCAATCCGATCCTCTACTACAACAAGGATCAATTCAAAGAAGCCGGGCTGGATCCGGAAAACCCGCCCACCACTTTTGAAGAAGTGGCAAAAGCGGCGGAAAAACTGTCGGATGGAAAAAACAAAGGGGCCTCCTTCGCCCTGTACGGATGGTTTATGGAGCAGTTCTTTGCCAACCAGGGAGCCGAACTGGTCAATAACGGCAACGGGCGGGATGAGTTGGCCACCGAATCGCTCCTGGGAAGCGAAGCCGGTGTCCAGACGCTCACCTGGTGGAAAGAGATGGTGGATGATGGCGTCGCCCTTAACCTGGGTCGCAAAACGGATGACACCAAAAAAGCATTCACATCGGGGCAAGTGGCGATGACACTGGACTCCACCGCCTCCCTGCGGGGAATTGTGGATAGTGTCGGCGATAAATTTGAAGTGGGCACCGCTTTCCTGCCCAAGCCGAAAGAAGCCGATGAAGGGGGCGTGATTGTAGGCGGTGCCAGCCTATACATTTTGAACAATCGTCCGGAAACGGAGCAAGAAGCCGCTTGGAAATTCATCGAATTCCTGACCGCTCCGGAACAACAGGCGTACTGGCATGTCAACACCGGTTACTTCCCTATCACCAAAACAGCCTACGATGAACCGGCTGTCAAGGAAAATTTGGAGAAGTTCCCTCAATTTCAAACAGCCGTGGATCAGCTGCATGAAACCACGTTAAACCGGGCCACACAGGGAGCCCTGATGGGTGTATTCCCGGAAGCACGCCAGATCACGGAACGGGCGATGGAAGAAGTGATCAACGGACAAAAAACCCCTGAAAAAGCCTTGGAAGACGCCCAAAAGGAAATCACGGAAAAGATCGAGCAATACAACTCCACCGTTAACCGCTGACCCTTAAGAAAGGACGGTGCCCAACCGGGCACCGTCTTTACATTCCTCAGCCGATGCGTGTGTTTTCCAGCACTATCTTGCCGACCGCTTCCCCCGATTCCAGACGGCGATGGGCCATCGCTGCTTCTTCGAAGGTAAACCGGTGTTGATCCAGGAGCGGCTTTATTTTTCCAACATCGGCCAGACGGGAGATCTCCCGCATAATCCGGCCATGATGGGCCCGTCCCGCGGCGGTCCGCTGGGTCAAAATGATAAACACCACGTGCAGGGTGAGACTTTTGGCATGGAGCGGCGACAAGTCATGGGTGGAGCGGGCGGCGATGACGGCCACCGTTCCTTGCGGTTTCGCCGCTTGGAACGAACGATCCAGGTTTTCCCCTCCGACGGTGTCAAACACGACGTCAAACCCGGTTCCATCAGTCAGTCGCTCCATATAGGACTCCACCGACTCGTTCCGATAGTTTATTTGTTCA